>URGO01000041.1 GCA_900547435.1 uncultured Parabacteroides sp.
GAATGCAAGTTGTTTTCCAACTGGATAGGCAAAGTATTCGCATTTCTGTTTAATTCTGACCGTTCCGCTTGCATTCGCTATATCAAGGAACAAGGCGAACAAGCCTTCGCCGAAGAGATGACCAAACGTAAATGTCAAACCATCAAAAGAAAATAGGCCAAGCATTATGCTTTCTACACCTCCATTAGACATCAGACTTTCAAAAGCACAGGTTATGGCAATGGCCAATAATCTCCATCACGATGAATGCGGCATTGAGGCTATGTTTACCGCAATGAAACAAGCGGACAATCCTCGTGTGGCTTATAATGCAGCGTGGGTGCTGTCCCATTTATCCAAGGAAGACAAAAGGATTTATCTTCTTCCGCATTACGGGGAGTTGGTTGATATGGCAACATCCGCAGAACTTTGTTTTCGTCGTGGGCTGGTACTGACTATTCTCGCAGACCTTCCAACGAATGAGCCAAACGGTAATTTATTGGATTTTTGCCTCACGCATCTGACAGACCCCAAAGAAAGCGACGGTTCACGTTCTGCAATGATTAAACTTGCTGCAAGCATGTGCAAACCTTATCCCGAATTATGCAAGGAATTGGCATTGTGTTTGGATATGATGCCGCAAGATTCATCACCAAGCATAGCGGCAGCAAAAAGGAACGCCTTAAAAATGATTCAATGTCACGCTCTGTCATTCCATTTTGCAAGGTAAAAGGGATTGTAAGATAAAGATAGAAGTGATATAGGGCACATCATCTTGTTAATTGAATAATTTGGTCAAGGAGTTTGTTTTTGAACCAATTCTATTCAAAAAATACCAATTTTTGACCTCCAAGGCTATTCAGAAGAACTATTTTGAAGCGGTTGGTAGACGCAAAAGCTTTGATATAGAAGATGTTAAATATTTGTTGATGGAAATTCCGGTGTCAAAAATGAATCGGAAAAATGTATGCAAAAATGAAGAAATTGCATACAAAAACGCGAAAAATGTCGACAATTTCCAACAAAGTAAAGTAAAGGAAAGTAAAGTAAAGGAAAGTAAAGTAAATACTACTACGTGTAGTCGTGCGCGTGAAGACGAAAAAAGCATTATCTGTTACTTTTGGCTTGACCCAAAAGTAACCAAAAGGTCAAGGCTTCGCCTGCTTCGCTACTCGCTCCCTGCACTCCGCTGTTCGCATCGCAAACTCGCTTCGCTCAAACAGCGATGCTCCCGGACGCTCCGTTACGGTCGTTCGTTTAACGCCCACCAGCCGAGGCCGATCCTATCCAGCCTCGCCTTCGGCATCAGGGCTCCGCATCACATCTTTTCTTCACGTCAAGTTGAGCGGAGCGAAGCGTAGTCGAAACATCTCCTACGCCGGCTGTTTGTAGAGACGCAATATTTTGCGTCTCAAATGCACGCTGGAGATGTTATGACGCAGGAGGTATCTTAACCCCTCAGTCTCGCTTCGCGAGCCAGCTCCCCTAAGGACAGGGGAGCTATCCTCAGGACTTTAAAAAAAGCTCCCCTGTTGTAGGGGAGCTCCCCGAAGGGGTGAGGGGTTATAACAGCCAATGCCGAAGGCGAGGGCGATGGGGATTGGCCTCGGCTGGTGAGCGTCAAGCGAACGACCGGAACGGAGCGCCCGGGAGCATCGCTGTTTGAGCGAAGCGAGTTTGCGATGCGAACAGCGGAGTGTAGGGAGCGAGTAGCGAAGCAGACGAAGCCTTGATTTTTTGGTTCTTTTGCATCAAGGCAAAAGAACTGAGCTCCTTTGGGGATACAATCGGATTAAAAACACTGATACTCAATACAATTGGATTAAAAATCCGATTAAACAGGAAAGAGTCATGTGGAATACAGGCATCTTTTTTAGCACTTCTCGCACAGGGCATTAATTTTTTGTTTACATTTGCCTCTTGTAAACAAAAAGAAATGAAAGCACGCTTTTTACTTTTTTCGATAATAGCGGGAGTCGGGTTAGGAATCGCCTTGCAATGGGCATTCACCTATTATTTCCTTTATATAGAGCAAAGCCAATTGTTCTTGTTGACAACGGATTATGCCTGGAGTTTATGGCGGGAATCCGGGGGATTCGCTTTGTGGCTTTCAGAATGGGTCGTACAATATTTTGCCTATCCGCACCGGGGGGCTTGGATTATGGCGGCATTGACCACTCTGTCGGCCATCGGTTCGGGCTTTTTGTTGTACCGTCTTTCCCATTCCCGCGTGTTGGCTTATTGGGGATGGCTCCCGGCGTTATCCTTGCTTTGCGCTTCGTTGGATTTTAATTACAATTATCAAGGAATAATGGCCTACGCCCTATTTTTGTTTTTTGCCTCTGTCTATGTCTGCATACGTGATTTCTATTACCGCATCGGGGGTGGTGTCTTATGCCTGCTTGCCTTGCTGGGGAGCGGAGGAACCATCTATGCCTTATTTGCGCTTTTCGCCTGGGTTTATGAGATTTCCCGGAGGGAAGGAAAACGGAAATGGGTGGCTACGGTGATACCCTTGGTCGCTTTGATGCTGGGCTATTACCTATACCTGGATTGTTGGACAAGTACGTTTGGCGAAGCCTTTTCACCCCGGATGTATTACCATCCGAAGCTGGAGCCGAATGGGGTGCTCTATTATGCGTGGGGCTCTTTTTTAGTTTTAAGTTTGATAGGCGGACTCCTTTTACGTAGAGCCAATCCGGATGCAAAGAAACGAAGTTGGATAGGCGAGGCTATCAGTATTCTATTGCTTGTGGGAGCCGGTGTGTGGGGAATCCGCACTTATGGAGATTGGAAATCTTTGCGTTTTATGGAGCTGGATTACTATTCAAGGACGGGACAATGGGCTAAGATTGAGGAGAATTGCGAAGGCAAATTGACCAATTATCTCTATATGTTCCAGCTGGCAAGAGCTTTATCGGAAGAGGGGAAGATGGCGACCGACCTGTTCCATTATGACTTCCGGGACGAAAAGGCTTTGGCGATACCTTGGAATAAGTCCGAGAATATATCCACCCTGTTAAGTGATTTGTACTTTACGTGCGGGAATACAGCTTTGGCGCAACGTATGGCTTTTGAAGGAAACATGGGAGCAAGAGGCAAGAATAACGCGCGTTTGATTCAACGCCTGATACAGACCAACCTGATATTTGGCGAGTATATCGTGGCGGAGAAATATATCCGGTTGATGGAAAAGTCGCCAATCTATCACGATTGGGCGAAAAGCCAACGAATCTTTTTGCGGGATGATGACGCGGTAGAGCGGGATCCCGTTTTGGGCATAAGGCGAGAATTACTTCCTCCGGATAGTGTCGAAGTAATGGCCTCCGGAACGGAACTGATTCCGGCTTTGAGTGTGCCGATATTGGCGAATCCGGAAAAAGCGAAAGTAGCATTCGACTATTTAGCGGCCTATTACTTGCTGAGCCGGGACATGAACAGCTTCATCGCCCTATTGAATAGTTACAAGGAGGTCTCTTGGTTGGCCGATCTTCCGGTAGTCTATCAGGAGGGTGTCTTGGTGGCATTCGAGAATCGTCCGGAAAAATGGAAAGAATATGCATTGAATTCGGATATCGTGAACAGGTATGTCGATTTCCGGAAACAGGTTCTGGCCAACCGGGGAAATAACGCTTTGCCGGGCCTATTGCGCCGCACATATGGAGATACCTATTGGTTTTATTTGATGTTCAATAATTAGTAAGAAAAATGAGAAATGCATATATTCATTGGATAGTCGGATTGATGGGGCTTTGCCTGGGGGCTTGTTCAAGTGGGCCGGTAACGATAAACAAGGAATCGGATTCCCTACCGGAGATTATTCCGGACTATAAAGAGGTCACTATTCCTGTAAATATCGCGCCGTTAAACTTTGGTTTATCGGAGAAAACCGAACCGATAAAGCAAGCGATAGCGCGTTTCACTTCATCGGATTATACGTTTCAGGTAGAGATGAAAAAAGGTACTTTCCCGATTCCGGAATCAGATTGGAAAACGCTGGTGGAGAAATCGGCAGGAGGCGCATTCGAGGTGCAGGTCATCACACGTGAACAAGATGAATGGGTGGGGTATCGTCCATTTACTATTTATGTATCTCCGGATTCGATAGATGCCTATTTGGCTTATCGTCGTATTGAGCCGGGTTATGAACTTTGGAAGGAACTGGGTATTTACCAACGTGATTTGTCGACCTACAATGAGACTCCCATCCTGGAAAACATGCAGACCGGGGGAAATTGCATGAATTGCCATTCCTTTTGCAACAGGCGTGCCGACCGTTTTCTTTTCCATATGCGCCAGAAGTTTGGCGGGACTTATATTGTGGAAGGGGATAAAGTGGAAAAGCTTACCACGAAAACTCCGGAAACGCTTTCGGATTTGGTTTACCCCTCTTGGCATCCCGAAGGACGATTTGTAGCATTCTCGGTCAATAAGACCCAACAACTTTTCCACGATAATGACCGGAATCGCATTGAGGTATATGATATGCTTTCGGATGTAGTGGTGTATGATACGGAAACGCATGAGATCATTACATCTCCGCTCCTTTTCCGGAAAGAGGCATTCGAAACTTTCCCCTCTTTTTCTCCCGATGGGAAGACCCTGTATTTTTGTACGGCTGAAGCCCAAAAGATGCCTGAAGATTTCAAAGAGGTGAAATATAGTTTGTGTGCAGTCTCTTTTGATTCCGAGAAACGGACCTTTGGATTGGAGGTCGATACGCTTTACTCAGCTCCGAAACAGGGTAAAAGCGTCTCTTTCCCAAGAGTTTCTCCGGATGGGCATTACCTGATGTACACCTTGTCGGATTATGGGAACTTCTCCATCTGGCATAAAGAGGCGGATTTATACCTGATTGACCTGCGGACGGGCAAACATCGTCGTTTGAAGGAAGTAAATAGCCGTGACGTGGAGAGCTATCATTCCTGGAGTAGCAATGGGCGTTGGTTTGTTTTTAGTAGCCGACGGAACAATGGGCTATATACACGTCCTTATTTTGCGCATATATCGGAAGATGGGACCATCGCGAAACCATTCCTGATGCCTCAGAAAGATAAGGATTATTATCTGAATATGATGCAATCTTATAATATTCCGGAGTTCATATCCTCACGGGTGGATATCAAACCCCGTTCGTTTGTGAATGTGGCCAAAGAACCGGGTATTCCGATTACGTTCAAGAAATAACTTTTAAGTTTTTAATTTATTAGCTTTCAAGTTGAACTCATAAACTCAAATCTAATAACCTAATTAAAGTAAATATGAAAATAAGAAAGATTTTAGTGTCGGCACTGACGTGCCTTTCCGGTTTGTTTGTTTTCCCATGTTATTCATCCGGACAAACCACATTGCCCAAGGATAAACAAAACGGCGTTATCCTACATGCTTTTTGCTGGTCGTTCAATACGATTCGAGAGAATATGAAGCAGATAGCTGATGCGGGCTATACCATGGTGCAGACCTCTCCGGCCAACAAGTGTTTTGTAGGAGAAGAGGGTGGAATGGAAATTTTCGGTAAAGGAAAATGGTATTATCATTATCAACCGATTGAATGGACTATCGGTAATTACCAGTTAGGAACGAAAGAGGAATTTGCGGCTATGACGGCCGAAGCTAAAAAGTATGGCATTACGGTGTTGGTGGATGTCCTCCCGAACCATACGGCATTCGATCGTTCGGCGGTAACGCAGAACTTCATTGATGCGGTGGGTGGCAAAGAGGAATTATATCATGCCAACGGTTTGAATGAAATCAAAGATTATAATGACCGTTATCAATGTACAACCGGCGCGATGGGCGGGCTGCCGGATGTGAATACAGAAAACCCGAAGTTCCAATATTATTTTATGTGTTACATAAATGACTTGATAGCCAACGGAGCAGGCGGATTCCGCTATGATACGGCAAAGCATATTGGTTTGCCATCTGATCCGAAAGACGAAAAATCTCCCCGCAATAACTTTTGGAATATCGCTACCGGTCGGGAGTCTGTCAATGGTTTGACTTTAGCCAATAAGGACAATCTGTTCATCTACGGAGAAGTATTACAGGACAAAAATGTCAAGGAAAAGGAGTATTCCCAATATATTGGTCTGACCGCAAGTGCATATGGAGGAGCATTGCGTGAAGCGTTGACACAGCATAATTTCAAGAAAAACGATTTGAAGTCATGGCATCATAAAGCCAATCCAAAACAATTAGTAACCTGGGTAGAAAGCCATGATACTTATTGCAATGCCGGGGAATCTGCCGAAATGAACGATGCGTTGATACGTTGCGGATGGACGCTTCTTGTGGCTCGTTCTGCGGGAGTTCCATTGTTCTTGAGTCGTCCGGATGGATCTTCTCCGAAAATCCGTTGGGGAAACAATCGTATCGGTGCCAGAGGCAATGATAACTTCATGCATCCAGAAGTCGTAGCAGCCAATAAGTTCCGTCAAGCGATGGCAGGCGAAGGAGAGACTCTTTATTATTCTGCGGATGGAAAAGTAATGGAAGTAGCTCGCGGAAAGAAAGGGGCAGTATTGGTAAACCTCGGTGATGCTACAGAAATCACGATTCGTACCTCTTTGCCGGATGGAACTTATACGGATGCCGTGCATCAACATCGTTTTTCCGTATCGGGAGGCAAACTGACCGGAAAGATGGATAAAGAATGTTCTTATATTTTAGTATGTGAGTAAAAAGCGAATAGCCGGACTTCGTCCAGTCCGGCTGTCGGTTATAAGTTTAAAACTAAAAAAGGCTTTCCGCTAAATGTTGCAGAAAGCCTTTTTTAGTAAATGATGAAGTTCTTATTTCTTATTACGATTACCGTAACGGCTCATGAACTTATCAACACGTCCGGCAGTATCGACCAACTTAGCCTTGCCTGTATAGAACGGGTGAGAAGTGTTAGAAATTTCCACCTTTACCAACGGATAAGTAACGCCGTCGATTTCGATAGTTTCCTTTGCATTGATTGTTGAACGAGTGATAAACATATCATCGTTCGACATGTCCTTGAATACAACAGGACGATAGTTCTCTGGATGAATACCTTTCTTCATTGCTTTATTTCTTTATTTAGTTTTACTTCTTCTTTAATTAAATGGTAACCGGTATTTTGGGTTGCAAAAGTAAGAAGAACTGCTGAATTAAAAAAGCATTTCCTTCAGTTTTTTGAGTAAAAGATGTTTTTTGGGTTATTTTATCGTTTGATTTGTATAATTTCCAATGGAATATTATATCTTTGTCTCAGATTTTTAATCATTAACGTAATACATAATAATTATGGTAAGTTACAAAGAATTAGGTTTGGTGAACACCAAAGAAATGTTTGCCAAAGCAATCAAAGGCGGATATGCTATTCCGGCTTTCAACTTTAATAACATGGAACAGTTGCAGGCTATTGTAAAGGCTGCAGTAGAAACGAAGTCTCCGGTTATTTTGCAGGTATCAAAAGGCGCACGTAACTATGCTAACCAGACTTTGCTGCGTTATATGGCAGAAGGCGCTGTAGAATATGCTAAGGAATTAGGTTGCCCGAATCCGCAAATCGTTTTGCACTTGGATCACGGTGATTCATTCGAATTGTGCAAGAGCTGTGTAGATATGGGATTCTCTTCAGTTATGATTGATGGTTCTCACCTTCCATACGAAGAAAATGTCGCTTTGACAAAGAAGGTTGTAGACTATGCTCATCAGTATGATGTAACTGTAGAAGGAGAGCTGGGTGTATTGGCTGGTGTTGAAGATGAAGTTTGCGCTGAGCACCATACATACACAAACCCGGAAGAGGTAATCGATTTCGCTACTCGTACAGGTTGTGATTCATTGGCTATCTCAATTGGTACTTCTCACGGTGCATACAAGTTCAAACCGGAACAGTGCCATGTTGATCCGGCTACAGGCCGTTTGGTACCTCCTCCATTGGCATTTGATGTATTGGATGCTGTAATGGAAAAATTACCGGGATTCCCTATCGTACTCCACGGTTCTTCTTCAGTTCCTCAGGAATATGTAGATATGATCAACCAGTATGGTGGTAAACTCGAAGCAGCTATCGGTATTCCGGAAGAAGAATTGCGCAAGGCTGCGAAGTCTGCAGTTTGCAAGATCAACATCGACTCTGACTCTCGCTTGGCTATGACTGCTGCCGTTCGCAAAGTATTCGCTGAAAAACCGGCTGAATTCGACCCGCGTAAATACCTGGGTCCGGCTCGTGATGAAATGGAAAAACTTTACAAACACAAAATCCTCAACGTATTGGGTTCTAACGACAAGTTATAATTCCGTACGTGAAGATTCGATTCTACTCAATAAAAAGGCGTGCCGCAAGGTGCGCCTTTTTTCTTTCATGAAAATTTGCTTGCATTCTTTAAAATAAATAATTTTATGCGCTGATAAGTATCGGTTATTGGGGTATGAAGAATATCCCGTTCAAAACTTAAAAACTAAAAATTCATAAACTCAAAAAGATATATGCAAATGAAGAAATTTATTCTATGCGCTGGACTTCTTGGTCTGACGTGCTTGTGCCCTCAGATACAGGCACAATCTTTAAAGGATATACTGAAATCTTCAGCCGTCAAGGATGCTGTTACCTCATTGACCGGTGGAAAAGAACTGACCGCAGCCAATCTTACCGGAACGTGGGAATATGTCTCCCCGGCGGTTATGCTGGAAGGCGACAACGCGCTTAAAAATGTGGCCGGCAATGTGGCAGCCGGCGAAGTGGAAAAGAAGCTGCAATCCTATTGCGATAAAATCGGATTGAAAGCGGGAACGTTCAGTTATACCTTTAATGATAACAATACGTTTACCTGTCTTTTCAAAGGGAAAACACTGAAAGGTACTTATACATTGCAGGAGTCGGACAAAACAATCCAATTGAAGTACGGAAATCTGAAGCTGGCCAATATCTCGGCGCAGGTTGTTCTGACTCAAGACGAACTGGCTCTTTTGTTTAATGCAGACAAACTGCTGGATTTTTTAGGTAAATTGTCTGCTGTTTCAGGAAGCGCGACATTACAAGCCGTTAATAAACTGACTGATCAATATGAAGGATTCAAAGTCGGACTTCAGTTGAAGAAATAAGTAAGTTGACAAGAAAAGATGAGGCTATAGGCACAAGGCTATCGGGCATAAACCTTGTCAACTTGTATCCTAAAGCCTCATCAACTAAAAACAATAACATTCAAAATAAAAAACAGAAAAGATGAAGAACACTCATTCTGTAGTAAAGCAAATTGCTTTTTTTGTAGTGGCTATTTTATTTGCCGCTTGTAGTTCGGCTCCACAAGGTGCTTTAGTGCTTAATGACCAGACCATATCTCCGGATTGGTTCGCTCAAGGAAATAAACTGGTTATTTCCGGTAATGAACAGTTGGTCCAAACCAAAGGGAAATTTAAGAATTTTGAGTTGAACATGCAATTACGGACAACCCCGCAGGCAAAGGGGTATGTTGCTTTCCATACTGATAAAGCTTTGGAGAAAGGCTATAAGGTAGCAATCAACAATGATGTAAACGATCCGGTTTGGTGGAAGATGACCGGAAGCCTGATGTCCGTACGTAATCTGACCAAAGTATTCATTCCGGATAACGCCTGGTTTGACATGCGTATTCGGGTTGCGGGTAAAAACATAGCCGTATATATCAATAACGAACCGGTGGTGGAATATGTAGAACCGGCACAACCTTACCGTGTTGCTCCTAATGAACGAACTTTACTATCTGAAGGAATCCTGGCCTTTGTGAATACGAGCGCCAACCCGATTGAAATCCGGAATTTACAAGTTACGGCATTGCCTGATAAGACCACCGGCGAACCATTCCCGGTAGTAGCATTGGATGAACAGACCGACCCTATCATCCGCCTGCATCAGGAGGACTTCCCGGTATTGGATTACCATGTTCATTTGAAAGGAGGATTGACCAAAGAACGAGCTGCACAGCAGTCACGGCAAACCGGTATCAACTATGCCATTGCTCCGAATTGTGGAATTGGTTTCCCCGTAACAAAAGATGAAGATATTTATAACTTTATAGACTCGATGCATACACAACCTTTCATTCTGGCTATGCAAGCTGAAGGGCGCGAATGGCTAACCACTTTCTCGGAAGATGCGCGCAAGCAGTTTGATTATGTATTCAGCGACGCATTGACATTCCATGATAATAAGAACCGCCGTACCCGTCTGTGGATTAATGATGAAGTGTGGATTGACGATGAACAGCAGTATATGGATCTGATTGTAGAAAAGAGTTGCAGTGTTATCGCTGAGCCGATTGATATTTTTGTCAATCCGACGTTCTTACCCGAACAGATGAACGACCGGTATGACGAGTTCTGGACCGATGCCCGTATCCAGAAGTTTGTGGATGCTTTGGTGAAGCATGGAAAAGCTTTGGAAATCAACGAACTTTATCGCATACCGGGAAAACGGATTATTATGAAAGCCAAAGAAGCTGGCGTAAAGTTTACTTTTGGTTCAAACAATGTAACTCCGGAAGTGAGCGACTTGGATTACAGCTTGCAGATGAAGAATGAATGCGACTTGAAACCGGAGAATATGTATAAACCAAAGATTAAAGTTTTTGAATAAAAGCTACACTAAAAAGCTTAGTGGCATTTGAAGAAGAGGGTGTATCACTCAATTACGACACACCCTCTCAACGTGTTTTTCAACTATTATTTTATACCTAAAAACGAAGTTAGTTGTATTTGTTTTAGTTTTTAAGTTTTGAGTTTGTAAGTTATATGGACAAGACCTCATAAACTTACCAACTCAAAACTCATTCGATTATTGCCATCCCGGAGTGGTTTGTACCAATACAGGACTTGCGTTCAATTGATTCTGCGGAATCGGGAAATAAGTTCTTTCCACGCCGTCATTCGGGTCTTCATTCTTATTCCACCAAGATTCACCATATTTGCCCCAGCGGATCAAATCCGGACGACGACGACGTTCGCCGATGAACTCACGTCCTAATTCATCCAAGAACTCACCATCCGTCAGCATTTCCGGATTCTGCACGTAGCTGTACTTGCTCCATTCCTCAGCCGGATAATTTCTAACGCGTACATAATCCAGCAATTCAGCTGCTTTAGCCTTATTGCCTTCGCGGTAGTAGCACTCGGCAGCAGCATAATACATTTCTGCCAGACGCATTTCCGGAGTTGATTGTGAACGGAACAGACCGTCATGGTCAGGCAGGTACGGGAATTTGTTGAAACGGATACCCGAGTTTTCCTCACCGGTGATTACCTGCGAACCCTTAGCGATAACATCCGCATCGTTGCAGACATAGTAACCACGCTCAGCCACCTCAATCATATACTGTCTTTTACGTTCCGTATAAGCTTCATTACTTTCACCTGAACGTTGCTTTAATTCTGCCTGTTCAGAGAAACGACCTACCTGGTCAACAAATACCAACGGAGCACCTGCCCACTCTTCCGTACCATTCACATACACATCCGTATATCCATACTGCTGTGCAGCGTCATACGTCATCTGTGCTCCCTGCAGGAAGAATCCCTCATAACCACCATTCGGGTCGGTTGTGCGGAACGGCTGTTTGCGGTAGTCGCAATCCGCATATTTTTCAAACGGATTACCTAATCCGCTTTCAAACTGATAAATGTTGCCTTGGAAGTCTCTGGACGGTTGCAACAAAATACCATTGTTACCGCCACCATCGCTACCTAATGTCTGAGCTGCAGTATATTGCATCACATCTGCCCACATAGTCTGCTGCTCCAAACGACCACGGTCATGCCAGAACTCAAACAGGTTCTCCGGAGACTCATAATCGTTGATACCGGAACGGAACGGATCACGATAGTCATTCTGATTGATGCTGTATGAACCGTACTTGCCGGCAATGATATCCTCAGCCCACTGCTTGCAATCTGCATAACGATCCTGTCCAACCCATACTTCCGAGTTCAGATACAAGCGAACCAACAGACCGGCAGCCGGACCTTGTGTCCAACGGCCCAAACGTTTCTCTTTCGGCAGAGAAGGCAATACCTCCTTGATTTCCGATTCGATGAAGTTGTACACATCCTGAGCCGGGCTCTGGGCTACAATCTCCTCAGCTCCCTGCTGTTCGGTAGCGATAGGCACCTGACGGAAGAAGTCCAGCAGGAACATATAATACCAAGCACGCAATACGCGCAACTCACCGAAGTAAGCCGCCTTGTCCTCGTCAGACACGCCGATAGCAGCAAAGTCCAGCGTATTCATATCGCGCAATACTGTATTGATCTGGCTGATACACTGATACGAATTTACCCATGCACCGTTAATTTGAGCCTGTATGTAGTTCCACTTATGTTCATGCAAACGAATCCACATACCGTCATCATAACCGTGACGTCCCTTCTGGGTCCATACGAAATGGTCGGCAGTCAATTCCTGCAATTTCCAGATATCCCCGCGCCAAGTCACGTTATCGCTATGCTCATAGCAACGTACAACAGCCGATTCAACCGATTGCGGGTCAATATAGTAATTATCTTTCGTCAGCTCCGAATAAATGTTTTCTGTCAAGTCCGTGCAAGAAGCCAACGCCATCGCTCCCAGTACGCCGGCAGCACATAATAGTGATTTAAACTTTTTCATATATTTGATTCTTAGATTCGATTAATAACTGATTTGTACACCAAATGTCAGGTTTCTTGCCATCGGATAAACATCCATGCCACCGATACCTGGCCACAAGCCGGTCGTGTTAACCGTTGTCGGATCAACACCTGTATACTTTGTCAATGTAAATACATTCTTCAATGTACCATACACACGCAAATTGGAGATCCATTTGGTCTTCAGCTTCGGAGTCCAACCTACCGTGATGTTATCTAAACGCAAATAGTTACCATTCTGCAAGAAGTAGTCGCAAATAACCTTCGCACCCTTGATGTGTGCATTCTCTTCGTAAGCAGAAGCCAGCTTGTTATCTACCGCGATTACCTGCAAGCCGTAGTACATTTCATACTGGTTCATGATCTTGTAACGGAAACGTCCGCGGAAGAAGAACGAGAAGTCGAAGTTTTTCCACGTGAAGGTGTTACCCCATGACAATTCCCATTTCGGAACACCGGTGCCGTCCAGATAAACCTTATCCTGCTCGTTACCGTCCGTACCCAACTTGGTCGTACCGCCTTCCTGGCCGCCTTCCCAAATCAAGATATTGCCGTTTTCGTCAACACCGGCATAGCGGAAGCCGTAGAAAGAACCGATAGGCGTACCGTCCTGCAGACGCTGAGCGGCACCCGGGTTACCCGGAGACGGGAAACCGTCACCTTCGATATAACCTAACTGGTATCTCTCGTTCGAGAAGGATTTCAGTTTGGATTGCGTATATGATAACATTACATTGGTCGAATAGCTAAAGTCTTTGGTCTGAACAGCATCCCAATTTGCCTGCAATTCAAAACCTTTTGAAGTAGTCGTACCTACATTGGCCGTAATGGTCTCATGCAGATAAGGAGGCAATGGAACACGGTAATCACCGATGATGTCTTTTCCGTCACGGATAAAGAGGTCTAAACTACCTGACAAGCGGGAATTGAACAAGGTATAGTCGATACCCAAGTTGTAAGAAATCTGCTTTTCCCAACCTAAGTCGTAGTTCGGGTTGTTACCCGGACCATATCCTTTGATCCAGCCGAAACGGTCGCTGTAGTAATCCCCGTAGCCGGTGTACTTCGCCAAAGCGATATACTTGTCAAATCCGGAACGACCTGTTACACCGTAAGAGAAACGAACCTTCAAGTCGTCAACTACCGGACTGCTCTCGAATACCGGTAATGTAGAGATACGCCATGCTGCAGAAGCTGCCGGGAAGAGACCCCACTTGTTGTCCGCACCAAACTTCGTGTTACCTTCATAACGCAACGAACCGGTAAACAAGAACATGTCGTTGTAGTTGTAGTTGATACGTCCCAAGAAGGCGATGGTCTTTTCCTGATTCTTGTTAGACTCCATACCCAGACGGCCATCTACCTTTTCGTAATCACCGGCACCCAGGTTGTTGGTCAGGAAGGCATCCGTCGGGAAGTTACGGTTTTCAGCCTTTACCTTTTCGTAGTTGAATTCCTGATAAGAGTAACCTCCCATGATCTTGGTGTTATGCTTACCGATAGTGAATTCATAGTTGCCCAACCATTCCAACGTCCAGTCAGTCCAGTTTTCCTGGGTGATGGCTGCATGACCGTGCCAACCACCGTCAATACATTCGCGGAAAGTAGAATACTTGTAGTCCTGTTCTTTCTTGTTGTGTCCTTGGCGACCCAGCTTCAATTCCGTATTCAGGTTATCCAGAATATTGAACTTGATGTTGAAGTCAACCATTGAATATTCCTGCAAAGCGCCACGGTCACGCTCGGTCAGGTTCTTGATCGGGTTGTAAGAATAACCACCTGAACCGTAGAAAGCGTCCATTTCGTCCACGCTGTAAGTCGGGTTCAACTGCACAGCCTGTTTGAACGAACCATAGTCGGTATAATCCTCATCGGCGATACGATAAGAAATGTTACCGCCTACTTCCAAACGATCTTCCAAAGTAATGTGCTTGAAGTTGGCACGCAGACCGTATTCTTTACGTTTGGATTCGATATCCAGACCATTCTTCTGACGGAAGTTAGCCGAGATACGGAAAATAGTGGATTCGCTACCGCCCGCCAAAGCGATGTTATGGTTATGGCCGAAATTGTTGTGGTTGATCAGCTCGTCATACCAATCGGTGCGGTAACCATGGTCTACGGCACCCGTTACATGTTCCAAATAAGACTCCGGGTCCAGAATATCTGGCTTGCTTGCCACAAAATCATGTTCTACATATCCGTCATACGTAATTGTTGTTTTACCAGAATGTCCCTGCTTGGTCGTTACCAGGATGACACCATTCGCACCACGCGAACCATAGATAGCCGCTGCCGAACCGTCTTTCAATACGGTAATAGATTCGATATCCTGCTGAGCGATGTTGCGTAAATCACCACCCGGCATACCATCAATAACGACCAGCGGACTATTGCCGGCTTTCAAAGAAGAGGCACCACGTACCTGAATGCTAGAACTTGCATTAGGGTCAGAAGCGGCTGTACTGGAAACCGTCACACCGGCCACCTTACCGTCAATCATCTGCATGGCATCGTTCACAGCACCCGGAAGGAAATCTTTACTCTTTACACTGGTCACAGCTGTAGTCAAATCTTTCTTTACCGAAGAACCATACCCCACGACAACCACTTCGTCCAAACTTTGAGAATCTTCACGCAGGGTAATACTTACGGTCGGTCCGTCCACAATCACTTCTTGCGTCTGAAAACCGATGTAGGAAACCACCAAAATGGCATCTTCCGGACAATCTTCTATCACAAACTTACCATCCAAATCTGTGATAGTTCCGTTTTGTGTACCCTTCACTAATACATTAGCCCCAATTACAGGCATACCGGTTTGGTCAACAATTGTACCCGATACTTTTGAGTCTTGATAAACCGCGTTAGTCTCTAAGGAGGCTTTCATACTACCTAACGGGGTATCTGCTGCTACAGCAGGGAATGCAGGCAATAGCAATCCAAGTAAGGCTAATTTACCCCCCCCCGTGTTAAAAAATGATAAACTTCTTCTCATAACTTTAATTTTAGATTTAACCAACGTTTTTAACAAAGCCTTTGATTCGCACCATCAGCATCGTCTTAATTCTTAATTTTAACTTTCAGTGCAAAAATACAACAGACGATTAATAAAATAAACATTTTGTCATTTTATTTTTATATGTTTTACAACATATTTTCTTGTCAACATTTCCTTTCAACCGTTATCAGCATCGAAAGCGTTCTATGCGGTTCAATGTGGAATGTATCTTATGACAAGTAAAAAAGATTCTTTCAGGAAAGGATGAGTGATTTAAGCCAAAGAGGGTGTGCCGAAAATGCACACCCTCTTTGGCTATGCTTAATGCAAATAGTTGATTATATTCCCTTTACATGGCGTTTCCACCCGTATTGCCACTGGTATTATTTCCTCCTGCTTTCACGTCATCATTATTGATACTTCGAGTGGCTTTCTTCACCTGCGTCTTCAACTCACCGAATCTCCAGCTAATGCTAACGCCGATATAACGATTCGGAGATTTGCTTTCCGACCAAGAGCGGAAAGTATCGGTCAGCGTTTCGCTGCTATAGGTCTGGTATTTTTGGAATATATTGCTGGTACTGATAGAAATATTCAATCGGTCTTCTTTCAAGAACGAACGGCTAAGTCCGATTCCATAAAAATAATAAGAAGAGCCTTCGCCCTGCAATGAGATGTAAGGTGTGCTACCTCCTCCATAAAGGCTAAGACGAAGTTTCCAAGGCAAGGTTTGCTGGATATTCCCGAACAGATTTCCCTGGAATCCGTAATTATGGCTATTAATAGCCTCGCTCTTGTAATCAGCATAAGAACCGCTCGCATTAATCGAAATACGCGTCTTGCTTCCCGGATTCCAGTTTGCCCAAAGAGACAGACGGGTCTGCTTGGTTTTGCTCACATTACCATAGGTACTCTCCATCACGCCATCGTTCATAAACGAATAGCGTTCGATTCCATTATTGATAAACATATAATTAAGTGTAGCGTTCAAACTGAACTTCGCCGTAAAGCTGCTATACGTGATTCCAAAGTTATGAGATTTCTCCGTATCCAAGTTCGGATTACCATAACTGACCGAAGTCGGATTGCTCTCGTCACGGAACGGATTCAGGTACCAGATACCCGGACGATTGATGCGCATATTGTAATTGGCACGCAAAGAGGAAGTCGTCCCTAACATATAAGATATATTAGCCGAAGGAACCACATCGTCAAATCCGGCATCAAAGTTTCGTTCCGGTTGTAGCTCGTATTCCACATTCATGAACGTATGTTCATAACGGACGCCTGCTTTCACCCCAAGTTTCTTCCATTTCAACTGGTAATCGGCATATGCGGCCAGGATATTCTGCCCCTGGTCGAACATACTGCTCATATCCTCGCTTTGCAGGAATGAGCCATCGGGCTGTTCCAGGAAATACTTGCTATCGCTGGCATTCTTTCGGAAGATATATTTCGCCCCGGCATCAATATAATGCATTTCATTCAACGGATTCACATAATCCAGCTGCAAGGTATGCTCAGCGGTATGCGCATCATTGTCATAACGCTGGTCAAACAAATCGAAAGGTACATTTTCCACCTCCTCATAGAAAGTTTCTGTTTCGGAATTGTTCGGGGAGTTGTTGAACTTATACGAAGCCGTCAGGTATTCCCCTTTACGTTTCATGGAATGCTGGTAATCCAAGTTGATACCGACATTTCCAAATCCACTCGTATTCCGGCTCAGACTGGAATAATGATACATCAAGTCCTGTTGCGCATTACGCATATCCGCAGAATAGTTATTATCCGTATCAAAACTACCTCCGAAAATATTTGCCGAAAAGGTAAGCAAATTCAATGTGTCAATCTCATAACTCGCTTCTATGTTACCGAACTGGAAATTTCCATTACTTTTATACGAATTCTCTCCATTCAGGTACTTATACTCTTCAGAGGTATAGTCTTCTCGTCCCGATGACCCATAACCACGCGGTGAGTATTGCGCGTTATACGAATAATTCCCCGTTGCGGTAAATTTTCCGACCTGTACCGTCCCATAGGCATACGCACCGGCATTACGATTTCCGGCATTTGCCCCCAAAGTCACGTTATACCCCTGCATCTTGGCTTCGGTCGTGATGATATTCAGGATACCCCCGATACCCTCCGCATCATATTTAGCCCCGGGTTCCGTAATGACCTCAATAGATTTAATCGAATTTGCCGGAAGGCTCCGCAACACCTCCTTCGGGTTATTGCTCATCAAAGTGTTCGGCTTGCCGTTTACATGCACTTTAAAATTGCTTGAACCGTTCACCTGAATATTATCTTCGGCATCCACGGTAACCAACGGCACCTTGCGCAACATTTCCAAGGTCGTGTTCGTTTTCGAATCCGGATCATCCTCAATACTATACGAAATCTTGTCGATTTCCGCCTTCACCAACGGCTTTTGGGCGACCACTTCCACACCCTCCAGCACCTCACTATCCTCCGAAGTATAAAGCGTACCCAAATCCACGCTCTTTTGCCGGTCGGATAAAGCAAATTCCCGCATGACGGTACGTTTTCCAATGGATGTGATAGACAAGGTATAGCTCCCTGCCTGCTTTAAACTCTCATTAAACTTCCCGTCCAAATCAGTTACCGCCAGTTTTACCGGTTCTTTAGGTGAATCTTTCCGGAAAATGCGGATTGTAGCATACGGTTCACTCTCGTTGGTCAATGAATCCAACAAAACTCCCTTTACCGAATACGCGCCAGCCTGTTTGGTCTGCGCCTGAACCAAGCCCGTCAATAGGCTAAACAGAACAATAAATGCTCCACACAAAATTTCTCTCTTCATGATATTCTAATTCAGTTAAAATATTTTTCAATTTTCAAGTCTAACTCTATTCACTCAGCGGAATCACCATATTCCAGGTCTTTTCGAAATTCCAAGGAGACGGACCGGTGCCTACCGCAGCAAACAGATAAGCCGGACGTCCATCTTCAAACAGGATAAAAGGGCGTTCGAAATTAGCCTGGACCGTTGTAGTCCCGTCATTCCAACGGATGGTACGCGAATAAGCCTTTACCGGATCGGACAACGTCCAATGCACGCCATCGGGCGATGTAGCGTGGATTCCTCCTCCATCCTCTCCACAAATATGTCCGAAACGGTCTTTCATAATCAGTTCATACTGATTGCCGTCCCACCAGACAAACGGATCTTCCACATCATTCGCCAAATTGTCCTCCGTATCAAAACGGAATATCGGCTCATCCGAAAGTCGCTTGTATTCGCCTTGCGGATGTTCCGCCTCAGCGGCCCCCAACAACAAGGGCGGTTGGGAATTTTTCGGTGAAGATTTGTAAATTAAAAGAATCTTACCCGTTTCCGGATTCACCACCGGAGAAGGGTTACTGGTTATGCTCGCATCCCAATGCCCGGGACGCGGTTCGATAACGGGACGATCCATCCGCTCCCATGGGCCATAAAGGGATTTTGACCGGGCCACACCGATACGTTTGTTCATCCAAGCCCGCTCAAACCAATCATCTTCCCATTTCACACCCGCTTCAGGCACCGGGAAATCATACGTAGTCCCTACATAATAGAGATAATACATTCCGTCATACCGAATCACACGCGGATTAAACACGGAACATCCGTCAAAATATTTCGGGTCGCGTCGGGTCAACGCCATATCCGAATAAACATAAGGTCCTTCCGGCGTATCTGAAACGCCATGGGCAATCTCCGTATTGGTCACCCATGCCCCGAAACCCAAATCCTTATCCCATTTATCGGCAAAGATATGGTATTTCCCATCCTCGCCTTTGATAACCGAAGAACCCCAAATCCACGAATCCTCTATAGCAAATCCGCCATCTACCGGCGCCGGCATCAATTTATCAATAAAAGCCTTCGGCTTCTCCGGAGTACAAGCGAAGAGAAGCATTCCGGCCAACATATACAGAAGTGATACAATCGTTCTCATAAGTAGTTGTTTTTTAGTTGACAAGGGAACAAGTTGACAAGTTAAAAAGAGGCATCTTTTACTCCTTGTTAACTTGTCAACTCGTCAACTCGTCTACTTCAAAAAATAAATATCCCCGAAGAATTGCGGGCAATGGAAATTCGGCGCAGGCAAATCAATCGGACTCCAGCTGACGAAATGCGGATATTCCGTATCATCGGCACACTTATAGAAATTTCCTTTTATCTTCTCCGGCATATTCTTGGCATCCAGCCCCATCACCTTCAACGGGATAGCGACCAACAATTCCCATTCATACACTCCTTTCTTCTCCTCAAAGGCTACCTCTTCCAACGAAGTATATCGCCTGATGGACTTATACTCTTCCGGTGATAAGGAGGTCTTGGTATCGCGGGACGGACGACGTGCCGCATCACAAGCGCCGATACAATTGAACTCGAAATTGATATAATCCTTATCCCCTACCCGTTGCATGAAAAATTCCACACAACTATCCAAATGCACATTCGTATCATCTTTATCGAAAATGGCTTTCAGGGAAAAACCTTTCACGAAATAGCGGATATAAAAACAGGTATCCGACCAGGCCGTATCAAACGCGACAATCGGTTTATACGGATATTCCTTCCAATTGATGGTATCCACATAGTCACGCTGGGCTTTGCTCTCCATCATGCAACCGACCGACGACATATCCAACTGGTCCAATTGCGGCAAATAAGGGACTTTCAATGTTTTCATCTTATGCTATGATTTAAGTTTGTCATTTCACTTTATCTCTTTCCATTTTCAATATTCCTTGCATTTTGTAAACGATTTCGGGATGCTCTTTAGCCACATTCTTCTGCTCGTAATCTTGGGAGACTTGATAAAGTTGCGGTTCCAAAGAGAAGCCGGTCTCGACACGTTCGCGCGGCATAAAAGCTCCGCCATAGCTCGGTTCGATATATTTCCAGTCCCGGGTCCGGACTGACAAGGCATGATTCAGCGCCTGCTCGATGACCCATTCCCGGTTATCCTGATTCTTTCCCAACCAAGTGTCCAAATGATTCTGGCTATCCGGCGCGGAGCCTTTCGGAATGCGGCCATCCACCAACGCGGCCAACGAACGGAACCAGTCTATTTGCGAAACCAATGCTTCGGAAACCATAGGCCGCTTGATTTCTTTTGGCCAATGGACTATGGCCGGGATGCGCGTACCGCCTTCAAAGGCACTGTATTTGTTTCCGCGCAAAGGACCGACCGGCTTATGGTCGCCCAATTTCTCCAAAGCCTCATCCGCATACCCGTCATCTACCACCGCCCCATTATCGCTGGACAGAATAATCAAGGTATTCTCCGTAAGCCCCAACTCATCCAAGGTTTTCAGCAATTCACCCACACTCCAGTCGAACTGAGCAATCGCATCGCCCCGCAATCCCATCGGATTCTTTCCCCGGAAACGCTCATGCGGGAAGCGGGGAACGTGAACATCATTCGTAGCAAAGTACATAAAGAAAGGCTTATCCTGATTTGCTCGGATAAAGTTCTGTGCATGGACCACTATCGAGTCCGCAATATTCTCATCTTTCCACAAAGCCTTTCCTCCGCCTTTCATATAGCCTATGCGACTGATGCCGTTTATGATCGCCTGGTCGTGTCCGTGGCTTGGCTTAAGATTATACAGCAGTTCTGGGTTGTCTTTCCCTGTGGGAACGCCGGGAAAAGGCTTGCGGTAACTTACTTCTATTGGGGCGGAAGCGTCGTAATTGGCCACTAATCCGTTCTCAACATAAACGCAGGGCACCCTGTCGGCAGTTGCAGCCATTATGTAGGAGTAGCCGAATCCTATGTCCGACAAGTTAGGACTTCTCTATTCGATCCAGTAGTGGT
>URGO01000042.1 GCA_900547435.1 uncultured Parabacteroides sp.
ATTTTTTATCAGATACAACCAACGTTCGAAATCATTTTCACATTCATCCGCCTCTTTTGTGAAGCGAGGCATTTCCAAATAGATTTGTCGCAACTTGGGATTGAAAACCTTATTCGTCTTCATGTCCATCAAGGTGACATCGGTACGTAAGCCGGAACTTCCAGATATTGTGAAGTCCATAAAGAAGATTCCGTAAACCGGCTGGAGATAATAATCCCAGTCCTTCCCCTTCTCACCTTAGGCTACGATGACCCGACTTTGATAATACAAGCTTCTGTCCAAAAAGAAGTTTTGCCTTGCCGCCTGCATCTCCACGATGAACTGTGTTCCGTCATCACTTTTACAATAGAGGTCAAACACCACCAGCCGTTCTTCTTCCCGTTCCGGCTGCATTTCCGGATTCATGATGGTCAAGTCTGCAATGTGACGTTCACCATCCAGCAACAAATTCAGGAAATCGATGGTCAATTCCTTATTGATTTCCTGACCGAATATCCGTTTAAAGCCAAAGTCCGTAAACGGATTGATAAATTCCCTTTCCTTCATGTCAAGAGTCTTTTATGATTAATATTTCGACAAATATAACTATTTTATCGAGATTACACAATAGTATTCTCGCTATAAATATACAATCTTACAAAATTTCCCCCAAAAAATCAAACACAGAGACACAGAAGCACAGAGGATTTTTAAAAAACTCTGTGCACAGTGCCTCTGTGTTTTTCCTAAATCTAACACACACCCAATTTCCTATTCCGTATAATAAATTCTTTTCACGCGAGGTGAAACAGAAGTCAATATCTCGTACGGGATTGTCCGCAAACGGTCTGATAATTCCGATACCGGAAGTTCCTCGCCAAATACGATGACCGTATCACCCTCTTGCGCATCGCTATCGGTTACATCAATCATACAAGCATCCATGCATATATTACCGATAATCGGGCATCTCTTACCCCGAATAACCACTTCGCCATGCCCGTTACTGAAATGACGATCCAACCCGTCAGCATAGCCAATCGGGATAATGGCTATACGCGAGTCGCGCTCCACATAGCTCCGCCGGCTATATCCGATGGAATCACCCGCCGGGACCTGCTGGATCTGGAGGATAGTTGTCTTCAAGGTACTAACCGTCCGCAATCCATGGATTCCGGATGCGCTAACCCCATAAAGACCGATACCCAATCGCACCATATCCATCTGGTATTCCGGGAAACGCTCAATACCTGCCGTATTCAAAATATGTTTGATAACGGTATGCTCCAAACCGGCCTCCAACTCGGCCGCGGCCTGCTGGAATTTCGTCAATTGTTCGTGAGTGAAATCGTCAAACACAAACGAATCACTTCCTGCCAAATGCGAAAATACCGAACGAACCTTGATTCCGCTTTGCTCTTTCAACCGTTCGCATAATGTAGAAACCTCGTGGGGCTGGAATCCGAGGCGATGCATTCCTGTATCAATCTTGATATGCACCGGATAAGCTATGATACCCCGCCGACCGGTTTCCTTAATCAAGGCATCCAACAAACGGAAGCTATACACCTCCGGTTCCAGATTGTATTCAAACAACGTATTGAAACTGCTAAACTCCGGATTCATCACCATAATCGGAATCGTCACACCCTCTTTCCGAAGAGAGACCCCCTCATCGGCCACCGCCACCGCCAAATAATCACAATGATGTTCCTGCAAGGTCTTGGCCAACTCATGCGCCCCACTTCCATATCCGGAGGCTTTCACCATACAGACCATCTTCGTGTCCGGCTTCAATTTGGAACGATATACATTATAATTATGTACAATGGCGGAAAGATTAACTTCGAGAATCGTTTCATGCACCTTCTTCTCCAAGAGTTCGGAAATATGTTCAAAATGAAAACGCCGGGAACCCTTTATCAAGATTAATTCGTTTTGGAATTTCCGGATTGAAGGAGAAGCAATAAACTCCTCCGTTGAAGAATAAAACTCTTTCTCCAAACCGGCCCCAAACACAGACGCATATTCCTTCAGATCCTTACCGATGCCAATCAAGCGATTGACGTTCTTCCGCTCTACCAAATCCGCTACCTTTTTATAAAGCGATTTGGGCAACGTCCCTGTCTGTAGAATATCCGAAAGGATTAAGGTAGATTTCAGGTTCTTCGCCACCTTCCGGCTCTGCTGGAAATCAAGGGCTATCGCCAAAGAATTGATATCCGAATTATAGGTATCGTTTATCAACAGGCAATTGTTTATTCCCTCCTTGACATCCAGGCGCATCTCGACCGGCTCCAGACGGGCAAATTTCGTCTCGTCATTTACGCTGGTCGGCTTCAGGTAAAGCATCACCGCCAGACAATGAATCACATTTTCGATAGAAGCATCATCCGTAAAAGGAATCGTGTACACCTTATCAAAGCCCAAGAGAGTACAATGAATCACCGTATCGGTCTGTCTCTTCTCAATAGACTCGATATAAAGGGGAGCTTCGGTATCCGTACGGCTCCAGGCAATTGCTTTATGCGACAAACAGGCAGCCTCGATAGCATTCGAAATAAAGACATCATCCCCATCGTAAATAATCGCCTCGCTCTCGCTGAACAACGTCAGTTTCTCCTGACACTTCTGATTCATGGAAATGAAGTTCTCCTGATGCGCTTCGCCCATACACGTCAAGACTCCGATAGTCGGAACGATGATAGGCTGGAGATTCTCCATTTCGTCCGGCTGGGAAATACCGGCCTCGAAGATGCCCAAAGTATTTTTCTCGTTCATCTCCCATACCGAAAGCGGTACGCCTATCTGCGAGTTATAGCTTCTGGGCGAACGGACGATATTAAACTCGTTATGCAACAATTGATACAAGAACTCCTTCACGACCGTCTTCCCGTTACTTCCCGTAATACCGATTACCGGAATCTGAAACCGCTTGCGATGGTAAATCGCCAACTTTTGCAATGCCTTCAAGACATCCTTTACCAACAGGAAGTTCGCATCCGTCATGGATTCAAACTCCGGAAGCATCCGGCTTACCACAAAGTTGCGGACACGTAACTTATACAAATCCCCGATATAACGATGCCCATCGTTCGTCTTTGTGCTCAAAGCGAAGAACAACGTCTGTTCGGGGAATGACAGACGCCGGCTATCCGTCAATAATATACTGATGACACTATCCTGCAAAGTAGTTGTTTTAGCACCGATAATCCGGGCTACGTCCTTCATTGCGTATTCCATTTCTTACTTCAATTTAGACTTTAAAACAATTCGCTCTTTTGAAAAGTCAAAGAAAGTCATTTTCTCGTTAAGTCGGTCAATCTTTAACAAAGTTTGCAAAATAAATTGCCGATAGGCTTCACTTTCCGGATTAAAAGGACGATGTTCAACCGCTTTTCGGATTTCCTCACATTTTTTCAACAACTCTTTTGCCTCGGGCGTCAGCTCAGACTCAACAAACCGTTCCCAGATATAATCTATCGCCTGGCCGGACGGATGAATCATGTCTTCCGCATAGAAACGATAGTCGCGCAATTCGTCCATCACAATCTCATACGAAGGGAAATAGGCCGTATTGTCCGGATACATCCGGTTCAACTCGTCGATGGCCAAAAGGAGCGTCGCCTTACTCAGCTGATTGCCATGCGCCCCATCTTTCCAATGCCGGATCGGGCTAACCGTAAACAACACTTTCAGCTCCGGACAGGCCTTCCATAACTTTTCCAACACATCAGACCAGCTTGTCACAATCTGAGATACCGACAAGCGTTCCCGAAGGAACAACCTATCCGGCAACTTATGGCAATTGGCCACCACCTCGCCGTTCTCTTTCAAACGATAAACCCACGAAGTACCAAAAGTAATCATCAACCGTCCGCATTTACGCAAAAAAGCGGACGAATGCTCCAAACGCCGGTTAATGCCCTCCAGGCACTCCTCGACCGAAAGCGCGGAGAACCGACTATGATGCCGGAAGCTATGATAAAGACCTCCGGAACAAAATAAATCATCAGCGGTAAACGGACGGGGAGACTCAAGACGGATGAGCGCATCGACTATTGACAACGGATTATACAACGTCCCGAACGGATTGATATCTACCTGAAACTTCGCCTCGTCCAACCGCTTTCCTACATTCTCGGAAAAGCAAGACCCCAACAAAAGTATCGGCATCTCGTAAGAAAAGCGGAAAGGCGGCTCCGGCAAAGATATATGCGTATAAAAATCCATAGTTTGCTATTTAGAAAGCCAAAGATACAAATGAAAATCCAATAAATCATCGTAAAAATGATAGTTAAATCACTTTTGTTAATTGCCATTTCATGAAAACTTCCTATTTTTGTGGGAAAATAAGAATAGGAATCATGAAGATCGTGCATCTGCTTGTCATAGTAACCGGTTTGCTGGTCTCTTCCCCCGCAATGGCCTCGGAAGAGAGCCCTCAGCAGCGTGTCACCCAAGCCGATCCGGCACCGATTGAAATCAGCGCATACGATAGTTGCATCCACGTGAAGAATGCTCCGATAGGAAGTATTCTGGAAATATACAGTGTCGTAGGCATCAAGGTCAAAGAAATCAAAATAAAGGAAAGCAATGGCGAATATCCCGTCAACATTCCCAAGGGGTATTACATTATCCGCATCGGAGAAACTGTCCGTAAAATAGTAATCCGCTAAGCATTTTCCTCCTACCGGATTCTCTTTCATCACACATTCTTTTCCCTAACCCTATCCGGACGTTCCGGAAAAGGAAGGGATCTTTCGAGAAGTTTCAAGGCATGAAACTTTTGTTTCGTCCAATGAAACCGGAGTTTCATGCCTTGAAACTTTCCCGATTACTGGGCCAACGAGAAGCGAAGGCTTATACCGTAATTGGAATTGGAGGTCGGATAAGAAGCACTCGACACCAACGGTTTGTTGATTTGCAGATCATAAAACGCGCGAAGCGTCAACGCCCGACTCAAACCATAATCTGCCGAGAACTGAATCGTCTTAGCCACATTTCCGCTTGTTGCCTGCGTAAATTGTTCTTCAATCTTCCGGATTAACGATTGCGTTTTCCGATAAGAGAAATCCAAATTAACCGTCAGGTCATTGCTAAAGTTTTGCGTCTTTTTCATCTTCAGGACCTTATTGAACTCGACAAACTTATATCCCAAGCCGATAACAAACTCATTCGTATTCGATTCGACCAATTGATAAGAAGAAATATTCAAATTCAATGTCCGTGAAGTCCGATATTCCACCTTTCCCGTAATATTGTTCAATGCCGTGGCATCTACCCCCAACAAAGGAGTGAATCCGTCGGAAATAGTCACGGATGAAATCTCATAAGGAGAAGACGGAGCCGGGTTTCCAGTGGTCACATCCCGTGTAAAGCCCAAGCCATTTCCGGCATCAACCCAATTCAGATAAGATGAGAACGAGCCGACATTATAAGAAGCCCGGTATTGATGGCTCAACGTGATATCCTTGAAATACTTTTGCAGAACCGGTATCTTGGTCAATCCATTATACGTAATGCGCCAATTCGGAAGCAGACTCTTGATAGAAGGGAATGCCGACAATCCTACCTTCGAAGGATCTTTACCCGTATAAGCCGCCAGGAACGCCGGAATCAATACATCCGCCGAGTTCTGGCTCACCCCGCCATAATTCGGGTTATAGTTCTGACCGGCCAAAGGCGTACCGGCCACGAAGCCCCGGTTCGGATAACTTGTTCCGGAATAAGCACGTTCCAAACGGGAAGCAATCTCCGAACGGTATTGCAAAAACTTCTCAAATTGCTTGGACGAATAATTGTTCCCGGCATTACCGCCTCCCCCCAGCGAACCACCCAAGGCAATTGTTGTCATCGTAAAGCTTCCACCGTATGTTTCCGGCATACCGTCATACATAAATTGAATCTCTGTATCCCGCGAATCGACCCGATTGGCATTCAAATCAATCTTCAGTCCGGGAATCGGCTCGAGGTTCGCGCGAATCGTCAGGTTCTTCGAACTATTAATCATAGCCGGCGTGATGTTGCTTTCCGCATTCTTGATCAGCCAGCCATTGGCATCCGCCTCATCCAAATAACTCCGGCTCACCCGTCCGAACGCAAATCCTAATCCCGGAGCATAACCAAATGCCGAACGCGATTGTCCGAAGATATCGCCCACTTCCGGAGCAAAACCCGGAAGCATCATCCCATCGCTTTGCGTATATTGGACGCTAAAACGACGCAACATCATAGCGAAACGGGTTGCATACTCTACGGATTTCGTCATAAACTCTTCGGTCTTACCAGCCCCCGGACGAATAGTCAATTTCAAATGAGCCGTATCCCGATTCAATATCTTCACCTGCGCATAATTAATCGGCTTATACTTGATGGCATAACGCTTCCCATCCGCACCAATTGCCGTAATGCGCACCTTCTTCGTAAACATACCATGCTGTACGATTACATCGCTATCCGGACTAAGGACAATATCCTTTTCCAGCTTGACCTCTTTCTTTTTCTTCTGTTGCTGAGCTCTCCGGTTGTTATTCCGTGCCGTTGTATTGAACTTCTGATTGATTTTCTTCAGATAAGCATTCTTGTTATACAACGATTGGAAGTTGAAATTCCCTTGCCAGTCTATCTGACGCTGGTTCTTGATGACATTTCCTATCGGATCATCATTCTCTATCTCCGCACTACGTTCCCAATTGTAAGAAGCATTATAAGAGGCCGAACTATTCACCCAATCCAATACCGGAATATATTGCAAAGGCAAATTCCAGGTAACAGAGAATTGCTGGTCGTACTTCAATGGTGTACCCAAATCCTTGATGCTCTGCTTAACGGAATCTTTCCACACCTGATATTGATCCGGATTCAACTCCTTATTCACCTGAACGTATGGCTCTTCAATACGGGCATTCGTTCCGGAAGTAAAGTTAACCGACAAATTGTTGGTAAAATCCCAACGCAAACTAAAGGCCCTGTCCCAATAGAACTCCTGGCTGAACGAGACCGGAATACTGTTCTGCCCACCATACTCCAGACTATTCAAGTCGCGCAATTGCAATTCATAATAATTACGCATCATGGTCGTCTGGAAACTGATGTTCGAGGGCAAATAGTTCAACGAGAATTGTTTCAGATATTTCGTATAGCCATTGTTTTTCTTCAGCTTCTCGAAAGGACGGAACGGTTTGGCATACGGAGTGTAGGTATAGGCAAAACTACCGTTCCAATTCTTCGTACGCTCGTATTCCGTTTCCGGATCCTGCATACTATTCTCACTATACGAATAACTGAGCGAGAAGTTAGCCGGGTCGTATGGCATCGGATTCTTGCTTTGGATATCCACATGCACATTATTGAACGCGACACTCTTTATGGTTGTCTGTTCAATGGAATAGTTCTTGATAGAATCCTTTTCGGCTTGTGTCTCTACGTTATCCAACGCATCACTCATCTTTATATCATTATTCAACGGATCATATTGAGGCGTTATCCGTTCGCGGGAATACGCATAATAGAACGGGATGCTGACTTTAGCTTTCTCCGGGAAGAATTTGCCCAGTTCAAGAGTTGTCGAAACGCTATATTGCGAATAATCATCCAACCGGCGCTCTGTTACCGACTGATCCAACGCTCCGAACCCGGCGGTCTCAATACGCCCGGAGGCATTGACGGTTCCTAAGTCAGAAAGCGCAATGCTGGCGTTGACATTGGCCGCCCAACCGCCCTCTTCATTAAAGTCGGTCAAACGCAATTCGTTCACCCAAACTTCACCACTCTTGACACCCGTTACAGAAGTATTCCGGATGCCTATCATGATTACTTTCACTTCAGCCAAACTTGGATTACCGATTACCCGGACTGTATTCCGCGAATTATTCGGGTCGTACTCCGAATATACCGTTTGGTAAGTAACTCCGCTCTGCCCTCCACGTTTCGCCTTGTTGCGGTTCAGTTTCACATCCGTCAAGGTCTCGAACGCAAAATCCATCATGTTGGATTCCGGCCAAACCTCGGTCTGACTATTTCTTCCGGCTGGAGTAACCGTCAACGGTACTTCATACTCATAATAATTATTGGTATAATCAGACCCCAAACGAATAAAGACAGACAAATCGCCATTTGATAAGCCCGTAGCATCATCTATCAACGCTTCAGCGTGCGTAAACAATTGCATCCGCTTATATTGACGCAAATCATAGCTGGTATTCTTATATATCGCCACGGCATCCTGCTGGGACAAGTTTGTCACTTTCATGGAAAGCGATTGTTCATTTTCCTGACGAAGCTGCGGCTGACTGGGGTCTTGCATTCGGGTTACGCCCGGAGGCAATACATAATTCACCGGTTCTCTACGGCCATTCTCTTCGATATTTACGGTCGAAACTTCCAAAGTCGCATCAGCCGATGGCGTTGCGGTGGTATTAGACAAGTCTCTTTCATAGACACGCCATTCACCCCGCACCAATTCAAATGTACCGAAACGCAAAATAGTTGTTTCCCGAAATCCCGTCATATACATACGCATGAAACGGATTGTCTTGAAGTCGTTGATAGCCCCGATCTTTCTTTGATATTGTTTAACAGGAATCTTAAACTGGTACCATTTTACGGAACTCCGCTCTCCATTCTCCAGTTCTACGGTAGCTTCCTGCTCATCCACAATATAGTTGGAACCAACCTGCATATCCTGCGGGCGGAGCGATATCTTGTATTCAAAATACTTCTCATTCTCGTTCAAGGTATTGTCCTGATTCAAATCCTCCACATCCGGAGTCGTCCGGGAAGCCGTACTATAACTTTCCGTAGATTCCTCTGAGTTTCCTTCCGTTCCGTTATACCGTTTGTAACGTTCCAGAATGCCCAACTCCTGAGCGTCATAATCCGAACCTCGGAAGTAGTGGAATTTATCACCCGACGGGTTATTCAGTACAGACAACGGATCATTCTGCCATTCAGCTAATGTCTCCGCAGAAATCTTCGGAGTCAATTGAGCCAAGAATTCTTGATAAGTAGGAAATTGCAACTCCTCTTCTGATGACAAACCGTTCAGTCCGACATCTTGCAACGAACGAGCCCCGGTGCTATTATCAAAAGCATACACCGTACTCTGCTGACGAGGAACTTTTCCCCATACCGTTGTATCGACATCGGCCATATTGCCATCTACCGGAAGCCCATTCTCAAAGAACTTCTTTTCGTCCTTCAAAATATCTTCGGATATATCCCCCAAGTTAAAATACAAATCTCCTCCTTGGGCAGTCGTGTAGTTATAGACAAACGGATCCATCAACCAGAACTCTATATATTCGATATTGGCCGTTTCAAAATCCACCTGATCCAGTTTACGCATAATCCCGCCCCAGCGCTTTTCCGGACGTTGCAATGTTCCATCTGAATTTACCGCCTCAGCATCCAGGTTATACGGTCCACGTTCGTTGGGATAATACGCCACATTCAGGACTGAAAGCAACGTATTATCGTTCACACTGATATCTCTTCCCGGGAAAAGTTCAGTAACCTGCACGGCACGCACAAAATGGTTCGACAAATCATCATCCGTCAGATGGCTCGGACGCGAGCGCGAATTCCGGCGATTAAAGATTCCATCAACATAATACCAAGCCATCAATGCACGATTCTTTCCATAATCAATATCGTTTACTTTCGAAGCTTCAGGGAATAAAGCCGTAGCGGCATCATCATAGGGCGTACTGGCTAAGTTCCACGGATACGGATTCAACAAATCAACCGAACTTTGCGTCGATTCGAAATCATCCAAATAAGAATAAGCCCCGGTATTTTCATTTTCATAATGCCCGGCTATCAAATGAGCAAATTCAGCATTAAGCGAAATCTGACTCGGCTTGGTAAGAGTCAATAAAGGCAACTTGTCGAACACATTGGTGAGCCATTGACTCTCTGCCTTATAAGAAGCATTCAATCCCCACAAGGTATTCTTGACCGATTCATCTCCCAGCACCGTCTTTGTGGTTAACGGCATTTCAGACATATGCATAATCGTTGCGCCAAAGTTGATATCTTTGGTCAACTGGTAATTCAAGTCAAGCCCCATCATCGTCTTACGCTGCATATTGTAAGCCGACTGATTTTCCAAAGAGACGCTGACCGCAGTTCCGCTGGAAAGAACATTCTCATTCAAGATGGTCACAATACCCGATGCATAATCCACCGTATAATCCACATTCTCGGTCAATACGGTTCCGCCAGCCGTTACCTTCACGGAACCTCGTGCCACATTGGTAGCATCCAATATGATTTCACCCGTTGTGGAGGCTTTATATTCACCACGCAAGATGAACTTATTCTTCTCGGCTATCTGTTGGGCATACGTTTTCGTTGAATCATACAATTCCTGGTAAACATACTTGTCGGCAATGATATCATTTCCGATTTTCTTTCGCAAATGCGAACCGAAAGGCTCGACCACCGGGAAGATAATTTTTCCATTGGCCGCCATAATAGTATAACCGTCCACGAAATCGAAGAAGCCATCTGAGTGAGCTTCGTTCTGAGAGTTCAAACGGTCCAAATTCATTACCTTCAACAGGATTTCATTCTTGATGGCCCCCTCAGATATATAGTTCACATACGTCCCGGTTGTATCACTCTGGTATAAGATATTCATCTGGAATTTCTCTTTCTGAACAGAATAAGCATCCAACGAATAAACATTCTTCATCATCAAATCCCAAAAAGGCATATTCGGAGACATATTCGTACCTTTCAGCAATTTCACATAAAGGCAATTCGATGTGTTCTCAGTATTATCACTGGCAAACTCACCTACTTGGTAGGCTTGCCCCATATAAGTATATTCAAATGCCACCGCCAATACATCATCCGGCTGAATTTGCGAAGTCAACGAGACATACCCCAGCTGCTCATTGACAATGTATTCGGACGCATCCAGCAATCGGGCGCTTTCTATCTTCTCAAAGTCACGTCCGCTCTCTAAGAATCCGCCCAATACCTGCGTCACCCGACTGACCTGACGGGCTTCCGGATAATTGGTTGTAATGGTCTGATACAGATTGTTTGCCTCGTTGGAGGGGCGGTCCGACGAACCTTGCGCCACGAATTGCGAATTGCTGATGTGATCATGCTCTCCTAAATCGGAAAAAGCCACGATGTTACGCGACTGGTCGTAATTGCCCTGCTTATTGGTCACCCAGATTTCGACACGATTGATAGTTACCGCCGAATTGACTCGTGGCAATTTCGTCAAAGCCTCATCATAATGGTCGCGGAAATATTGCGCCAAGAAGAAGTGGCGGTTTTCGTCATAATCATCAATGGTTATTTCAAAATCCTTCGTCTGTACCCCACCCTTTGCAGTTACGGTCTTCGAACTGGACTCCTGTTGTGCCAGCAAAGCATTCACGCGCAACTTACCAAATTGCAAATCAGCCTTCATACCAAACAAAGCCGAACCTCCGTTTATCAACGAGTTGCTGGTGGTCATGCTGACATTTCCGGCCTCGATGGATTTGATAATCTCATCCTCTTCGCCCGTATACCCCAATTTCAATTGCTTGGAATCAAAATCGAACGAGGTTTCGGTATTGTAATTCATATTGAAATTCACTTTACTACCCACCGAAGCCTGCATATTCAACTGTACACTCTCATCGAAGTTAAAATAGGTACGACTCCGGGCACGTGTCGGAAGCGAAGGATTATCCGTCGTATTGTTTTTCAACCCGATAGTGACTTCAGCCGAACCTTGTGTCCTTACCCGCACTCCGCCGGGACCGAATATCCGTTCGGCCGGTCCCAAATCGAACTGCATATCCGTAATGTTGAATTTCTTATTCGTTTCTTTCTCAAACTCTTCTGCGTTCTTGGCCCGGAAATAAGAGCGCATGGACTCTTGCATACTATAATCCTGATACTCTTCGGGAGTCAAGATCATGGGCGTACCTAACTCCATATCGCCCAGTTTCGTCTTGACAATATATGTTCCGGTATTTATATCATATTCAATAGTAGTAGTAACATTCTCAGGATCTTTCAGGTCTGCCGGCGAATGTTTTAACAGGTCTTCATACTCTTCGGTAGTTGTTTTCGAGACCGGATAACGAGTCGGAGGAATTGAATCACGCACTTGTGGCTGAGGCATAGATTCCGCTATCTCGAACTCCGGAAGGAATTGAGAAGGAGCCAAGTAATCCGCATTCAAAGCCCATAATCCGCTTAGCAAAATGAATGCACTCAGCAACAATATATATTTGAACCGTTTCCTCATTAGAGCATTTTAAGAGCAGACTTGATTACTTGTTCCACCTTCATGGCCGGATTTTCTTTCAAGATGGAGATAACCACTTTTTGAGAAGCTGATTTCTGGAAACCCAACATCACCAAAGCAGCAACCGCTTCTTCCGCCACCTCCGCATTCAAGACCTGTACGTTCTTTTGTACCGGCACATCGGCCAGCGTCTCCATCGATTTCACTTTATTCTTCAAATCGACCAATATACGTTGTGCTGTTTTCAGCCCGATGCCTTTTACGGTGGTCAGCGCCACCTCATCTTTCGATGCGATTGCCTGAATCAGTTCGGTGGGTTGCAAAGAGGAAAGAATCATCCGCGCCGTGTTCGGTCCTACGCCCGACACAGAAGTCAACAACAAGAAAAGCTCGCGCTCCACCGTTCCGGCAAAACCAAACAACAGATGCGCGTCCTCACGAATCACCTCATAAATGTAAATTTTCCCCTCAGCCTTCCCTTGAAAAGCTGTGAAAGTAGTCAGCGAAATTTGTATATCATAGCCAATTCCGCCACACTCCATCACCATCCGGGCCGGCGTCAAGTCTACAATTTCACCTTTTATATAGTCTATCATCTTTTCTTATCTTCAATCCCAATATGGTATATAACGTAAAATTCACATAAAACGTATATCCTCGCCTATATTTTTAACTTATACCTTCTTTAAACCTTCGTTCCGACCGGAGAAAATGCCCCAAAGTCCTCTGCACGCACATTACATCTATGCGTGCAGGACCTTGCACCACCGTATGCAATTTTCCACGAATCTCCAATCATTGTTTCCAAAAACTCGGCAATAAAATAGTCAGTACGGTAAATATTTCCAGACGCCCGGTCATCATAATAAAAGACAAGACCCATTTGCTCAAATCAGAGAATCCGGCGAAATTACTTACCGGGCCACAAGTACCCAAGCCGGGACCGACATTTCCCAAACAGGTAACTACAGCTCCGATTGATTCCTCAAACCCGGCATCATCCGCCATCAGAATCAGGCATCCTACTACAATCAGCACCACATAGGCAAAAGCAAAGGCAAGCACCCGATTTACAACATCTGTCGAAATCACCCGCCCATTGAAACGAACCGGTAAAACCGCATGAGGGTGTGTCTGCTTTTTGAATATATTAAACAGATTCTTTGCCATAATCACAAAACGTCCCACTTTAAAACCACCACAAGTTGACCCTGCACAACCGCATATCACCATCAAGATAAGAGCTATCAGCCAGAAGAAAGGTCCCCATGGGATATAATCCGCATCAGCATAACCCGTTGTAGTAATCAATGTCGTTACCTGAAACAACGCATTCCGGAATGCCGCTTCAAGATCCGTATAAATGCCTTTGAAATAAAGCCAAGCCGTAACAATCACCACAGCTACAGCGACAATTGCATAAAACCAGCGAACCTCTTCATCCTTCAAAAGTTTACTGAACTTCCCGCTGAAAAAGAGATATACCAAAGTCATGTTGGTCGCTCCAATACACATAAATAAAGAAAGGATATATTCCACATAAGGTGATTGCCAATAGGCTATGCCTGCGGACTTGGTGGAGAACCCTCCCGTTGCAACACAAGTCATCGCATGATTTATCGCATCAAAAAGGTTCATCGGCCCAACCCAAAGCAGACCGACCAGCAAAAGTGTAAGAAAAACATAGATTCCCCATAATCGCTTGGCAACTTGCGCAATACGCGGACGAAAACGCTCATGGGTAATGCCTGATGATTCCGCATCAAACATTTGCGAGGCCCCTTCTCCGAAGATAGGGAGCAAGGCTACGGTAAAGACTATCATCCCCATACCGCCCTGCCATTGAAGCAGACTACGCCAAAAGAGTATGCCATTCGGCAAAAGCTCCACATTCGGGAATATAGACGCGCCTGTAGTCGTAAACCCGGACATGGTTTCAAAATAGGCATCAGCCACACTATCCGTATAACCGCCTATATAGAAAGGCAACATCCCGAATAAAGAAAGCAACGCCCACGTAAGCGCAACAACCAGCATACCTTCACGCCTTCCGGCAGAACGTTCGTTCGCACGAAAGCCCACCAAATACAATACCAGTCCAGCCACAAACAGGATTCCACTGGAACAAGCTAACGGATAAACATCATCACCTTGATAAACAAAGGCCACTGCTGTGGAAAGAAGCATAAAGAATGTCTCAATAATGAACATCAATCCCAGCATCTTGAATATAAAACGTATATTCAGCATATTACTCCGCTCTATTTGATTAATTAAAGTAGTCTTCCAACTTACGCATCGCCGTATCCAAGCAGAACACCACCACATGATCGTAAGCCTGTATCTGCATATCTCCGTTAATCATCATCGGCTTTCCGTTCCGAATCAGTCCGCCCAATGTCATATCTTTAGGCAAATTCAAATCACGCACCGCCTTTTTGGTAATCTTCGAATCCGGACGAGCAACCAACTCCGCCACATCCGCATTCGCAAAAGTCAGGCACTTTACATTCGACACATCCGCATTCAACAAGAATTGATAAATATGGCTTGCTGCTATCAGTTTCTTGTTAATCACCGCGCCGATATCCATACTCTCTGCCAATGGGATATAATCAATATTCTCCACTTTGGCCACGGTCTTATAGACACCAAAGCGTTTAGCGGCCATACAAGCCAGAATATTTGTACTTGAATTTTCCGTCAAAGCGATAAACGCTTGTGCGTCTTGTATTCCTTCGTGAGCCAACAAATCCATATCACGGCCATCGCCATGAATTATCAGAACATTTCCCGGCACTTTTTCAGCTATACGGAAACTCTTTTCTTTATCCGTCTCGATAACTTTGACCCGGATACTGCTCGGCAAATATTGACAGGCACGCAACGCAATACGGCTTCCTCCCATGATAATCACCTTTTTAACCTCCGGATTCTTCTTTCCTGCCAACAAACGCACATCTTCAATATAATTACGGGTTGTAGTAAAGAAAAGAAGGTCTCCGTTTTCTATTCGGTCATAACCTCGGGGGATAATCGTTTCGTTATGTCGCTTAATAGCTACGATATGATAGAACTTATGCTCCGTCATCAACTCCGAAAGCTGCTTATTCACAATACGGGAGTTATCTCTTACTTTCACCCCAATCAAGATTAAAGCCCCCCCGAACAGTTCCCAATATTGTCTGGCCCACGGCCGCTCTACGGCAGTAACAATCTCGTGCGCCGCCAGCATTTCCGGATAAATCATGGAATTAATACCCAGTTTCTCAAATAATTCTTTGTTCTTAGGTTGCAAATATTCGTAATTATTGATTCGCGCAAATGTCCTATGCACCCCCAGACTATGTGCAAGAATACACGCCGTCACGTTGGTCGTTTCTTCCGGAGTGACACTGACAAACAAATCAGCTTTCCGGATACCTACATCTTCCAAATCTTTCAGCGAAGTCGGATTGCCCACCACGGGAAGGACTTCCTGCGTAGAACTCATTGTGCTCAACCGTTCTTCTTTCGGATCCATCAAGATTATGTCTTGATTTTCCTGCGACAACATCTTAGCTAAATGAGTGCCTACCTCACCGGCACCCGCAATAACAATTCTCATTCAAGTTTCTCAATTAAGAATTAGTGAATCTCTTTTTCATTCAAAATGCCGAATCGCTTCCGCGATGCTTCCCGCATCCATACCACAAAGCCGGAACAACTCCGGTACAGCCCCATGCTCAATAAATTTGTCCGGTATACCGATGCGTTTCACTTTCGGCGTATATCCGTTATCTGCCATGAATTCCAATACTGCACTGCCCAAACCGCCTTTGATTACACCATTTTCTATGGTAATTATCTTGTGGAAGTTCCTCCCGACCTCATGCAGCAGTTTTTCATCTAAAGGCTTCAGGAAAATCATATCGTAATGCGCGACAGAGAAACCTTCTTTCTCGACCGCATCAATAGCTTTTATCGCTTCATTACCGATAGGGCCTAACGAAAGCACTGCGATATCTTTACCCTCCCTCAGCTTCCGGCCTTTTCCTATAGGCAAAGCCTTCATCTCGTTGTGCCAATCAATCTTTTCTCCTTTTCCGCGAGGATAACGGATAACAAACGCCCCGTCTTGGGCGGCATAACCGGTATACATCAGATTCCGCAACCCCCATTCATCCAAAGGTGACGAAATGGTCAAATTCGGGATCGGACGCAAATAGGCCAAATCAAAAGCCCCATGATGGGTCGCGCCATCTTCGCCTACCAATCCTGCACGGTCTAAACATAACACGACATGCAATTTCTGCAAAGCCACATCATGAATAACCATATCATACGCTCGTTGCATAAATGAGGAATAAATATTACAGAATGGTATCATCCCCTCTTTGGCCAATCCGGCAGAAAAGGTTACAGCATGTCCTTCAGCAATTCCCACGTCAAAGGTCCGCTCCGGAAAGGCTTTCATGAGAAAAGTCATAGAACAGCCCGTAGGCATAGCCGGCGTAATTCCGACAATACGCTTGTCTTTCTCAGCCAGCTCTACCAAAGTATGCCCGAATACATCCTGATACAATTGCGGTTCATCTGTTCGATGGACAATAATCCGCTCACCGGTCTCCTTGTTGAACCGTCCCGGAGCATGCCACTCCGTAGCCGATTCTTCCGCCGGTTTAAAACCTTTTCCTTTCTTCGTCTTGATATGAAGCAGTTTCGGTCCTTGCAAATCCTTGATATCGTTCAGCAATTTAACCAAATAACCAACGTCATGTCCGTCTACCGGTCCGAAATAACGAATACTGAATCCCTCAAACAGATTATGTTGTTGCGTTAAAAGGGCCTTCAGACTATTATTAAAGCGGAGAATGTTCTCTCGACGACTATCGTCTATCAGTTTCATTTTCCGCAGACCGCGATAGACATCGTAGCGCATCTTATTATATGCCTGGCTGGTCGTAATATCAACCAAGTATTGGCTCAATCCTCCTACGCTATGGTCTATCGCCATATTATTGTCATTCAAAATAATCAACAGATTATTCGGATTGGCAGAAGCATTATTCAATCCCTCAAAGGCCAAACCGCCTGTCATGGCTCCGTCGCCTATTACCGCTATGACATGCCGTTCTTCTTGCTTCAACGCCGAAGCGACCGACATACCCATGGCGGCCGAAATGGAGTTGGATGCATGACCGGCTATAAAAGCATCATACTCGCTTTCAGCAGGATTGGGGAAACCGCTTATTCCATGCAATTTCCGCAACGTATGAAAGACCTCGCGCCGACCGGTCAGGATTTTATGCCCATATGCCTGATGCCCTACATCCCAGACAATCCGGTCAAAAGGCGTATTGAATACATAGTGTAATGCCACTGTCAGTTCAACCGTTCCTAAGCTCGCGCCCAAATGTCCCGGATTCTCCGACAGAACATCTATTATATATTGGCGAAGCTCCGCACATACTTCCGGTAATTTATCCTCCGGAAGCTTCCGCAAATCCGCAGGATAATCGATTTCGTCCAATATATGCTCATTACAAACGTCCATATTCTCTATTTTTGGGCAAAAATAACGAATAAAAGGCAGACTTCATAAAAAAAACAAAAATTACAAGAACAATTCCGGTTCTTTGCGTGCACTGAAGTTCTGATAAAGATAGGCGGCAAATGGGTTGGGGAACGTGCGCGCCCCTTCCGGACACTCTTTCACGCAGGCGCAACACTTAATGCACTTCAGCGGATCGCTATAGATTTCACCATCGACTACCGAAACGGCTTCTGTGGGACAAATGGCGATGCAATGCTCGCATTGCGTGCAGAGGTTGAGGTCGGTAAGCGGCGCGGCAGGTTGTGCAGGCTTTTTCTCCTTATAGGGGAAATGCCCCTTCACCACCAGCGGCTCCATCGCGTCCAAATCCTTCAGCGCATGAACTTTCTCTACGATATGTTGGCCGAAAAGGAACGCCGCGTCGTGGTCCGCCTTGTCCGGACGACCTGCCGCCACGGGATATTCCTCCGAACTGAACGAATGCTCCCCGATGAACGCCCCCGCCGCCACCGGTACAAACCCCTGGCGCTTCAAGACGTCAGCAAGTTCCAGCAGGGCATCATCGTAATCCCGGTTGCCATACACCACGATCGGCACCGCCGGCGTCCGCTTCCCCCGGAGCATCTGCAACCGTTCGAGCGCGACATCCGGCACGCGGCCGCCATACACGGGCACCGCCACGAGCGTCAGTTCACCCTCGATGCTTTCTATCTCAGCCGGTTTCTCGTAGGTCAAATCCGATTCCGCATAAGAAACAGCGCCCATCCCTTCTGCTACGGCATGTACAATCTTAGCCGAAGTGTGGGTGGGCGAAAAATAAACGACATGTATATTTTTACAATTCATCACTTTTCTGTTTTTAGTTGACAAATTAACAAGGTCCCTTATAGCCTCGTCAACTTGTCAACTCGTCAACTTGTTTCCTATTTTCCTAACGCATTCTCTATGGCTTGCATCAATTGGGCAAACTCTTTATCAGTGTAACCTTTGCTGGCATACACCACCTTGCCGTCTTTTCCAATCAGATAGGAACGAGGAATGAGATTCTTGGCAAACGAGTTAAAGATGGCGCGATTCTTGTCCGGATAAAGTTGAAATTCGAAGCCCTTCTTCTCGTTATACTTCTTGAGGTCGGCATCCGTATGTTCCCGGCCAATCACCAACATCACAAAGTCCTTATTGTCCTTATACTTCGGCCACAACGTTTGCTTTACCGCCGCCAATTCCTTCTGGCAAGGCGGACACCAAGTGGCAAAGAGGTTGACGAGAATCACCTTGCCCTTCCACTGCGTAGAGGCGAGCTTCGTCCCGTCGTCGTGCGTAATCGTAAAGGAGGGCATCGCGTCGCCCACCTTTACAATATCATCGGCATCGGTCTGCGCCCACGCCAAGCAAGCGAAGAGCAGACAGATAGTTGTCAATAGATACTTTTTCATAAGCTGTAAATTATTAAGTTTAAACACGGAGACACGAAGGCACGGAGCATTATTTGGATCTAAGAAATAAATCTCTGTGTCTCTGTGCCTCTGTATTCTGTTTATTTTCTATTATGCTGTGCAATTTCATATCCCGCCTTCAAAGCTTTGAGGTTCATGGCCACGATCTCCTCGCCTTTGCGGGCAAAGATACTGCGGACGCCCTCTTCAATCTTTTCGTATTCCAATCCAAGGAAAGGCGTAGCAGCTCCAAGCATGACGATATTCGCCGCGCGGACCGAACCCGCCTCCTTCGCGATGGCTTCCACATCCAAGACGACCTTGTGCGGGAGCTTGTCCAATTCAGCGTTCACCTTCTCTATCTCCGGATAGTTCGGGATATTGACGAAAGGTTGCGAGTTGGTGACCAGCCATCCTTCCTTATTCAAATAGGGAAGATAACGAAGGCTCTCCATCGGTTCGAGGGAGATGATCAAATCCGCATGGCCGAGCGGAATCAAATCAGAAGCAATCGGCTGATCCGAGAGACGAAGATTCGATTGCACATCTCCTCCGCGCTGGCTCATCCCGTGTACTTCCGCCTGCTTCATATAAAGACCTTCCTTCAAGGCGGCTTCTCCGATAGCGGCAGCTATGGAAAGGATTCCTTGTCCGCCTACACCTGATAGTATGATATCTGTTTTCATTTCTTGCTTGCTTTTTTCTTTCTGGTTAATGTCTGGATACATTCACGACGAGGAATCAAAACGGAAACGCCTTTGTATTCGATCTCTTCGCGGATGATTTGCTTCATCTCTTCGTAATTCTTCTTGAGCGGAATCATGACACGGATATGCGCCGGATCGACACCGATACCTGCACAGATCGATTCCAAACGTCCCGTACCAGCCGAATCTTGTCCGCCGGTCATGGCCGTTGTCTCGTTATCCGAGATGACAATAGTAATATTCGTATTCTCGTTCACACAATCCAGCAGACCGGTCATGCCCGAATGGGTAAAGGTCGAGTCGCCAATCACCGATACCGCCGGGAAGACGCCCGCATCCGAAGCGCCTTTGGCCATCGTAATGGAAGCGCCCATGTCAATGCAAGAATCTATCGCACGGAACGGAGGCAACGCTCCCAACGTATAACATCCAATATCGCCAAACACCTTCGCACCTTCATATTCTGCCAGCACATCGTTCAACGCCTGATACATATCGCGGTGTCCGCATCCTTGGCATAAAGCAGGCGGACGTTGCTCTACCACTTCCGGCGTAGCATAATATTGCGTGATGGTCAAACCTAACGCTTTGCCCACGGCATCCGGCGTGAGTTCGCCATCGCGTTGCAACGTTCCATCCAAACGCCCATGTACTTTCAATCCTTTGCTCAATAAACCCTTCAATTGTTGCTCTACCACCGGATACCCTTCTTCCAATACCAGAATCTCATCACATTCATCCACCAAGCGGGCGAGCTTTTCAGTTGGCACCGGATATTGCGCAATTTTCAATACTGGATGCTTGAATCCATCGGGGTAATTTTCGGAAAGATAGTTGAAAGCAATACCGGTTGCAATTATGCCTAATGACTTATCCGGCGCATCATAATATATATTGTAAGGCGATGCCTCCGAAGCCTGTTCAAATGTTTCTTGCGCGGCAATCAGTTTCCGATAGCGTTGACGAGCCAAAGCCGGAAGGAGGATATAACGTTGCCGTCCATCCTCCGGGCAATGCATCGGAAGCGTATCCTTCATCTCCCGCGTTTCCACTCCGGCACGCGAATGCGCCATGCGGGTCGTTACGCGAAGCAGAATCGGATAACCTAACTTCTCCGACAATT
>URGO01000043.1 GCA_900547435.1 uncultured Parabacteroides sp.
CGTTTTGCGACGAGTGCATCGAGGGGTCGTCGGCCGTGACGATAATCATACCGCCGTTAATACCGCTCATCGCCGCGTTCATAAAACAATCCGCCGCCTCGTTCAGTCCTACATGCTTCATGCAGCAAAGCGAACGTTTGCCAGCATAACTCATTCCCAAAGCAGCCTCCATGGCTGTCTTCTCATTCGCGCTCCATTTACAATGAATGTTCCTCTCCTTCGCCACCGGAGAGCCTTGAATATACTCCGTGATCTCCGTCGAAGGAGTGCCCGGATAGGCATATACGCCCGAAAGTCCAGCATCAATGGCCGCCTGGGCTATCGCTTCGTCTCCTAAAAACAAATGTTTTTCCATATCTTTCTATTATTATTTTAAGTTTGCAAGTTTAAGAATTTACGAGTTTTTCTGTTATCCAGTTGAAGTACAATAAGATCTTACTAACTAAAAACTCAAAAACAAAGGGACTTAATACTTACAATGGGCAAAGATAAAACTTTTATTGAGCTACGTCAACTAAACCGTATCAAAATTCAAAGAAACGAGGGAACAAGTTGGCAAAAGGGCACAAAGAATATTGCTGCATTCCTTGTACCCCTTTTACCTTATATATATACAACACTACAATTGTCGAATTTCCTCTTCGGATAAACCAGTATATTTGTGAATGAGGTCAACAGACATACCTCCAAATTTCAAGTTACGGGCAATCTCCAATTGTTTTTCCAGCATTCCCTCCTTCAAGCCTTCTTCTCGTCCTTCCTTTCTTCCCTCTTCACGACCAGCTTTTAATCCTTCCTCATGCCCGTCCTGCTTGGCGGTTTCCATTATACTATGGTAATCCCGGTAATTTCTCAGCGCACGATCATAACGCGCACGTTCTTCTGCATTTAAAGAAGCTACATCCGCCACATCCAGCAGTTTGTCCCATACCGCACGCTGGGCTTTGAAAGGCATTCGTTCTAACATTTTCATATTCTTTATCAGATATAACCAACGTTCGAAATCATTTTCACATTCGTCCGCCTCCTTCGTGAAGCGAGGCATCTCCAAATAGATTTGTCGCAACTTGGGATTGAAAACCTTATTCGTCTTCATGTCCATCAAGGCGACATCGGTACGTAAGCCGGAACTTCCAGATATTGTGAAGTCCATAAAGAAGATCCCATAGACAGGCTGAAGATAATAGCACCAGTCTTTCCCTTTCTGCCCTTGGGCTACAATGGCACGACTCTGATAATACAGGCTCCTGTCCAGAAAGAAGTTCTGCCGGGCCGCTTGCATCTCCACAATGAACCGCGTTCCATCATCGCTCTCGCAATACAGGTCGAACACTATCAGCCGCTCGTCTTCCCGTTCTGGCTGCATCTCCGGGTTCTTGATGGTCAGGTCAGTGATGTGACGCTCGCCATCCAACAATAAATTCAAGAAATCAATCGTCAGATCTTTGTTGATTTCCTGACCGAATATCCGTTTAAATCCAAAGTCCGTAAACGGATTGATAAATTTTCTTTTTTCCATAATTAGGATTTATGGGTTATTATTACTTTGACAAATTTAGGTATTTTATTTGAATTGGACAAGAGTTTAATACCAACATATACATCTTTTGTAGGGGCGAGGTCTGCTCGCTCGGATACATCAACCAATACATTAATAGCTGCATAAAAGTAAAGGCGCAAAATCTTGCGCCTCTACTTTTCAATTATTTTCCCCGAAGGGAGTGTCTAAAATCACTTAACGATTACTTTCATACGTTTTGCGTCAGAACCGCTTTCCAATACCACTACATAGATACCTTGCGGTACATCAATGCGTGTATCTCCATTCACCTCTTCTTGTGCCTGCAAGCGACCGCTGATACTTACCACCGTTACCTTCGCATTTGCTACGTTCTTCACCATAATGAAGCCACGGCCGGTATAGATTGCAGCCGATTCGATGTCTTCGATGCCGGTTACCGGTGTTCCGGTAAATACTGCCTGCAAGGAGATTTCTGCTTTATCCAATACGATATCACGTACTGATTCCTTGTTCTTGTCAGACCAGCTGCTGAACTCAACGCCGGTTTCCGGATAAGCGATCAGTGTCAATTCATCGTTGTAATAGTACTTGCCGTCGCTTGATGTGTTGTTGATAATCTGAACACGTCCGCTTGTCGGCTGACCCTTTTCGTGATAAATCAACGGAATGTTTACCTTAACCTCTGTCGGAGTGCTGCTGAAGCTTACCGTTACATTCTGTTTCTCTTGAACCTTCTTGATGGTGTAAGAGCCATCAGCTGCACGTGTCAATGTACTGCCGTTAGCTCTAACCACCAGCTTGCTTACATCTGCTGCCAATGTAGTTACCGTAAACTTGAAGTCCTTATCGCGTTCTACAATCGGATCGCCTGTATAAGAAATCTTCGCGCCACGTACCGCATCCGGGAATACTACAGCGTATTGGCCTTCCGGAATAACAATCGGATCTTCTTTCTTAACTTTAAAATAGGCCACTATTTCAACGACTTCATCAACATCTGTTACTTCATATGCAAGCACATCTGTATTTCCAAATGAATGTCCACACATTACAACATTCTCAATCTCAACGTCGCTGTTCAATGGTTCGATATATATACGCAAACGTGCACCATCAATGAACTCATCTCCACTTTCATATACGAGATTCGGATCATCTGCATTTACAACTCGAATTGTACCCCAATTCTCCGGCATCACTCTATAAGTAACAACAGGTTGTGTAGTTACAGGAACTTCTACATTAGCAATGTCTATATAGTCATTATAATTAGAATCATCCGGAACGAACTTAACCTTATAACTCTTATTGGCTTCAACTTTAATATTTTCAGCCGCTTGTGACTCGTTCCATGCATAATGACCTGCGATAGTTGCCTTTCCTTCCAAATTAGAATAGAACAAGCTCTGACCTAAACGAACTTGGCTAGCAACAGGCTTCGGAATAGAATATTTATCCAAATCAATATCTGCTTTCTTAATCTTCAATGTACCCACCTTCGTACGTGGTAACTCTTGATAAGATGTAGAAGCTTCACGATAGAAGTAAACATCATAAGCTTCACCGTCCTTATTTGCATCCTTAGGAGTAGCAGCTGTACTATTCAATTCATAAGTAACTTTTAACGTTTTGATAATACCGGATATTTTACTATCCGGAATAACAGTACCTTCACTTGTTACCCAATTAACCTTAGACAAATCAAACTCCTGAACCTTCTCATTATAAACAACTTCTTGATTTAACTCAGAGCTTTCAGCAATAGCCAATACATCACGACCATCCTCATTTACCAACATAAAGTAAACAGGATTTGTCATCGGATTCGTTGCATTAACTGCATAAGTTATACCCGACTTCAAATAGTCTGTAGTTTCATCTTGGATATTACCGTTTGCATCTACTTGGTAAATATGATATTCATTCTTACCGGCAACTTCTGTTGCAGCAACTTCCGGAGTTAAAGAGAAAGTAATATTTGTACCATCCAATACCTCTGCACCATCAGCTATTTCAGATACGCCGCTCTTCATAATAAACGAAGACTTCAAATCACCATATTTTTTAATGGTTAATGTAGAAGCTTTACGATCTTGAATTGCTACTTTAAAATCCCCTTCTGCAGGAAGTATAAATAACGTTTTTCCCCTATCATTTAAGCTATAACGGAGAGTAGCAGTCGTAACATTATCTGCTACTTCTTTATCTGTAATATCACCTCCTCTGGCATCCAAAATAGAGAATGTTCCATACTCCAATGCATTAAACTCTTTGCTACCAATCTTAATCTTACCACCTTCTACTTTATATTTCTTATCCACAACGGAAACTGTAGGTAATGTACCTAATGTCAGTTCTGCTTTACCAATAGTAAATGCGTATTCATCTTCATTGCCATTACCCATAGCCTGATATTCATTATCTGCCGGACGAACGAATTTCACCCAATAAGTTTCGCCAGATACATTAGGTTCTGCAAAACGCATCTCGGTAGAATAGGTATCGTTTTTACCTTTACGGTAGAGTAATTGAATACCGTCACGCGGAGCATCCGAAGGTGAAAGCGTGTATGCCACATCTTGATGCTCTCCATTATAAATCAAATTGTAACTCAGCCCATCTGCACCTTTTACGGTATTCAAAGTTACAGTAATATCAGTCAATTCCTTTACATAAACCGTAGCTTTCACCGGTGCATCTGGCATCGGATAGTCTTTTATGACAAATGTACCTTTTTCTGTCTCTTCCGGTGTATAAGTCTTACCATTGATAACTACTTTTTCCACAATCCTCTTACCAATACTTGTAGGCTGAAGTGTCATCGTAAATGTCAACTTCGTCCCAGCAGGTATTGTTTTCTCATAAGTAGTAGCATTTCCACTTGCATTTTTAAAATAGGTCTCACCATTATCACCTGTCACCGTAGTTACCGGACCATTCGTCACATCCAATGTAAACTTCTTGCCGATAGTCTTGAAGTAAGCAACAATATTGCAACCAACTACAGGTACTTTGATAATCGCATCAAAGCGGTTATCATTTTCATCTGTATCTTCTTTTGCATCAATTGCCGTTCCATTCAAAGTAACTTCATCAACCGTAAAACCATCGTTTGCAATAGCTACAACGCGTATCTTTTGTCCAACGATCAACTTATCACCTTTTTGAATGGATGTTTGACCATCTTCATGATAAATTGTTAACTCACCATTCGTATCAGCCGTGCTATAAGCTAACTCTATATTATCTGCTTTCTTAAAGCCTACCGTAATTTCTGGATCTACATTTCCTCTAACCGTATAACGGAACGTATTTCCTTCAACAAACTGGTCTTCTTTTAAATCTAATCCTGTTGCTGTAAGTTGGCCATCAAACACATATCCCTTATCTGTATTAGGAACCGGTTTCACAGTCACTATATCTCCCCTCACCCAAACTGTATTTTCAAAGTCAGTAATAGGTGTACTATTATCGTTCTTATAAATCTCTACTTTATTTCCCTCTTTTGAGTATTCTGTATCAATATGAGTAGTTAACGTAAACTCTGCTTTAGCAATGTTGAGTTTTACGCCACCAAAAGTAATCCCATTCCATGTCTCATCAGAGATTGTAATATCTGCCGTATATTCTCCATCTATATAAATGTCATTAGCATCCACAAAACTGTAGATGCTTCCATTGTGGCTGATTGATACATCTGCACACTCTTTTCCATCTTTATACAGTCTATCAATGCTCAGACTCGTATTTTTTACATCGGCAAATTGTGTATAAAGGCTTGCAAACAGTTTACTTGCATCCAGCATGAAACTATTCGACTTACCACCTAATGAAAGACCTGTTGTAACAACTTTTCCTATTGATGGAGTCATCTTATCTGTCTTGACAGGGAACCAACTCAATTGATTCTCCGGAATACTTAACGTTTCCAAATTCTCGAAATAATCTGTCTTTGTCGCATCTTTTCCCAGCTTTAGACTTGATAACGAATTACCTCCCGTTAATTGAATTTTCTTTATCAGGCTTAACATAGGAGCTTCCTTTATTACACCAGCCGGGTCATATTGTGAATTTAAATCTCTAACATATAATGCCGATACATCCCCTTCAACTATAATAGAGAGGTTACCCCAATCCTTTGTTGTATCAGTACCTGTTGGTAAAGATAATTCTATATCATCATCCTCTTTTTGTGTTATCGTCCACGTCAAAGATTTACCCCAAGCATCAGGATATGTTGTAGTTCCATCAATCGCTAATTGAGGCCAACTTGATGAATCAAAAGCGAATTCATCCGATTCTACTTTGAACTTCACAGTTCCAGTTCCTTCTGGAATCATGACTTTAATCGGATAACTCTCCGCCTTCAAAATTCCTACCGACACAAATAGCATCAATAGGCTTAAAAGTAATCGTTGTTTCATGATTTTAATTTTTTAGTTATTACTCGGTTTGTCTTTGCCAAAAGCTTGCGCTTTTGCAAAAAAAGCCCCTCTACATTGAATAGAGAGGCTTTTCATGGCCTCCTCAACTCCTCCCGAAGGGGAGCTTTAGAGGCATTATTAACAATTTAAAATTCTCGTGTTATGAACGCTTTTCCAATTGATAATTGAAAATGGACAATTGACAATTAAATGTCCGAGCTTAGATAATTGTCAATTGTCAATTATTAATTGTCAATTTATTTAACTGCTACCTTGAAGCTTTCGCCGTCTACAGATACCACTACGATACCAGCCGGAGCAGCGATTGTTTCATTGTCAGAAGTCAATACTTCGTTAGCAACAACCTTACCTAAGATAGTGCTTACGATTACGTTCTTGCCTTCTGCACCCTTAACGATTACAGCGCCATCAGTTGCAACTACTGATACAGTAGCTTCTGCAGCGATTTCTTCGTTTGCAGTCGGATTAGCATTTTCCAGATCACCTGCGATGTTGAATACTTCAGCATCTTCCATGGTGTCAGTCATTACAGGTACACCGTTGTTCCAACGCATCCAAGAAGTCTTGTACGGGTTAGCAGCGCTCAACGGAGCCTTGTTGTCAGTCAAGTCTACACCTTCGATGATGAAGTCCTGAGTAGCCTGGTCAACGATGCGGAATGCGAATACCATCGGGTGCTGAACGTTCTGAGAGATTGTAGTCTTGTTGCCGTCAGTAGCTACAGTGATTGTATCTACGTTGTGACGAGCAGCAACGAACGACAGTTTCGTGTAAGCCTTGTTAGCCAAGAACTTGTTATCCAATTCAGCTGCATGGAATGCTGAAGAGTCAGCCAATACAGTCAGGTAATCTGCATCTACATAACCCGGAATTGTATCCAAGTGTTCGTGAGCGCAACCAGCGTCAACACCGTGGATCGGGCAGTAAACTGTTTCCGGAGTGATTTCAGGACGCAAACCGATCATAAACAACGGTTTTTCAGTGTTGTTACGTACATAAGCTGTATCGATAAACAAGGCTGCGTTGTAACCACGGTCATCAACTGTCATACCCAAGAAGCCATTCTTTTCGAACAAGAACTCATCCTGATATTCTGTACGATAGATTGCCATTGTATCCGGAGCTGTAGGAGCTACGTTACGATAGATATCATAATCCTGATAGTCTAACTGCAATTGAGCGTTAGATACCCAGTTATAGATATTCTGTTGTTGACGTGCCTCGTCAAAGTTGAAGTCGAAGTACATCATTTCGCCCTTACCTAAGAAATCAGAACCATCTATGCCAACAACTTCGTTCTTATCATTTAATACTGCAAATGAATAGTTATTTTCTACATCAAAATAATCTTCATAATCTGCATTATCAACATTGATAATATTCAACAAATCACCACCTTTTTCCTTGATAACGAATGCATCGATGATGTAAGGTTCAACAAATGCATCTGTAACATTTGAAACATTCTTAAATGCGTAGGTCTTTAAATCATCCTTAGTATATACTAAATGAGACTTACCTTGTTTGTCTACAGATCCAGCCGAACCTTCTTTACCATCGTTATATACAGGTTCATTCAAAACGAACTTGTTATCGTCAGCACTATAGTGCAGATACTTACCATCGTGGCTCAAAGTATAACGATAGTAGCTAACGGTATCTTCTTTTTCTACCCAGTTACCATCTTTGTCCTTACCCATGTAAGTATTAAAGATATCAAATACGTCAGCATTAGCGTTTCTGCCCAAGTCATTAACTACAGCTGCATCATCAGTAGTCTTGATTGTATCTACATGGAATTCGATAGCCTTAGTCGGATCGTTAGTCAAGTGCAATTCACCAACACCATCCATACTGATGTAAACAGGTTCACCAGTCAACTGGCTATCAAATACAACCTTGTAAGTTTCCTCTACACCTGTAGAAGTTTCCTTAGCGTCATATCCGAAGTAATCGAAACGATCTGCATCTGCCAAGTCTACAGCCTTTGTAATTTCATAATTATAAGTACCGTCAGTATAAACATTAGCTACATTTGTTGTACGTAATCCAGCAAACGGAAGCATATCGTCAGCAGCCAAGTTTTCACCGGTTTCACGGTTAACCCAAGTCTGAACTTTGTTAACTTCACGCAAAATCCATTGACCTTCCGGAACAGTGTAACCTACTTCACGTTTGTCTACCCATACTTTAGACTCAGGATTCGGAGTCTTATTGTCATTACGAGTAATGTTCCAAGCAGCACCCCAGAATGTAGTCGGGCTTACATAGTTGTTCTCACCAAAACGCACATAAGTAGTGCCTGTATAATCAGCAATGTTCAAATCCAAATCCTTTGCTTTATCGCTAATAGGATTATAAGTTTTTTCATTTGCTGCTGGAGCTGTTGTTAAATAATAAGATTTGTCTCCAGATTCATTATTAACACCTGCCACCAATAATTCAGCCCAAGTTTCTGCATCATACATATCATCAGTCATTGCAACCTTTACCGCAACTTCCAATGGAGAATCTACATCCTTAATATGACCATTTACACCAGCAACACGGAATACATAAGATTGAACTGTCGGTTTCTCACTTGCTAAATCTTCACCCAATTCTTTAGCTGTCATAGTAGCAAAGCGGTATCCTTTCAAATCAGAAGTTTCCGGATCTAAGTCTGTATTTTGGATATTCCATTTGTCTTTCAGCAATACCAAAAACTCTCCAGCTTCATTCATCAAGAATGTTTCACCATTATCTTGGTCAAGCTCATAATTGAGTTTTGAATCAGAGAATTCCAAATCTCCATTATCAGCAGTATACAACTTACCGGTAAAGACATTACCTTGAAGATTTTCATATTGCTTATATTCCTCTTTGTCATAATAACCAATCTGTAAGCTGAAGTGGTCTCCAAATACAGAATTTAAGTTATCAGCAACATTATCTTTTACAGGAATGGCATTTGTACCTGGCAAGAATACTGCAACAACTAAATTATTATTTACTTCTGCACCTTCTAATCCTACTTTCAATTGACCGCCTTCCCGATAAAGCATTATATTGCCATCATCAGTTTTAGCCACTAATTGCTGGTTAGTATTACCATAGAATTGGAATAATTTTATAGATCCTTCTCTATCAAGCTTATAGCCATCCTTCTTATTTCCAGATATAGCTAAAGGAATACCATAAGCATTTGTAATATAATAACCATCAAAAAGACCATTTCCATTAGTATGTCTTTCCAATTTCCACAAAGTACTTGCTGATGGTTCAGATTGTTCAAGGTAATATCCATTCAATGTAGCTTTTAAAGACCAATCGTCATAATCAACATCTGATGTTGAGCTTGCATCATTGTTACCTTTGATTTCAAAATAAAAATGGGAACTTAACTCTCCATTTTGCAGAATGAGAGACGTTACGGCATACTCATCTTGGATAAGTTTAGTATCCGCAAACGCTGGAGTAACCATTCCACCTGCCAGCAGGGCGCTGACACAAAGCGTAATAAACTTTTTGTTCATAATTCAATTAATTTAGTTAGTAATAATATAGAGTTTCTTATTTCTCTAAATAAAATAGTGTAAATGTTCTATCTTTCTTATCTATGGTGTTGCCCATTCATCTTTCTTTTGCAACACTTTCCAATTGCAAAAGTACAACCTTTTTTTATACAAGCAAACAAACACCAAATTTTTTTTGTTTTTATTGAGGCTTTCTTATCAAGGGTATAGAGATTCGAGTACAAAACCGCTTTTTGGCGCAACGAAAGAGGAAGGAAGAAATTCAAGGCTCTTAAACCTCAATCCATTCCAAATCTCCACCCGAAAGGGAAAGCTTTATTTGATATATATAATTAAGGTAAGGCGGACAAAAAAATAACCGATGTTTTCTTATCCCTGTATCTGTTCCACCAATTGCTCAAAATGAATTCTGTCAAGGGCTCTATTTCGCACTTTGCTCCGGTAATTATAAATCGTGGTCAATGAATAACGCAAGAAGCGGGCGATTTTGGCGCTGTCCGTGATGCCCAGGCGAATCAGGGCGAAGATACGAAGCTCAGTAGACAAGAGTTCGCCTTGCTTGGGCTCCAGTTTTTCATCCTCGCGGAGCAGGTCATTAAACGATTCTACAAAGTGGGGAAACATACTGAGGAAAGTCTCGTCAAAACTCTTGTAGAACTTCTCCCGTTCCTCGCCGATAAAGGCTTCAGACTTAATGGCTTTGAACAATTCTTTCAGATTCGAGGTTATCGCCAGGTTCTCCAACGATCGCCGATAATTTTCCATCTTGTCCAGGTACATGGAGCATTGCTCCAGGTAATGCACGATATATTCCTGCTTGATGGAATTGGCGGAGGATAACTCTTGGTTCACGCGCGACAGTTCTTGGTTTACACACGAGAGTTGCCCGTTCAGGTCCTGAAGTTTTGCATTGATATGGCTCAATTCCTGACGAGCCACACGCAATTTTTGCATCTGCCGGAAGACATACACCATAGCGGCAAGCAGGAAAAAGAGCAATATGGTTATAGAAACAAAAAGAACCTGCCTCAACGCCTCTTCATTTTGCGCCTTCAGGCGATAAGCCTTGTCGATAATCGGATAAGTCTGGGTGATGCTTATCGCCCGAAAACGCGCATTGCAAAATACAGCATCGTTCATTGAGCAATTCAGGTATTTATAAGCCCGCTCAATATCCCCCATACTATAAAGAAGAAACGCCAATTTGTGCAAAGAAATATATTCCTTAATAGAAAGTTCCAAATCTACGATGGCAGATTTCGCCAGATAGAATACTTCCCGCTCTTTGTTGCCTAAACCTCCGTAAGCCAAAGCCAGGTCATAAGCCACTATGCCTTTCAGATGACCGGTCTGGTAGGAGGCCGGGATATTTTCCAACACAGCTATTGCCTCGCTGTATTTTTTCTGGACCGTAAAACGTTCCGCCAACGCCCTCTGGTAGGTAGGGCTATCCTTCGGATAGAGGGCCAGAAGAGTATCGCTATACGCGTATGCGGCCTTGGCATATTTGTTTTGCTCCTCAGCCGTAAGAGCATACTCGGCCACTAAATAATAGATGAAATTATACATTTGCAGATAACGTTCAATCTGTTCGGAAGTCAAGTTCTCACGCTCGACCGCCTCTAAAGACTCTATCGCCTCTTTATACATACCCATCGTAGAAAAAAGCAGAGCCTGGTCCATCCGGATATCATTCATGCAATCCCAAGGCAAGTGAGGAGCAAGTTGCTTCTTCAGGTTCACATAGTTCATGGCCGAATCGGTCTGGTAATTGTAATATTGATTGAACAAACGATCATAAATCTGATAACGCACGGAATCATTTCCCGCCAGAGGGATAGATTCTTTCAAGCGGTTTAGCTTTTGTTCTTTTTGCGCGTCATAGATTTTCCGGTTATTGATGATACCGTCCAATTGCTTCAGCATACTCTCGGCCGTCTCGTATGTGGATGCGGAAATGCCGGCAGACGAGAAAAAGAGAAGAAGCAGATATAGGATAAATCGGTTGTCCATAGGCTTATTTTTCGGGATAAAAGTAGGAATTTTCTTTTATATAAGCAATTATTGCATCAAATAAATCCTTGTTTTTATTTATATTTTTACCCTATTAAAAATATTTAAATAGTTATCAATCAAACAAATGACCAATTATTCTATTTATATTTTCTTTATCAAAAATAAAACCAGCTTGCAATCACTCTATTTTTGTATCAGCAGATTAATAATAAAACGAGTGATTCAATAATGGCAATTAAGAAAAAAGAAAAAGTAAAAGATAAGTTTATAGAGGTTTTTCAATAAACTCTTTTTCTCATAACATAGTTAGTGCTTAATCAAAACTTATCCCCTTGTATTTGGCTGCGCGATGCAGGTAAATGCAAGGGTTACTTTTTTTCTCCAAATTCTTTTCGTAAATTGCACCCCGAATTACGAATATTCGCGAAGCTCTTATTGTTGTTAGAAACAAGGGTACAGGGCTACAAGTAGACAAGGGATATTTTATATATGTGCGTCTCGTCAACTTGTTAGCTTGTCAACTCGTCTCTTAGCATGAACGTTTGCGGGCATTCACATTAAAACTAAAAATATATGGATAGAGAATTCAAATCGAAAGTGGGCTGGTGGTATCACGGTACTCTATTAGTCATGGCATTAATTACGATACTGGCATTCGTCTCGGGCGCCACCCCTTTAATCATGATAACCTCTTTGTTGGTAACGATGATGCTTGTGCATATGTTGCTGACGACCTGGTATCGCATCACGGCTGACGGTTATCTGGTAGTACATTGCAGCATCTTCCCGGAGAAGAGAATCAAAGTGGAAGACATCTCGGCTATCGAAGCTACGGCAATGCCGGTCTCCAGTTATGCGCTTTCGTTAGACCGTATTATTATTTATAAAGGTAATCTCCAGTGGTTGTTGATTTCCCCGAAAGACAAAAAGGAGTTTGTACGTTGCCTGCGTAAAATCAATCCGGGGATTCAGATAAAGGAATCCGGCATATTATAATAAGATGCACCCGCATTTCTGAACAAATTGATTGAAATTAATCCAAACATACAAATTAACGATGGTATATGATGTAGCAATTATCGGCGGAGGACCTGCCGGTTATACAGCTGCCGAGAGAGCAGCCAAGGGTGGTTTGTCAACCCTCTTGTTTGAAAAGAACGCCTTAGGCGGGGTTTGCCTGAACGAAGGATGTGTGCCTACCAAGACACTCCTTTATTCGGCAAAAACATACGATACGATCAAACACGCGTCGAAGTATGCGGTCAGTGCCGAAAATCCGACATTCGACTATGCCAAGATTATTGCCCGGAAGAACAAGGTAGTCAAAAAGCTGACCGCCGGAATACGCATGAAGATGAAAGAGAGCGGCGTTGAGATAATCACCGGAGAGGCTTTCATCCAAAGTAGAGCCGATGACGGCACTATCACGATTACTTGCGGAGAAAACACGTATGAGGCTTCCCACCTGTTGATCTGTACAGGGTCAGAAACAGTGATTCCTCCTATCGAAGGTTTAGCAGAAACCGACTATTGGACCAGCCGGGAAGCACTGCAAAGCAAAGAATTACCGAAATCGATTGTGATTATAGGAGGTGGGGTAATCGGCATGGAGTTTGCTTCCTTCTTCAACAGCATGGGTACCGAAGTGCATGTCGTGGAAATGTTGGACAAGATATTGGGTCCGATGGACAAAGAGCTTTCGGCTATGTTACAAGCCGAATATGCCAAACGGGGCGTGAAGTTTTACTTAGGCCATAAAGTAACGGCTATCCATGGCACGGAAGTGCGTGTCGAGAAGGATGGGGAATCCTTTACGTTGCAGGGCGATAAAGTCTTGTTAAGCGTAGGCCGCCGACCGGTAACAAAAGGATTCGGATTGGAGAACCTCTCTATCGAACCGTTCCGCCATGGTGTAAAGGTCAACGAATACATGCAGACTTCTCTGCCGAACGTTTATGCTTGCGGAGACATAACGGCATTCTCGCTGTTGGCGCATACCGCGGTCAGTGAAGCAGAAGTGGCTATCGATCATATTTTAGGAAAGAATCGTCCGATGAGCTATCGGGCTATTCCCGGTGTAGTCTATACCAATCCGGAAATAGCCGGAGTAGGCAAGACAGAAGAAGAACTGCAGGCAAGCGGAACAGCCTATCAGGTAAAGAAAATCCCGATGGCTTTCTCCGGTCGGTTTGTAGCCGAGAATGAGCTGGGCAATGGGGTATGCAAGTTGATTTTATCGGAAGACAATGTATTGATTGGCGCGCACCTCTTGGGCAATCCTGCATCCGAATTGATTGTCATCGCCGGAATCGCCATCGAAAAGAGCATGAAAGCAGACGAGATCCAGTCTTTTGTTTTCCCACATCCTACCGTAGGAGAAATTATCAAGGAAACACTTGCCTAAGTTTCTTTTTGGGTTGACAAGTTAACAAGTAGACAAGAAATAGTTCTATATGTATGCGTCTTGTCTACTTGTTAACTTGTTTCTTTTTTAATCATCGCACCTTAATATGGTCAAATCCTTCTCCATAAACCCCTTTGACATTACTTTGAGTAACAAATGCGTTAGGGTCGATATCTTTTATCAGTCGGAAGATATAGTTCGATTCACGCTTCTTTGCCAGGACGAATAGCATCTTCACGCCGGCTCCCGTATAGAAACCGGTCCCATCCAGAATAGTGACACCCCGATGCATATCTTTGGTGATATGGCTGGCTATCTCTTCATAATGTTTGGATATGATAAAGAATTGGACGGACTGATGACTGCCGTTAACAATCTGGTCGAGCACAAAGCTGCTTACATATAAAGTTACATAACCGTAAATCACCTTTTCCCAATCTTGCAAAACGAAGTAGCTGGAGGTTATAATCACCATATCACACATCCGGACCACTGTTCCCAACGATACATCCCGGTATTTATTGATAATAGCGGCTACGATATCCGTTCCGCCCGTACTTCCATTATAAGACAGAGCCAATCCGATGGCACTTCCGCAAAAAGTCGCCCCTAAAAGGCAAGCCATGAAAGGTTGGTCCTGCAAAAGAGGTTCCTCCGGAGCCAACTTCTGGATAATTGCCAGAAAAGCCGTCAGGGTAAAAACCGCGAAGATAGTCTTGATGGTAAATTTAAAGCCCAAAATCTTCAGGGCGAGCAGCAATAAGATGACGTTAATGGTAAAATAAGTGTATTGCACCGGCAATCCGGTCCCGAAATAAACAATAGAAGCAATACCCGGAACTCCTCCGGTGGTTATATCATTCGGGAGCAAGAATAAAGTCCACCCTACGCCATATAAGATCATCGACAGGGCTATCATGCAATAATCCTTTATCTCCCGAAGGATTACTTGCCTGTTTGAAATTTTCAGATTCTCATTCATCTCGATTTTTCTATTTATGCCGCAAAATTAGCTAATATTGATTATATATTCAAATCTGTTTCTAACTTCCAACTTCCAACCGCTTACAAAAACTCCTGCACCTTATAGACAAACTCCATCCACACCCAATAACGTATCGCTTTCCCCATAAACATGGAGATGGCAACAATCCACACATTCGCACGGAGGAATCCCAGCGCCACGGCTATAAAATCACCGATACCCGGCAAGAAAACAAAAAAGCCCATCCACGAACCTTTGTTCTGTATCCATTCCTGTACCTTCTTGAGCTTGGTGATGTCTAATTTCAGATACTTTTCTATCCATTCCACTTTGCCCAGCATTCCTAACCAATAGCAACTCATTCCTCCGAGGAAATTTCCTAATGTCGCCGCAATCATACAGGGCATATAAGCAGCACCCGCAAGCAGAGCACCCGTAAGTACCACTTCGCTACTGAATGGAAGTATTGTGGCCGCTAAAAAGGCCGCGATGAAAACGCCAATATAGCCATATTCAATTAAAAGCTCCATATTCTTATCAAAAACATACTGATTAACAACATACATATACCATAAAACAGCCAGAAGTTCAAACGATTGCGTACCACCGTAAAGTAATGTGCCATCAAAATGGATGACGGAACGCAAGTAATCATCAGAAACTCTTCTGCCGATTGTCCATAGACAAAATGAAACGCGAACGCGCCGAACGCTATCAGAATCAGCACAAACAGGTATTCGCGCGTGCGGAGATTATCCTCATATTCATGCGCGAATATATTCATTGCCGAAAGTCCGGTCAGCCCCATCAGACAAAGGATGAACAGCCAATCCGCCCATTCATATTTCACAAACTTCAACGGGATAAAGGAAAAGGAATAAAACAACTGCTCATATAAGGTATAATCGGCTTTCGGAAGACAATAAAACAATACCAGCCAATACACAACACCTATTCCCAAAAGGGTCGCTAAAAAAGAACGAATCGTTAAAGAACGGAACTTATATTGGGCATACCACACAAATGGAAGAAAGCACAGAATGTGTACCCAAAACAGACTTCCAATGCCTAAACTCAATGCGGCATTGAACGGATCGCGCATATTTTCCGTGTCGTGATAAGTCTTGAATATAAAATAGATGCTTAAAATCAGGAAAACAGTTCCAAACGAGGCCGAACGAAGCGGGATGAAATCATCGTGAGTACTTATAAAAAGCATATACAACAATACCGGCAACAACGTCTTTTCGCGAATCAGTATCAGAATATAGTTCGCCCGATGTATCAGAAAAGCGCAGGCACACATTCCTGCCGCACCCGTCAAATAAGCCATTCCCTTATCCTGCAAGTGTTGGCATACCGCATTCCATAGCGGCATCGCACGCACCTCTTCATAAATCGGAAACCCCAGCGAACGTACATATCCGGTAATCCAGCGCACCAGACTAACCGCCAGCAAACATCCTGCCATGACGGGCGTAACCAACTCATATCGTCGACTAAATGGCTGCATTCTTTCTCTTCTATTACGGCGTGCAAAGATAGGGCTTTCCGCCGGGATGAGCAAGAGAAACATCAAACACTTCCACGCCTTCCAACTCGTTATTGTAATTTTTTGTATTCAGGATCTGTACGTCTGAAGTAAGCCATGTAAGGCGTTTTCTTAGTTCATTCCTTCGGACATTTATATTGACATTTGCTCGTTTCAGAAGGTTTTCCATCGAGACATCCAACTCTACCCAGGCTATCACTTTCAGAGTCTTTCCCTTATTCAGGTGATTCACATATTTTCTCCACACACCAGATAGGTTTGTCGAACGTCTTGCACCCCCTACTATTGTAGCCAAAGAATCTCTGATCTTTTGAGCTACTTCAATCGTAATATCATCATTCTCACCGGTCAGACGTTGTTTATTTGTACGGTTACTATAGCCTCTGAAAGACTTTACTTCCACAAATAGTAAAATCTGTTGGTTTTCATTGAATCCGATAAAGTCTATGCATTTTGTTTCAGGTACTTGTTTACAAATCTTTTCTCGATAATCAGCCTCCTTATCCAATTGAAATACGTCCCATTGATCGTTGAATTTAAACAGAAGTCCGCTTTCATTAAATTCTTTCATTATGTTTATTCATATATTCGTTTTCCAAATCAAAAAATGCCGAATATTCATCCAATATTGGATTATGAGTCACATCTATTAGTTTGTCAGCCACCTCAACTTCCACATGGTGCTCTGTCTTGTACAAGCTAAAAAAACGTATTTCCGGACTTTCTTCCGGAGCATATTCAGCCATCATTGACAACTTGTGTGACAGCAGATAATCATGCGTGGATACAAATAGCTGTACTTTATATTTTTTTGCCAATTCCAAAAGGAGATCTACTATAATTGAAATCAAGGTTGGATTCATGTTTGACTCAGGTTCATCCCAAAACAAGACACTCCCCGGCTTCAACTCTCCATTGATACAGAGATATAATATAGTAGCCATCTTTCGTAATCCTTCTGCTACCAAATGAGCTTCGTACTCCTTTCCATCGTCGATTACATAAAAGCGATTTCCTTTTCTCACCACACTTATATTCCACTTATTCAACACAGGGGCAAGCATATCCTGTACTTCTTTTAAGGCTTCATTCTTCAAGGGAGCTACATCCATGGCTTTTGCCAAATCAAGATAAGTTTCGTCAAATGAAATTTCTCTTTTTTCATACAAACTTATAAATCCTTCGAACAGCGAAAACATTTCCCTTGGAGGAATATATATGAAATGTGGCTGGTCTATATAAGTATTGTTGTCAGACTTTGCCAATGATGCCTTTTCACTAAAAGTACAAGCAAGTTCTCCAGATTCCAGCTCGATTTTTACATATGCAGAGCCTGAACCATATTTATATACCAAATGTCCTAAGGTGTCTGGCTTGAAATAACCTAAGAGTTTTTCTGTGAATAAATCGCCGAATTTATCCTTTGTTTTAGAGGTTGACTGCGAAAAAAGAGAGTTAGCCTTCATGGAAGCCGCAAGACATTTCATTATATGAGTTTTTCCGGTACCGTTACGGCCTATCAAAACATTTATACCTCCGCAGAACGCAAAATCGCATTCTTCAAAGCATGTGAAACTCTTTAGATATAATTTTTTAATCATAATCGTCATTATTAATCTTTCGCATGAGAGATATTATGCAAATATACGGATAATCTGTGGGATTCTGCACCAGCAGAATAAAGAAAACGTTTTTCTTCAGAGAAAAAGTAGTAAACACAAACACATCTTCCGCCTTGTATCAAAATGCCTATTTTACCAAAGATGGTATCACTTTCGTAAATACAAAATGTATTTATATAATCAATTGCAAATGACTACTTTTTTATTTGTTGCAAGAAAAAGTAGGACTTTCCGCTGGGATGAGCAAGAGATATTACAAAAACAAAAGATGATTGACTCGTATCGTCGCGTTGGTAACCCGATCTGGGATCTCATACAAGATTTCATACAGGATTTCATACAGACGGGAGATGGGAGATGTTCCAAAAAAATCCTCTTTTATTTGCCTATTTTCCAAACATGCTTTATCTTTATATCATAATTAAAGAACCGCCATTCTTTCTTGAATGGTTATAAGCTACCTCAATGGTAGCTTTTTTTATAACATCATTTATTTTATGGCAAGAGTAACAGTCTATATTGACGGATTTAATTTTTACTATGGATTAAGGACTAAGAGGCGAGTTGCCCCAGCTTGGGCTAAAGCCTATTGGGTAAATTTAGTGAAATTTTTCGAGATGTTTTTAGGAGAAGATCAAGAACTGATCAAGGTTATTTATTTTACGGCTTCACCTTTAAATCAAGATAAAAGCAGTCGCCAAAGCGCATTCCTTAATGCTAATAAAGGATTGAATGGAGAACGATTCGAAATTGTACGAGGAAAATATTTAGAGAAGAAAATCACTTGTCCTAATTGCAAATATACCATAATCAGACCGGAAGAAAAGAAAACAGATGTGAATATTTCCATTAGAATGATTGCCGATTGTTTTCAAGATAAAACAGATGTGATTATTTTGGTTAGTGGTGATAGCGATCTACTTCCTCCCATTGAGTTTATACAAAAGAATTACCCTGGAAAGAAAATAAAAGTATATTTTCCTCCAACCATATACAGCCATAACATAGATAGCAATATGAAATATCACAAAAGCAAAGTTATCTTAATTAGAAAAGAGTTTAAACAAATTCGTGAATTGTCAGATGGAAGATACAGTGGAAGCTAATGGGAAAATATATACAATTCCTGAAAAATGAAAAAAGCGTTTATAGTATTATACAACAAGAGGCCGCCTCTTAACGGGCGACCTCTTGTAACATTTTGCTTATCTATTAATTCCCACCATATCCCGGATTCTATTCTATTAAATTGTTTGCGCCAATCACATTATAATGTATCGGGAAACGATTTAGGTTAGGATTATTTGTCGCTTTATGATCCCACCAATCTTCTGTCACGTAAGCATCCCACCGAACTAAGTCTGTGCGGCGACGACCTTCTCCCAAGAATTCCAGTTTCCATTCTTTCAACATGCGGTATTTATCCAAGTTAGCTGCAGTTACAGGATCCGGATCTACACCATCCTCAAAATAGCGCAAGCGAACGGTATTAATCAAATCAGCTGCACCTTGTTTGTCATTTGCACGCATCTTGCATTCAGCTAACATATAATAAATTTCGGATAAGCGAATCACAGGGATATCCGGATTCCCTTTCTCCTTATATTCATCTTGATTCGGACGTGGACTGCGCTTCATCAAACGAACTCCGGAGTTCTCTTCCGCGGTTGCAATCGTTGATTCCAATTCAGATACACTACTATACTCTTTGCCTTCTCCTACTTTTGCAAAATAGGCAATCTGGTCTACTACAGTTAACGGCTGGCCAATATATTCACGAGAGCCAGTACATATCCAATTGGGATTTTCCGGATTAATCAACTCGCCGACAATAAACAGACCTCTGTATTTGCGGTCGCCTTCATAGACATATTCCTGTTTACGGACATCTTTATCATGAAAATCTTCGTAGATATTGCCTAATTTGTACGTGTACAGATTACCTTCCGGATCACGGCTTGGAAGCAGGCAACAACCATTGTCCGATCCTGAATCTTGCAAACCACCTAAGAAATCCTTGAAGTTGTACGGGACAGTGAAGCCCCAGAAACATCCGTCACTTTCCATTTTTGCGTTCTCACTCGGAACCGTCCAAATGATTTCCGGGCAAGTTTCATTTCCCCAACCGAAAATATTGGTCCAGTCCGTAGCCAATGCATATTCGCCATATACTCCATCGATAATGTCCTGACAGATTTGAGCCGCTTCGCTATACATTTCCTGACCGATGTAGTTTTTGGCATTGAAATAGAGCTTCGCTTTCAAAGCTGCGCCAACCGCACGGTGGATAACGTTGGTTTCCATAGCTCCCAATTCGGTCTTTATAGGTAGATTGGGAATAGAAACATCCAGTAACGAATCAATAAAATTGAATGTCTCTACATCTGTTGAACGAGGCTTCATGTCTCCTTGCGTATGTGTATACAAAGGCACACCTCCAAACATATCCAGACCGTCCAAATAGAAATGAGCTGCCAAGGTATTCAATTGCGCCTCCATAGATTCAAACGTTCCCTCCTCAAATTTCAATGCATCAAAGTCAACATTACGGATATCTTCCAAGGCGTCCCATGTCAAAGAAACACCCATTGAGAATTCCTTCCATCCGCCTTCTATGCTGACCATGTCTTCCGTAAACTCATGGTGATGAATTTTTTGATAAACCGCACCGTTATACCAGTCGCTACCACGAGTCGGCACGCAGATTTCGTCCGTTCCTAATTCCTGTAATTCCCAGCGTGCTCTATCTTCTCCAATTGTCCAGCGCCAATGGGTGAACGGACGATTGAAACGCTGCCATACGGCATTTTGTGAAGTATAGAAGTTTTCCGGAACTACTTGAGAATAAAACGTCGGCTCTACATCGCATGAGGTCCCCATCACCAAGCAGGCAATTCCGCCTACTATACCTTTTAGTAA
>URGO01000044.1 GCA_900547435.1 uncultured Parabacteroides sp.
CCGCGCGGCGTTCCCCGACCGATGAGTTTTTATCCTGTTTGCTAACGAATCGTTGCGTTTCTATTTGGATTCTTCACTTATTTTATCGAATTTGAAAGCCTATGTTATCGAAAAAGGTACCGGTATGGACCGGATAAAAGATATATTGCGGACGCATCCTGCCCCGGAACGGGTCGTGTTGATAGTTTACCCCGATACCGAATCCGGCGTTATCCCCAATCTTGAATTCCAAGGCTCCGCCTACGTTGACGCGGTTCAATGCCGGGTTCATGACCAGAAACGGGTCGGCCTTGTTCCTTCCGTAATAGGCATACGAGCCCCAAGCCTTGAGTGCCATCCAGTCGGTTACCTGATAATGCGCCATGGCGTGGAATCCTCCGTAAAGGGCCGCATTCGGTGTGAACGGAGTAAAGAAACGTCCGGCAAAAGCTCCGCCGGTTAGGGAGACCGCACCTATCTGGTGGGTGATCGAGAGGTTCACTTCGTTTACCCCTCCGGCGCCCGGCCAGGTCTCCTGCGTTCCGTTGACCATCAACAGGGTATTGTCGGTTATCGGATGGAAATAATATTCGTCATAATCCAATGCCATCGGATTCATGCGGCGAAGCATGGGTGTGTATGGATTGAAAAACGGGCGATATGCCGCCGAGAGCGTGTTCATGTTCATCGGGCGGTCCGCTTCATTGGCGGGCAGGAAACCGAATACCTGTTCTTGTTCGGCAATTTCGGCATATTTCCGGTAGATATCCGTATAACGTTCCGAGAGTAGGCGGGATAATTCGGTGATGGGGATGTAGCTCTTATAGGTTACTTCCGGAATCTTTATCTCGTAGGAAGTCTCGGTAGGGATGGCATAAAGTTTTCCCTCCTTATCTACCACAAAACGCAACCGATTTTGTGCATCCAAGTGGCAAAGGCACGCCAACAACAGCCCGATGAGTACTCCCAATTTGTGCATAGTTCTCTCTTTGTTTATGTTTATACTCTTATTCATCCGTGTGCAAAGATAATGAATTTTCGGATAGTTTGTAGACCTTCTCGGATTTGTCTTTTGGGTTGGTTTCTGCTTGTTTGGCTTTCTTTTTGTTCTGTTTTTCGGATTTGGGCTAACGCCTGTTTGAGGCAAATTCTTCAAAATAGAGTGGAATAGGGGAGTTTTTCTTCGTTTTATGCCCGGATTTGCTCCGGTTTATGTCTATGTTTTCCTCCAAAGGATACCAGCTTTCGTCTTAAAGTTTACTATCTTTTGCGAAAAAGATGCCTATATTTCTCCCGGATTATCGGATATTTGCTCGAAAACATCCTTTGTTTGGAGAAAAATACCCCGGATTTTTGTCCAAATACCCTTTGAATTCTTCTAAAATGAAGATTTTTTCGAATGAATAAATTTGCTTATAAATATTTGTAATGCAGTTTTTTAATTCAAAAAAACGCTTTCTTAACTCGTTGAGAAAGGCATCTCCCGGAAAAATCTGTACGCAGGCCTGAAAAACGGGCTGTATTCGGGGGCTAATTTGACGTTTTGTCATTTAGCGACTCTTCCATCAATCTCAAATCCATCTTGACTTCTCCCTGCATCAGATAGTTCTTTTGTCTGAGGCTTACCTCCTCATAAATCGCCCGGGCCTTATCCGGATTGTTCTCCAGATAGAGGGCTATGGCGAAGAGAAGGCGTTGTTTGGTAGAGGAATATTTCTTGAACTGGTCGATGTAGGTCTTCAAATCATCCGTATATAACCGACGTGCTTCCTCGGTTTTGCCTAATAGTAAGCTCGTATAAAGCAACTCGCAACTGATTTCTTTCACGAATATGCCGATTATCTCCCGTTGATGCTTCAACGCATTGCTCAACAAGTGATAGGCGGCTTCCCATTGACGTGCATCCTGAAGGCGCAAAATGGTCATCAAATAATAACCTATTTGCAAAGAATCTTTGTAATCCGGTTCCTCTTGGCTGAACCATTCTTCTGGTAAGTCCAAAGGAACTTCTCCCGCCTGAATCCGCGCGTTGATACGTAATTGCATCAATAACGCTTGTTTGCTGGATGGATTGCGGTGCAAAAGGAGTTGGTTATATCCGTCACTCCCGATTCCTTCCATTTTGAGGGGAATCCCGTTGAGCAAAGCGAATAGGAACCCGAAAATGCAAAGGTAAAGGCAGAATGTCCATGAGAAAGTCATCCATAAGCCTAAGGCAAGCAAAGAAACAAACAGGTTCATCAGTACTCCGCCCAGATTGTACAGGGCCACGGGCGTTTTGTCAACGGGCAGGTCGGGCGGAGAGAGCAGGCATTGCCCGCCGGTCCCGGCAATATCGAATTGCTTGACGCGCAATTTGCCCTTTTCTTGTATAAAGGTAAAGTTGAAGATACGGAACGAAACGAATTTATAGCCGGAGAAAAGTCCGCATAGCAGGTGTCCGCATTCGTGCAGGATGATTTGCAGGTAAATGGCAATAACCAGAAAAACAAACGCTTTCAGGATTTCTAAAAGGATGGTTCCCCAATGGGTCGAAAGCAACTTTTCTCCTATTTCGGCAAAGCTCTTGTCTCCGAAAAGGCATATGATGGCTAATGTCCCGAGTCCGCCAACCAGCCCGCCAATCACAAAGAATCCGAATAATTTGATTATGTTTTTCATGTCAGTTATTAAAAAATATGCTTATCTAAGTTCCGAGATTTTATTTTTCAAAGATGCTCTTTGTTCTGGAGAAGTGCCATATTCAAAAGCTGCAATTTTCCCGGATTTGTCAACTACAATAGTAAGAGGATACCCATTATTACCTATAAATTTATGAAATTGAGTATCATTTACGAGAGGAATCCAGTTAAAATGAACTTTGTCGAGAACACGTTTCGCTATTTCAGCCGTTTCATAAGTAGATGAGAAAAACATTACATCGGGCATTTCATCTTTCCAAGTGGAAAGTTCAGGCATTTCTTTACGGCAAGGACCACATCCGGTAAACCATAGGTTGAGCACCATAACCTTGCCTTTTACATCTTCATGAGTCCATATTTTGTCTGTAATATCTTTTGCGGAGAAATCAGGAAATTTGTCCCCGACCTTTATGAGCGGATCTGAGGTTCCCATTGTGAAACTGAGGCTTTGTGATTTTTCTTTTTGTTCGTTGTACCGACGTAGAAGTTCATCTCCTTCGTTGACTTTTTCTACCGGAATCGCATATCGGAGAGATTCTTCGGAAAGTTTAATGGAGGGAGAATACATACAGATTGCTTTTGTTTCATTGGGTGTTTCAATAAAAAACAGCTTTATATCCTGTGGTGTGGCATCCTTTTTTATTGCAGAGGGTAATTCGTTAAAAAAATAGCCGTTAACGATGATTATTCTTTTAGGTTGCTCTGCCGATGCAGTTATACATAAAAGCATCATTAATGAAAAGAGAAAAGTCCGTAGTTTATTCATATTCAAAATTATTAGTTGCTAATTGTCAATTGTTGATTAAATCTTATGCCCTTCCTTCAACTCCTCTTCTTCTACCTCCTTGACTTTCCGGAAAAGGTCAGATGCAAAGATGAAGTCATTCAATGCCTTGTTGTCCGAAGTGATGACTTGCTCCTTATTGCCTTCCCATTCCTTGATCCCTTCCCGGATAAAAATAATGTTGTCCCCGATATTCATCACCGAGTTCATGTCGTGCGTGTTGATAACGGTGGTCATGTTGAACTCGACGGTTATGTCATGAATCAGGTCGTCAATGACCAACGAGGTCTTCGGGTCCAACCCGGAATTAGGCTCATCGCAAAACAAATATTGCGGATTTAAGGAGATAGCCCGTGCGATGGCGGCACGTTTCATCATACCTCCACTGATTTCCGAAGGATAAAGATGGCCGGCATCCGACAGGTTGACGCGCTCCAAGCAGAACTCCGCCCGTTTGCGCCGCTCCTTGGACGAATCGTTGGAGAACATGTCCAGCGGGAACATGACATTTTCCAGCACGGTCATACTATCGAACAAGGCGGAGCCTTGAAATAGCATCCCCATCTCTTTGCGTAGAGCTTTCAATTCGGCTTTCCCCATCGAGGTCAGGTCTCTTCCATCGTAAAGAATCTGTCCGCTATCGGGACGCATCAGTCCGATGATATTCTTAATCAGGACGGTCTTACCCGAACCACTTCGGCCGATAATCAGATTGGTCTTTCCATTCTCGAATACCGCGCTGATGTTTTTCAGGACGGTACGGCCTTCGAACGATTTGATGATATTTTTAACTTCAATCATGGTGCTATCACGTCAACATTATACTGGTTAATACTAAATCGGCCAGCAGAATCATAATACTGCTCATTACTACCGCATTGGTGCTTGCCTTACCTACTTCCAAAGCTCCGCCTTTGACATTATAGCCGAAATAGGCGGCTATCGAAGAGATAATGAAAGCATAAACCACCGATTTGATAATGGAATACCAAATGTAGAACTGGTTGAAATAGAATTGCAATCCGAATTCAAAAGAAGCCGGAGTCATGTTTGTTCCTGATGAATAACTTGCCGCTATACCGCCCAGAATCCCGGTAAACATACTGAAGATAACCAATACCGGGATGAATATCATCATACCTACCATCTTGGGAAATATCAGGAAATTGGCGGAATTGACCCCCATAATCTCCATGGCATCGATTTGTTCGGTAACACGCATAGTCCCAATCTCGGATGCAATGTTGCTTCCTACCTTTCCGGCAAGAATCAACGCCATGATAGAGGACGAGAACTCCAATAGGATGATTTCGCGCGTGGTATAGCCGATGGTGAATTTAGGAATCAGCGGAGAGGTGATGTTTAATGAAATCTGAATGGCGATAACCGTACCGATAAAAATGGAGATGATAATGACAATCCACAACGAATCAACGCCTAATTTGTAGATTTCCTTGATTAGTTGTTTGAAAAACATGCTCCAACGGTCCGGAATGGTGATACATTTCTTCATCAAGAGCATGTATTCGCCTACTTGGTGTAATGCTTTTATAATCATTTTCTACCTGTTTTCTATGTTGAACGGGCAAAGGTAACGTAAATATCCCGTATTTCAATTTCCTATTTTGAAAATATTTCTGTTCCTTTGCTGAAAAAAGCGAAGATTGACGGTTTTTGATTTATCTTTGCACCGGTCAAAGCATGATTGGGTAAGTTTATTGGCCAGTGAGTTTTTTAGTTTTAAGTTAAAGTATAGGCATTTATGGCGGAAGAGCAACAAATGATTCTTCGAACGGAAGATTTGGTAAAGAAATACCGTGCGCGGACGGTGGTGAATCATGTATCCATCAACGTGAAGCAGGGCGAGATTGTCGGTTTGTTGGGACCGAACGGTGCGGGCAAGACAACAACTTTCTATATGACGGTAGGCCTGGTTACGCCTAATGAAGGAAAGATTTTCCTGAATGATATGGAGATTACCAATTTTCCGGTTTATAAGCGTGCCCGGTGCGGGATAGGTTATTTGGCTCAAGAGGCATCTATTTTCCGTAAAATGACGGTCGAAGATAATATCCGCTCTGTGTTGGAGATGACCGATACGACCAAAGAGGAGCAACAGGAGAAGCTGGAAAGCCTGATAGCCGAGCTTGGATTGCAGAAGGTCCGGAAGAATCTGGGAGACCGCCTTTCCGGAGGCGAGCGCCGGCGTGCTGAGATTGCCCGTTGCCTGGCGATTAATCCGAAGTTTATCATGCTGGACGAGCCGTTTGCGGGGGTCGATCCGATTGCCGTTCAGGATATCCAAACTATTGTTGCGCGTTTGCGTCATAAGAATATCGGTATCCTGATAACCGACCATAATGTATATGAGACGCTCAGTATTTGTGACCGGGCTTATCTGTTGTTTGAAGGCAAAGTCCTTTTCCTGGGTACTGCGGAGCAATTGGCGGAAAACGAAATCGTTCGCGAGAAATATTTAGGAAAGGACTTCGTGTTGCGAAAGAAAGATTTGTGATTTCAGTTTCTTGACAACCAGGAAAAAGAGGAGGATTCCGATGACCGCCGGTAATATAAGTTCACCGGCATTTGCTTCTGAAACTTCCCCGGTAAGCAATTCATATTTTTGCAAAGAGCTATCGGACATGACAAGGACACTCATGGCGTTATTGAAGAAATGGGCACATATAGGCAACCAGATGCTCTTACTCCAAACCAAGAGATAACCGAAATAGGCTCCTAAAAGCATACGCGGGATGAAACCATAGAATTGCAGGTGGAATGCACTGAATAGAATGGCTACGGTCCAGATTACGACATGACGATTGTGAATCCATTTTCCGATAATGCCTAATAAGGCCCCGCGAAATAGGAATTCTTCGGTTATAGCAGCCGTAAGTGCTACGACAATCAGGTTGGATAGCAATGGGAAGAATCCGTCGCCATGTATCAATATCTCCGTAAAATGCTGCATCGTGTCTTCTTGTTGGCGCATCCAATTTTCTATCGGAGCTAACCATTCCGGGAGAGAAAGGGACTCGTTCCAATAAACGGTCAGATTGATGAGAGGCATGATAAGCAGCATACTAACCAATACCCATAAAACCGAGGTCCAATCATTTATCTTTGTTATATGCAGGTATTCTTTCGGATTGCGATGGAATAGCCAGGCGACCAGTAGAGATGGTATCAAGAAAGTACCGATAGCGGATATGAACTGAAACAATCTCAGCATATCGGGATATTGTTCTATGCTGGCTTGCGTACCGTAAACCGACATGAAAATCGCTAATCCTAAAAAAGAAGCAATTAAATTCCCCCCCAACAGGAAAAGTAAAAGAGCAAAAAATTGCATTGCCGCCGGTTGTCCGGCAAAATATCCGTGAAATTTCATGTTTGATATAATAATGTATTCTGTCCGCTAAGATACAAAATTTTCATTATACGTAAAGGTCTGTTTTGTCTTTGTAAAGATTTCTTTTATAGGATTGTTATTAAGAAGAAATAATTGTATATTTGCGTTGAAAAAACTTTAAATTGCATGTCAGGGGAAACACGTATTCCGGATTTTAAAGCGTTAGAAGCTCTATTTAAACGTTTTTACAAGCCTCTTCGGGCTTATGCTTATCGTTTTGTTGCCGATGAGTATCAGGCTGAAGATATTGTACAAGATGTGTTCTTGGATATTTGGCAAAGGCATGAGAGTATACGTTTCGATGACGAGTCAATCAAATCTTATCTTTTTAAAGCGGTTTATACGCATGCAATCAACTTATTGAACCGGCAACCTCAAACAATTTCATCTTTGAATCAGGGGCAAGAGGTGGATATGTTAAAACTCTATATATCCGATATTGCTCAAAATGCGGAAGAGAGTCTTTTGCTGAAAGAATTAAAGTCTGCCATACAATCTTATATCCAAACGCTTCCGGCTCAATGCCACAAAATATTCGTGCTCAGCCGGACTTACGGATTGAAGAACCGGGAAATCGCGGAACAATTGGGAATCAGTGTTAAAGCTGTAGAGAAACAAATCGGCAAGGCTTTGTTGGGTTTGAAAGCTCATCTTTTGGAAAAAGGTTTGTTGGGGCTTTTCTTCTTAATGAATATATTGAATTGATATCCTTATCCTCAAAAAAATTATAAAGGTAGGTAGGGTAAAAATACTTTTTTGTGTATTACTTATAAAAGACGATATAAAATTAAGTATGATAACCGATATTAATGAAATAATTATCCGCTATTTGGATGGATCAGCCGACATGGAGGAAAAAATGTGTTTGCTCCAATGGCTGAAACTATCTGATGGGAATCGATCGGACTTCATGATGACCCGCGACCTTTGGTTGTCTTGCCATGCAGCGATGGGCAATGAGGTGGAGGTTGATATAGCTTTGGATAAATTGAGAAATCGCATCCTGCAAGAACAGGAACGACTGAATAAGCCTATAGAAATAAAGAAGAGGTCTCTCTTGTGGCGTTGGATGGGAATAGCGGCAGCATTGTTCCTTTTAATAGGTATAAGTTATAGAGTCGGTTATCAACAGGCAAATCATATATTCGTTCAGAAAGAATTGATAACGGCCAAAGGTAGTAAAGGCCGGTTTACTTTACCCGACGGTTCAATAGTATGGCTCAATTCTGAAAGCAAATTGGTTTATCCGGAAGCATTTTCGGGTGATGAAAGACGGGTGCAATTGGAAGGCGAGGCTTATTTTGAAGTTCAGGAAGATAAGTCAAAACCATTTATCGTGCAGGCCGGAGCGATTAACATTGAAGTTTTGGGCACGCATTTCAATGTAGATAGCTATACCTCTGGAGAGACTATTTATACGGCTTTGTTGGAAGGTAGTGTTAAAATAGTTGGGGAAGGTATTGACAAGCCGGTTTATTTGCAACCTAATGAGTTGTTTAGTTATCAAAAAGCAGAGAAAAATATATCCGTTGAAAAGAGTAAAGTCGGTTTGTATATAGATTGGATAAAAGATCGTTTAACTTTCGATAATGCTTGTTTATCGGATATTATTATTAGTATGCAAGGACGCTATAATATGGATATTGAATGTCCGGAGCCATTTGCTTCGGAAACGCATCTCTCTTTTACAATCCGGCAGGAGAACATAGAGGAAGTGCTGAATGCAATCAGTCTGATTATCCCGATTCGATATAAAATAGATGGAGACAAAGCATATATCATGCCGAAATAAAATAGGAGTATTAACATTAAAAACAATGGATTGCCTATGGGGAAAGAATGAATAAGTACAAAAAATAGGTGAACGCGCTAACATTCACCTATCAGAGAGTTAAAATCTATCGCAACTCTTGGCGGACTTGCGATAATGTCTAATAAAAATCGATGTAAAAGTATGAAGAATTTAGATGGAAAGGGCATATTGTGCCGTTTCTTAACATTAAAAAACGTTCGGGCCATGAAAATAGCCTTGATTCTATTGTCCATTATGTTATTCAGGGTTTCCGCGACAGAAGCATTTAGTCAAGAAAGGTCGATCAACCTGAATATGAGCAATTCAACCATTAAAGAAGTGTTGAAAGAAATTGAGAATCGTAGTGATTTTACTTTTTATTACAACGATGAAGCAATTAACGCCAACAAAACAGTCTCTGTAAATGTTGAAAACTCCCGTATTTTGGATGTGTTAACGACAATACTTCCGAATTGTGATTTCAAAGTAGTAAACAAAAACATTATTATCACGGCAAAACCGACAGGTACTCCGTCTGCTACTCAACAAAAAAGAACAATCACCGGTTCTATTTGTGATGTGAATGGAGATCCTATAGTCGGTGCTAATATTGTAGTAAAGGGTACAACCGATGGAACGGTAACTGATATTGATGGAAATTTCAGTATTTCGGTATCGTCTGGTGCGACCTTAGTTGTTTCTTATATTGGATTTACTTCACAAGAAATCAATGTGGGGAATAAAAACACATTATCCATCACCTTGAAAGAAGATTCGGAAATTATAGACGAAGTGGTGGTTTTGGGATATGGTTCACAATTGAAGAAAACCGTAACGGGGGCTATATCTTCTGTAAAAGCTGAAGATCTGGAAGCTCCTAATGCCGTTAGTGCGGATAATTTGTTGCAAGGTAAAATTGCCGGCTTGAGTATTACGCAAAATTCGGCTCAACCGGGTACAGGGATGTCTGTGAATATCCGTGGTGCCCTTTCTCCGAATGGCTCCAATAGCCCGTTGTATGTAATTGATGGTGTCATCATCAGTTCAGAATCGAATAAAGCCGCTAAGGTAGGACCTTCTAATTTGTTGGATTTCTCATTTAGAGATGGTTCAGACAGAAGCCCTCTTGCTACATTGAATCCGAATGATATCGCCTCCATTGATGTGTTGAAAGATGCCAGTGCTGCAGCTATTTATGGCTCATCTGCCGCTAATGGTGTCATTTTGATTACTACCAAAAAAGGACGGAGCGGAAAGCCGCAGGTTTCTTATAGCGGTTCTGTCTCTGTTCAGAAGATGGGGGAATATTATGAGATGCTGGACGCATGGGAATATATGCGCGTATCCAATTTAAGTGCCAAAGAGAAATGGTTGTACGATAACCGTTATGCGCCATATGGACCAACTCCGGCTCCCAGTTCAGGATGGCCGGTTTATTATACGGATGAGCAAATCAATGCCCAGACCGAGTCTTATAACCATTTTGATGAGATTATCCGTACAGGCTTGATAAACAACCATAACGTCACGATGACCATGGGAACGGAGAACTTCAAGGTCTATTCTTCTTTTAACTATTTCAATCATGAATCTTTGTTGAAAAACTCAGACCTTCAGCGTATGAGCGGGCGTATCAATATGGAGGCCAATTTCAGCAAATATGTGAAGTTGAATGTTGCCAGTATGTACACTTATATGGGTGCCAATAACCCGTCTACGGGACATTGGCGTGGTAATGCCAATGAAGCGAACCAGACGAACGCGGCGTTGTATTTCCCGCCTCATCTTTCTTTGACGGACGAGAACGGTGAGTTGACTTTACCGGAAAATGCTTTATCTTCCAACCCGTTGAAGTTTAGCTACATCAAAGATAAGACAACGACCAAACGTATTATGTTTGCTCCGAATTTAGAGATAAAGTTTTTACCTTATTTGAAGGCGAATGTCCAATTGAGTATTGATAAAACGGATGAGAACCGTGATATTTTCTCACCGAGCAAATCCCAATTACCTCAACAGACACAAAAGAACTTCGGTGGATATTCGAATGCCTACAATAATAATTATGGTATTGAAGAGTATCTTACCTTCGACAAATCGTTTGGAAAAGATCATCATTTGAATGCTGTATTGGGTACGGGGTATTACTTGACGTCAGGAAATAATTATTCGGTAACGGTATTTAATTTCCCGTCAGACGCTTTAGAGAATAATTATCTGGAATTATCATCGGACGTAGACTAGACCACGTATGGCTCTTCTCGCTTTGAGAGAAATAAGTTGTCATTCTTTGGACGCTTTAATTATACATTTAAAGACCGCTATATCATCGGAGCTACACTTCGTAATGACGGCTCTTCTGTCTTTGCGGAAGACCATAAATGGGGATGGTTCCCCGGTGTTTCCGGTGCTTGGATTATCTCCGAAGAGAAATTTATGGATAATGTAAATGCGTTGAGCTATTTGAAACTGAGGGCCGGCTATGGTACATCCGGAAATGAGAGTATTCTGACCGGAGGCAATTATAGTCTGACTACGTACGGAATGGCTACCGGAGCGTTGTATTATTTCAATAACATTTTGAATAAAGGTATTATCCAGAAACAGAAAGGAAACAAAGAGTTGAAATGGGAAACAGATGTAACTATCAATGCGGGTCTTGACTTTGCGTTCTTCAATGATCGTCTGTCCGGTAGCATGGATTATTACGTGCGTACAGCCAACGATTTGCTTGACTTTGCTTCCCTTCCTGCAACCGATTTAGTAGCCCGTATGGCAAAAAATATCGGTTCGACCCGTAGTACAGGTTTTGAAGTTTCTTTGAAAGGTACTTTGATGCAGAAACGTGATTTCGATTGGAATGCTTATGTCAATATCAGCCATAACCACTCTTATTGGGTGGAGAGAAATCCGGAAGTGGATATTGCGGAATGGATTGACTATAATGATGATCTGAGCCCGATTTATGGTTGGAAGACCGATGGCATTTTCAAGTCGCAAGAAGAAATTCAGGAATGGACTTCCAACGGTAAGGTATTGCAACCGGATGCTATGGTCGGCAACAAACGCTATGTTGATATAAACGGGGATGGCGTATTGGATGACAACGATATCGTGAAATTGGGAAATAATGAACCGAAAGCCTACTTCGGTTTAGGAACGAGTTTACGGTATAAGAACTGGCGGTTGGACATTGATACCTACGGTGTATTAGGGAAAAAGACGTATGACCAATGGGGCATGAGAGGTTTCCCGGATAGATTAAATACAAGTACTCACTTCTACGATGTATGGTCGACTTTCAATCCTGACGGTTGGTGGCCGGGCATGGCAACAGATGTAACGGGTGGCAATAATAAATCCGGTACAGATGATTTCTCTTTGCAGAACACGCATTATTGGAGATTCAAAGATATCAAGCTGACTTATACTTTGCCGAAGAAATTACTGGAAGATAGCAAAATCGCTTCGAACGCATCTGTTTATTTTGATTTGCAGAATTCCTTATTGTTGACAAATTATGCAGGGCTTGATCCGGAAATGGAACAAAACTCGGCACCGTTCCCAATACCTTACACGTTTGTTTTCGGTATTGATATCACATTCTAACTTAAACAAAAAAAGATATGAAAGCAAATATAATATTATCCTTATTGACCGGATGTCTGCTCTTTTCGGCAACATCGTGTGATCTTGATTCTAAAGTATATTCTTCGTTTGCGGAGACCAACTTCCCGCAGACAGAAGAGGACGCACGCTCAATGATAACCGGATTATACGCCTATTTCAAATGTAATTCCGGAGGTGTCAACGATGATAGTAACGGCGTTTGGGCTTTACCGCTTTATACTCCGGGATATGGAGGTTGGTTAGGACTTTCTGAAATGACTACGGATGAGGTCTTTAACCGTGAGCAGCAACAGGTACAATTCAACTGGGGTAGCGCGTTTGATACGTATTCCACGTATACATTAAGCAGAAATATCACAAGAGCTACTTACATTTTGCAGGTGCTGAGCGGACTGACTGAAGTCCCGGAGGATGTCCGGAATGAATTAATCGCGGAAGTAAAGTGCTTGCGCGCCTGGTTTATGTTCTGTTTCTATGATTTGTACGGCCCGATACCGGTAGTACTTGATCCGGCTGAATTGGATGGTGATATCGAGTATAAGCCACGTCCTTCCAAAGAGGAATATTTCAATTATATGGTTAAGGATCTGACGGAAGCTCTTCCTTATTTGTATGATAAGACAAATAATACCGGTAATTGGGGAAGAGTGAATAAAGGTCTGGCTACTATGCTGTTGATGAAGTTGTATATGAATGATCATCAATACGATAAAGCTCTTCCTTATGCCGAGAGTATGATGGATATGGGATATCGTTTGTTGGATGATTATCATGAAATATTTACGAATGAACAGAACGATGAAGTGGTTTGGGCTGTGCCCAGTGGAGATCAAATGGCTAACGAATGGTTCTTCTATGTCATTCCGCCTGATTGTGCGGAAGTTTGCGGATTAGAAGTTACTCCTTATTGGGGCGTAACCGTAATGCGTTGGGACTTCTATGATTCGTATGCTGATGATGACATACGTAAAGAGGGGCTTTCGGATCATTACACAGGGCCTGATGGTACGTTCTATTCACGCGATGGAAATCCGGGTTCAGTGTTGAGTTATGGTGCCATTATTGTAAAGTATTTTATCCAGAAAGAGGAAGCCAGCAAGGGTGATGTTCCTTTTGTCGCTTTCCGATATGCGGATGTCCTTCTGTCATTGGCTGAGATTGAAAATGAATTGAATGGGCCTACCGCTAAAGCACTGGATTACCTGAAACAAATTACCGAGCGTGCCGGCGTTACTTATACAATTCCTGCGGATATCCAGTCCAGTAAAGAAAAGTTCAGAGAGTTTTTATTGGCTGAACGCGGACGTGAATTGTATTTTGAAGGCTGGCGTAGACAGGACTTAATCCGTTTTGATAAATATATTGAATTTGGGTTGAGTCAAGGTTATCCGGCTAAAGAGCACATGGTTTTATTCCCGATTCCGCCACAGGTGATCATTGAATCAGGTGGTGTTGTTGAACAGAATCCTGGATATTAATCAACCTTTTTAAGGCATCATTTCGTGGGCAGAAGAACGCTGTGAAATGATGCCTATATTTTTTCAATTTAATCCTTTTAAAGTAAATGGCAGATGATGAAAAAACTTTATCTTACGCTACTCTTCACTCTCTTATCATTTCCCCTTTTGGCTATTGAAGATATTGTTTCTGTTATCCAGCATGGGATTCGGAATGACGGGACAGAAATTGGAACGGAATTAAATGATTTGGTAAAAAACAGTTATCGGAAAACGCTCTATTTCCCGGCAGGAACATACAATCTGACCGAACCCATTGTCCTTCCTTTTGATTATACCAAGAATGTCAATATCGTGTTTGACAAGAATGCGGTAATCAAAAGCGATATTCCATTGGAAGCTTTGTTGAAAATCGGTTATTCTGAAATGTCAACTCCCGATGTGACCCATCGCCGCTTTTCTTACATCGAAGGTGGTATGTTTGATTGCTCGAATGTAGACAATGGCATTATGGTGAATGGTCTCAAGCAATTGGTTTCTCTAAGAAGCATCAGCCTTTTTAAAGGAAAGAAAACGCATATCCGCATAGCCGTTACAGATGATTTCAAGGGAACCGGAAGTAGTGATACGAAAATTGACAATATTACTATTCAGGGAATCTCCTCGAACGAAGAGGTTTATGGTATTTATATAGACCACTCGTGTTGTGATTGCAAGATTTCCAACACATTTATTTATAGTACAAAATATGGAATTGTCACTAAGTCGGCAGGACATTTTCTGAATAATGTGCATATTCTTTCCATGCATACCACGGGAGGTGCCGATTATGGATATGACCGGAATTATAGGAGCACCGAAGGAATACGGGTTGCATCTGACGGATTTTTCCTATTCAACGAAATTTACTTCGACACGATAGACCGTGCCATTGTGATAGAATCCGATAAAAATCCGACTTTGGTGTTGGATAAAAATATCTTTTATTCCTATCTGAAGAATTTTGGTACGGCTTTTATTTATCGGGACTCTCTTACCGAAACACCTTTTCAGGTAAAAATGTCGGATTGCATCATTGAAGTAGCCAAGCGGGGGTATCGGGTATTTGATGTAAATCCGTCAATGATGGCCCATGATTTAGCCAATAATTTCACATTTGTGAATTGTGCCATGCGTTCCGCACACCTGTTAAGTCCATTTGACTTTTCGTTAATGCAACGTGTTCGAGGGCAAAGATGGGATGCAGTTCTTTCGCCCGATTTACACCTTCCGGTTAATGAATGGTGTGCCTTAGGTGCTGTATTGAAATCTTCAACCCGAAATGCTTTACGGATAGATATAGCTGATGATTGCTCAGTAGAATTGGATATACAATTCTCGGAAGACGGAGAGCTTCAAATAGATAGCCGATTATCCGGTAATCCGGATGAAGAATCCTTCCAACTCGGGTATGTGAAGCAAGGAAACTATTGCGTCCTGTTTATGAAGACTAAGCGGGAATCTGATGCTCCGATTGTCAATGACTTATTGGGGAGCGGAACTTTTCTGACGACTCCCACAAAAGACAAGTGGTATGGACTTAACGATTACGGTATAAACGAAGAACCTTTATCCATAAATCTTTTTAATTGAATAAAATCATGAAATTACTAACAGGAATAATCAGTTTGTGCATAACAACGGCTGTTTGTGCGCAATCGCCGGTAGAAAGTTCTTTCCCGAAAGAAGATTTGTTTGCTTTGGGCTCTTATTATTATCCGGAACAATGGGATGCGTCCCAATGGGAACGGGATTTAAAGCGAATGTCAGAAATGGGCATCCAATTTACTCATTTTGCGGAATTTTCATGGGGCATGTTAGAACCGGAAGAAGGAAAATACGACTTCGGATGGTTGGACAAGGCGGTGTCTTTGGCGGATAAATATGGTTTGAAAGTTATCATGTGTACACCGACTCCTACGCCTCCTGTCTGGTTGTCCAAGAATTATCCGGATATTCTGATTCAACGGGATAATGGTGTGAAAATTCAACATGGCCGTCGGCAACATGCTTCATGGAGCAGTGAACGTTATTTACGTTATGTTGAAAATATTGTTTCGCGTTTGGCTGAACGTTACGGAAACAATCCGGCGGTTATCGGATGGCAAATAGATAATGAGCCGGGGCATTATGGCGTGACGGACTATAGCGAAAATGCGCAAAAAAGATTCAGAAGCTGGCTAAAAGAGAAATATGGTACAATAGACAATCTGAATGAGACATGGGGAAACACGTTTTGGAGCGAGACCTATCAGACTTTTGACCAGGTGAGAATGCCCAGTTGGCAAGAGGTGCCGGAAAAGCCCAATCCTCATGCGATGCTGGATCTGAATCAGTTCGTAGCGGATGAATCTGCCTGTTTCATTAATTTCCAGGCAGATGTTCTTCGTCGGAATATCCGTAAAGAACAATGGATAACGACAAACCTGATTCCGGTATTCAGTTGTGTAGACCCGATTCGGATGAGTCATTTGGACTTTACTACCTATACCCGTTATTTAGTGACCGGGCACAAAATGGGAATTGGGCCGTTGGGCTTTCGATTAGGAACGCCGGAGGATATAGGTTTCCCGAATGACCAATTCCGTAATTTTGCCGGAAACACATACGGAGTCATGGAACTGCAGCCCGGACAGGTAAATTGGGGTATTTATAATCCGCAACCTCAGCCCGGGGCGGTTCGTATGTGGGTTTACCATGTCTTTGCCGGAGGGGGAAAGTTTGTCTGCAATTATCGTTTCCGTCAACCCTTAAAGGGAAGTGAGCAGTATCACTATGGAATGGTCATGACGGATGGCATAACCTTATCTCCCGGTGGAGAAGAGTATGTACAAGTGGCTAAAGAACTCAAGAAGATACGTGCCGCCTATAATCCGCAAAGCCAAATGCCTAAGCCGATGGCCGATCGGCATACCGGATTGCTTTTCGATATGAACAATTATTGGGAAATGGAATTTCAGCCACAGACCAATCAATGGTCTGTTATGGCGCATATCCATAAATATTATAATGTATTGAAGGGGTTTGCCGCTCCCACCGATGTCATTACCGAAAAGAGTAATTTCGGAAAGTACCCGTTCCTGATTGCCCCGGCTTATCAGTTATTGGATAGCGCATTGGTCGGACGCTGGACGGATTATGTCCGACAGGGAGGTCATTTGGTATTGACTTGTCGTACGGGACAGAAGAACAGAAATGCTCAATTGTGGGAAGCTCCATTAGCGGCTCCTATTCATGGATTGGCTGGTATCAAAAGTCTGTTTTACGATCATATTCCCGATCAGTTATGGGGACATATTTCTTTCGAAGGTGAAACTTATAGCTGGAATAATTGGGCCGATGTCATTACACCCACTGATGAAGCAGAAGTTTGGGCGCAATATACCGACCAGTTCTATAAGGGGGCTGCATCTGTTATCCATCACAAACTGGGCAAAGGTTCTGTTACTTATATCGGTGCTGATACGGATGACGGGAAATTAGAGAAAGCCGTTATGAAACGTCTGTATGAAGAAGCCGGCGTGGCGGTTGAGGATTTGCCTTATGGCGTTGTAAAGGAATGGAGGGATGGTTTTTATATTGTTTTAAACTATACCTCCGAAACCCAAAGCGTTGATATTCCGGAAAATGCGGAAGTCATCATCGGAAGTTCTTCTTTGGAACCTGCCGGCGTAGTAGTTTGGAAGGAATAAAAACCTGTAGGGAAACCTTAATAAACACGGAAGCCTGGAGATTGGGATTCAAGAGAATAGAACCTCCATGTTCCCGTGTTTGATTTTTCTTCGTTATGGGAGTATTAGAACTCCAAAAGAGCAATATGCGGGTTATGGTCGCTCAAATAGCCGGTTTTTGTTTCCGGATTTTGGGCGATTTCCGTATTCAGTACGTTGATTTGCGGGGTTACAAAGATGAAGTCAATCTTTTCCCGTTGATCCATCGCATATCGTCCGAAGTCGTGGAAGGTATAATTCGGGCCGCTTTTCTTATCGGTCATCTTATACGCATCTTTTAATACGAACTCGTTGGTCGTGATGGTCTGATAAGCCTCCGATTGCTCGTTTACGTTGAAGTCGCCCGTTACTACGGCCGGATTAGTTCCTACTATTTTTTTGATTTTTTGGATAATCAAAAGGGCGCTTTGCCGGCGTGCTTCCGTGCCCACATGGTCGAAATGCGTATTTACCGCCATAAAGATCTTGCCGGTCTGTTTGTCTTTGAACTTAGCCCAGGTCGCGATGCGTGTACAAGCTCCGTCCCAACCGATAAATCCTGCGCTATCCGGATATTGGGAGAGCCAGAACGTATTGCTGTCCAGCACATCAAATTTGTCTTTCCGATAGAATAACGGAGAGTATTCACCCGCTTCCTTGCCATCATCCCGGCCTACGCCGATTGCGGCATATTCCGGTAATCCGGCTTTCAGGTCTTCCAACTGATTGTGCAAAACCTCTTGCATCCCGATGATGTCCAGATGTTTCATCTGGATATATTGGCAAACCGTATCTTTGCGGTACTTCCAGTTGTTCAGGCTATCTTGCGGATTATCGTAACGCATGTTGAATGTAGCCCACTCAACTTGGACTTTGTTGCCGGAAGTCGTTGAAGTCTCGTCTTGCTGTTTCGCTTTCTTCCCGCCACAAGCGGACAGAAGCAGGGCACATATAGCTATGCCCACGAAATGTTTTACCATAATATAATAAGTTTCTAAGTTTTTTTGAGTCCTTTTTCAGATGCTTATTTCTCCTTTGCCTTGTCGGAGAAGCGTAAACTCGTCGGTCGTACAATCTACAACGGTTGAAGGCTCTAATCCGCCATATCCCCCGTCAATGACCAGATCCACGCGCCCTTCATATTTCTCCTCAATAAGTTCCGGGTCGGTGGAATATTCCAAAACCTCATCTTCCTCGTCATGGATAGACATGGTCAATAACGGATTTCCCAGTTCCTGGACGATAGTCCGTACGATTCGATTGTCCGGAACGCGGATCCCTACCTCTTTCCGGTTCTTATAAATCTTGGGTAGCTCGTTGCTTGTCGGGAGAATAAATGTATAAGGTCCGGGCAGGTATCTCTTCATCAGCTTGAATGCGGCATTGCTTACTTTGGCATACTCGCTCAGATTCGATAAATCATAGCAAATGATGGAGAGGTTGCTCTTTTGCGGATTCACCCCTTTCATCCGGCATATTTTCTCTACCGCGCGCACATTCAGGGCATCACATCCGATAGCATAGACCGTATCGGTCGGGTAAATGACCAGTCCTCCGTCTTGCAGGGTCTTTACCACCTTAGATACATCCTTGGGGTTGGGGTTCTCTTCGTAAATCTTGACTAACATGCTTTTTAAATTGAAAATGGAAAATTGAAAATGGAAAGTTGAAAAAGGTTCCGATAACGGTTACTCTTTGCATTTTCAACTTTCCATTTTCAATTTCCAATTTATCCATAAATAATATGCCCGTTCTCATCGGTATATTCTTCCAGACTCTTGCTGTATTGGTTCATGGCACGGAGGCTCATGCCCATGCTGGAGAACCCTCCGTCGTGATACAGGTTCTGCATCGTGACTTTCCGGGTGAAGTCTGAGAACATCATGACGCAATAATCGGCGCATTCGTCCGCACTCGCGTTGCCCAGCGGACTCATCTTGTTGGCAAAGTCCATCAGATGATCCATCCCTTTAACGCCATTTCCGGCCGTGGTAGGTGTCGGAGATTGCGATATCGTGTTGATTCGCACATTCTTTTCCCGTCCGTAGATATATCCGAAGCTACGGGCTATTGATTCCAACAAACTCTTAGCATCCGCCATGTCGTTGTAACCGAAGAATGTACGTTGTGCGGCTACATAACTCAAAGCAACAACCGAGCCATATTCGGCTATTGCGTCCAGCTTCTTAGCCGTTTGCAACATTTTATGGAAAGAAATGGCCGATATATCCAATGTCTTTTCTAAGAAATTGTAATCCAAGTCATCATACGTGCGCTTCTTGCGAACGTTCGGACTCATTCCGATAGAATGCAGCACGAAATCCACCGGACCGCCCAATATTTCCATCGACCGGGCGAAAACGGTATGCAAATCATCCACGCTCGTGGCATCGGCAGGAATAATTTCCGCGTTCAATTTGCTTCCCAGTTCGTTTACTTGCCCCATTCGGATAGCCATAGGCGTATTGCTCAACGTGATAGTCGCGCCCTCTTCAACTGCCTTTTCCGCAACTTTCCAGGCAATCGACATATCGTTCAGCGCCCCGAAGATAATCCCTTTCTTTCCTTTTAACAAATTATGAGTCATAACTTTTACCTTATTAATTTCGGGTGCAAAGTTAGACAAAAAACGGTGATGTTGGGTACCGGTAGGATAAAAAGAATCGTTTTCCCCTTATTCTTGGGATAATTATCCGGCCTTTCTTTCGTCTAACAGCTGTGCACTTTTCGTCTAACGGCCGTGTACGTTGCGTCTAACAACTGTTAGACGCAAGTTGCACAGCTGTTAGACGATTCTTTTCTGGGATATTTGGGGAAATAAGTGCGGATTATCCGAAAATTAATGGGATATACCACTTGCCCATTCAAAAAGAATCCTTACCTTTGAGGCACTCTGCTATTGGAGGAACTTAAAAATCTTAGCTATGAATGGCTATTTAATCAAGAATATGAATACGATAGATATAGATGCACCCTATTTCCCTTTTCCCAAGGACTCGAAGTTTACCAAGTTGCTTCAGATGGGACGTTTGTCGAACTATACCTCCGAGGAGCTTGACCAATATTATTATGCCCTGAAGGTTTACCGCGATAATCGGAATGTATATGAATATATGATGGAAAGCGAAGAGCGGGGCTTGGAAAGAGGTATGGAAAAAGGCTTGAAGAAAGGAATGGAGGAAGGCAAAATAGAAACGGCCCGGAATCTGAAGCGATTGGGCGTTTCAACCGACATTATCAGGCAGGCCACCGGCCTATCGGAAGAGGAGATTCAACAATTATAAAAAGAACTTCATCCGAAGGAGGTTGGCGGGGCTTTATCCACAAATCTGCCCCTTTTGTATAGAAAACCCCTATATTTGGAAAAAATTATCGGTTTTCTCTTGCATATTCATTTTTCCTCCTTACCTT
>URGO01000045.1 GCA_900547435.1 uncultured Parabacteroides sp.
AACGGGATGATAAATTGTTAGTAAATAATAGAGTAACAAAAAAGTTCTACTTGCGAGTAGCTTTGCGAAGAGCGAAAACAGGAATTAATTAAAAGGAAGCCTCATAGTTGTTTGGACTATGGGGCTTTGTTTACTTTTCCGGCCCTTCGTGGCATATCTTCCATAAATGGGAAAACATATTGAAAAGAAAAAAACGGGCATCCACAGATGACGATAAGAAGCATCTCTTCAAGGAATTATCTATAGAGAAAAACAAGCTCACGTTCTCTATTCACAACGTTTATCTTTTATTTCGTAATCTACTTAAACAAAAAAGCCTATATTTGCATATTCATAATTAGGATAAAGGTTGATTTGAGATGTTAAAACAACAGTTACGGCAACAATTACAACAAAAGCTTTCCCCGCAACAAATCCAAGTGATCCGGTTGCTGGAGCTTCCGGCTATTGAATTGGAAGAAAAGGTAAAACATGAGCTGGAAGAGAACCCGGCATTGGAAGAAGGGAAAGAAATGCCGGATGAATTTGACCAAGCCGATGGGGAAATCGGCGAGAACTCGGATTCAATGACTGAAAACAACGAGGGGGAGGATGATTTGTCGTTGGGTGATTATCTGACTGAAGATGATATTCCTGATTATAAACTCCAAGAAATACGAGACAAATCCACAAAAAAAGAAGATATTCCCTTTTCGGTGAGCGAATCGCTGAACGAGTTCTTGTTGCAACAACTCGGATTCCGCAATTTGCCGGACAAGGAGATGAAGATTGCGGAATACATCATCGGGAATATAGATGATGACGGGTATTTACGCCGGGACTTAGGCGCCATTGCAGACGACTTGATGTTTCAGGCGGGATTAGATATTTCAGAAAAGGATGTAGAAAATATCCTGAAAATGATCCAAGACTTCGAACCGACAGGCGTAGGCGCAAGGAATCTGCAAGAATGCCTGTGCATTCAATTACAAAAGAAGGAACAGACACCGGAAACGCCTATCGCCATCCAGATTATCCAACATTATTTTGAAGACTTCAGCCGGAAGCATTATGAAAAGATATTGCGCGGATTGGACATCTCGGAAGAGACATTAAAAAAGGCCATCCGCGAAATCACGCTTCTTAACCCCAAACCGGGCAACGCATGGGGAGGAACCATGGAAACGGCCATGAGCCAAATTATTCCAGATTTTATCGTGGATTCTAATAATGGTGAGATTACCTTGTCGATGAACAACCGAGGCATCCCGGACTTACGCATCAACAAGGAATATCAGGATATGTTCCAAGATTATACAAGCAATAAGGCAAATCAGACGAGCGAACGGAAAAACGCTATACAATTTGTGAAGCAAAAACTGGACGCAGCTCAATGGTTCATCGATGCGGTCAAACAACGTCAGGAAACATTGATGCGGACCATGGAAGCTATCATTCAATTGCAACGGGAATTCTTCCTGACCGGTGACGAGGCGACCCTCCGGCCGATGATATTGAAAGATGTCGCGGAAAAGACGGGGTATGACATCTCCACCATCTCGCGCGTCAGCAACAGCAAGTATGTACAAACCAACTTCGGGATTTACTCCTTGAAGTATTTCTTCTCGGAATCCATGCAAACCGATAGCGGAGAAGAGATTTCCACACGTGAAGTCAAGAAAATCATGAAAGAGCATATCGAAGCCGAAGATAAGCGGAAACCGCTGACCGACGAAGAACTGGCAAGCATCCTCAAGGAAAAAGGATATGTGATTGCCCGCCGGACAGTAGCCAAATACCGCGAACAATTAGGCATTCCGGTTGCTCGGCTCAGAAAAGAAATATAAATTTGCAGACAATGAAACTCGCGGCAAACATATTATCCATCATATTCCACCCGTTATTGATGATAACCTACGGTGTATTACTGGCTTTGACCTATACAACGCTGGCTATTTATCCGATGCAACTGAAGCTATGGGTCCTTGCAGGTGTGTTTATGATGACGGCATTCGTTCCTGCCCTATTCATCTTCCTCATGATAAAGATCGGCAAGAATGGCGATTATGAATTGACCAACCGGACCGACCGGACAATGCCTTACCTGGTTTATATCGCTTCGGTAATAGCTTGCGTATTGTATCTTTCCAAAATGCTAATGCCGGTATGGGTACTTTCTTTAGTATTCGGTACGGCCGTTGCCATGCTGATAGCCATGTGCATCAATTTCTTTTGGAAAATCAGCGCACACATGATCGGGATCGGAGGACTGTTAGGAGGAATCATGGGCATATCGCGGGTCTATCTGCTTAATCCCTATTGGGCATTCATCATCGTCCTGCTTATTGCCGGACTATTGGGAGGTGCAAGAATCCAATTGAAGAAACATACTCCGGCACAAGTTTACGCCGGATTCGGACTGGGATTTATAAGTATTTATATATCTTCATTATTAAGTTATTTCTATTTTTTCATTTAAAGCACAAAAGATATGAATTTTCCAACAGATGTAAAGTACACAAAGGATCATGAATGGATTCGTGTAGACGGAGATGTAGCGTATGTAGGTATTACAGATTATGCACAAAGCGAATTGGGTGAAATCGTTTACGTAGACATTACCACCGAAGGCGAAACCGTTGGCAAAGAAGAAGTTTTCGGAACCATCGAAGCCGTAAAGACCGTATCTGATTTGTTTATGCCGGTTAGCGGAGAGGTACTGGAGGTCAATCCGGAACTGGAAGATGCTCCGCAACTGGTCAACGAAGATGCCTATGGCAAGGGCTGGATTATCAAGATTTCCGTATCTGACCCTGCCGAACTGGACGATTTGCTTGATGCAGATGCCTACGAAAAGACAATTAACAAGTAAACAAAATGAAATTGAAAATTGGAGGAACAACGGAAACTCCTCTCCTCTTCCAATTTTCAATTTTTAATTCCTAATTTTCAATCGACAAAAGAAGATGACACCAATAGTAAGTATCATAATGGGAAGCACTTCCGACCTGCCTGTCATGGAGAAGGCCGCAAAATTCCTGGACGAGATGGAAATCCCGTTCGAGATGCACGCACTTTCTGCCCATCGTACACCGGAAGAGGTCGAGAAGTTTGCCAAAGGCGCTAAAGAGCGCGGTATTAAAGTAATCATTGCTGCGGCCGGAATGGCGGCACATCTGTGCGGGGTGATTGCCTCGATGACTACCGTGCCGGTAATCGGTGTTCCAATCAATTCAACATTAGACGGAATGGACGCCCTACTGGCTATCGTGCAAATGCCTCCGGGAATACCGGTTGCAACGGTTGGCATCAACGCTTCGCTTAACGCCGGCATTCTGGCGGTACAAATGTTGGCCGTAGGAGATGAAGCCCTGCAAACCAAATTGGCGCAATACAAGGAAGACTTGAAGAAGAAAATTGTTAAAGCCAACGAAGACTTGGCTAAAGTTTCTTTCAAATTTAAAACGAATTAAGAAGAATGAAGAATGAAGAATTAAGAATGAAGAATGAAGGATTAAGAATGAGGGATGAAGAATTGGCGACTTCTGATTCTTCATTCTTCATTCCCCATTCTTCATTTGATCCATTTAATTATTCCCGCCGGAAATCATCGGCGGTTCAGATTGGCAATACACCTTTAGGAGGAGAAAATCCGATTCGCATCCAGTCGATGGCCAATGTATCGACCATGAATACGGATGCAGCCGTAGCACAAGCCATCCGCATGATTGAAGCCGGAGCGGAATATGTCCGTTTTACGGCCCAAGGAGAACGCGAAGCGCATAATTTAGGCAATATCCGTCGTGCCTTGAACGAGAAAGGCTATGCGACTCCCCTCGTAGCCGATATCCACTTTAACCCGAAAGCCGCCGATGCAGCGGCTATCGAGGTAGAGAAAGTCCGCATCAATCCGGGTAATTATGTAGACCGCGTCAAGACATTCAACCATCAGGAATATACGGATGAAGAATATGCCGCCGAACTCCAAAAAATCCGTGACCGGTTCGTGCCTTTCTTGAATATCTGCAAAGAGCACCATACGGCTATCCGAATCGGCGTAAATCACGGTTCTCTCTCAGACCGTATCATGAGCCGTTATGGAGATACGCCACGCGGGATGGTGGAATCGTGCATGGAATTCCTGCGGATTTGCCGAGATGAAGATTTTTCCGATGTAGTTATCTCGATAAAAGCCTCCAACACGGTAGTGATGGTAAAGACGGTCCGTCTTCTGGTTGAAACGATGGACAAAGAGGATATGCACTATCCGTTGCATTTAGGTGTTACCGAAGCCGGTGACGGGGAAGACGGACGCATCAAGAGCGCGGTCGGAATCGGAGCTTTATTGGCCGATGGCATAGGAGATACCATCCGTGTCTCCTTGAGCGAAGAACCGGAAGCTGAGATTCCCGTAGCGCAAAAATTAGTGAATTATATCCTCGAACGCCAAGGACATCAACCTATTTCCGGAGAAACGGCCCTGGCTTACGACCCTATATCGTGCGAACGCCGGCGCACACGCGTTGTAGAAGGAATCGGTTACGGATGCCCCCCGGTGGTCATCTCAGACCGTTCGCAAGGTAATTTTGAGTTCAATCCGAATGCCCAACCGGACTATCTGTATATCGGTCAGGAGAATCCGGATAATTTGCCGGACAATTTCCGACTTTTGGTCGATGCCCATTTCTGGCACCCCCGCCCCAACGCATTCCCTTACTTTATAGCCTCTGAAGCAGAAGAAATGAAGGAGCTGGATGCTCCGTTGAAATTTATCCGCCTGACATATCCGGACTTGACGGACAAGATGCTGCATATCTTGCAAGAAGACAAATCGGCGGTTGTAATCCTAAGTACGCACCATCAGAATGGTGTAGGCGAACAACGCGCGGCCTTGCATAAACTTTGGCGCACCGGCGTGGATGTGCCGGTTATCCTGCATCGTGAATACAACGATAAAGAGATTGAATCGCTCCAATTGAAGTCATCTGCCGATTTAGGCGCGTTGCTTTTGGACGGATTCGGAGACGGGGTGATGTTGCACGACGAAGCTATCCCGGCATCGGTTCTGGACAATACGATGTTCGGCATCTTGCAAGCGGCCAAAGTACGCATCAGTAAGACGGAATATATCTCTTGTCCGAGTTGCGGGCGTACGCTCTATGACCTGCAAACCACGATAGCCCGTATCAAAGAAGCCACCTCGCATCTGAGAGGTTTGAAAATAGGAATCATGGGCTGCATCGTGAATGGTCCGGGCGAAATGGCGGATGCCGATTACGGGTATGTCGGTGCCGGCGTGAACCGCATCAGTCTTTATAAAGGGAAGGAATGTATTTTGAAAAACATTCCGGAAGAAGAGGCGGTAGAACGCTTGGTTCAATTGATAAAAGACAATGGAGATTGGCGATAAGCCCCATACTATTAGGGTTATCACATAAGTGATAAACTCTTTTCACAATCGTGATAAACTCTTTTCATATACATGAAAAGAATATTTCACAGACGTGAAAAATAGAATATATGGTTTATCTAACATAAAAACAAGAAGTAGACGAACAAATATGAAGGTACAAATTATCAACAAGTCACATCATCCCCTACCGAGCTACGCCACGTTGCAATCGGCCGGTATGGACATTCGGGCAAACCTTTCAGAGCCTGTAGAAATCAAACCGTTAGAGCGCAAATTGATTCCTACGGGATTGTACATTGCTTTGCCGGACGGGTACGAAGCCCAGATGCGTCCGCGTAGCGGATTAGCTTTGAAGCATGGCATAACGCTCTTGAACACGCCCGGAACGATTGATGCCGATTATCGCGGGGAAATCGGTGTGATTTTGGCGAACCTTTCCAACGAGCCATTTGTTGTAAATGATGGCGAACGGATTTGCCAAATGGTTATTGCCTCTTACCAGCAGGTGGAATGGCAACCGGTTGAGGTACTGAGCGAAACCGAGCGCGGAGCAGGCGGATTCGGGCACACAGGTAAATAGGGAACGAAGCATGAAGCATGAAGAATTAAACAGAAAGAAAAACAGGAATTGTCAATTGTCAAGGGTCAATAGTCCATACATAAAGGCTTTTTGTTTGGGAGCCCTGCTTTGGACGTGCGTGCTCCCGGGCGGAGCTACGGACGAAAAGAAGGCAATCCCGAACGTGAAAGGCGAACTGACATCGGCCGAGCAGCGCAAGTTCGATTACCTGTATTACGAAGGAGCAAAGCTAAAGAATGCCGGGAAATATGACGCGGCGTTCGACATGTTCTCGTATTGTCTGGAGATTGACTCGGCATCCTCGCCGGTATTGTTCGAGCTTTCCATGTTTTACCTCCAGCGGAATCGCCCGGAAAAGGCAATTGATATGTTGAAACGCGCGGTGGCAAATAGTAGCGATAACTTCACTTACCGGATTACATTGGCTGGATTGGAGCGCAATCTGGGAATGTATGGCGAAGCATCCGAGTCCTATCGGGAACTAGTCAAGAGGTATCCGGATAAAGTAGAACTAAATTACTATCTGGCGGATGCCTTGACGCAAGAAGGGGAAATAGGCGAAGCGATACAAGCTTATGACGCGCTGGAGTCGAGCGTGGGAATGAACGAAGCCTTGTCGCTCCAGAAATACAAACTTTATCAATCCATAAACCAGCCGGATAGCGCATTCCGCGAAGTGGAAAAGCTGGCTAACGAGTATCCGATGAACGCCCGTTACCAATTGCTTATGGGCGATTTGCATTTGGAGAATAAGAATTTAGACAAAGCATGGGCTTGTTACCAGAAAGCGCATGAGCTTGACCCCGAAGACCCGCGTTATATCGTCTCGATGGCGAACTATTACGATGCGAAAGGAGACAAGGAAGCGGCCGAAAACGAAATCCGTGCTGCATTGGTCAATGAGGAATTGGATGTCAACACGAAAGTTGCTATCTTGTCCCGCTATGTTCAACGTTTGCAACAGACCAAGCAAGGATTGGATAAGGCGAACACCCTTTTCCAGACTTTGATGGAACAACATCCGGAAGATACCGAACTGAAACTGATGTACGGGAGTCTGCTTCTGGCACAAAACAAAGAGGACGAGGCGAAATTTCAGTTTCAATTGGTGACGGAAATGGAGCCGGATAATGAAGCCGCCTGGCAACAAGTATTGAATATGTCGCTCAAATCGGAAGATGTGCCGGAAATCATCCGTGTATGCGAGAAGTGCATCGAGCTTTTCCCGCAATCGCCCGAATATTATTTTTATCTGGGAATCGGTTATTACCAAAAGGAGGATTATCAGAAAGCTCTGGAAACTTATCAGGAGGGATTGAAAGTGATTCCCAAGGAAAACATGGGCTTGATTTCCAATTTCTACGGGCAGATGGGGGACATCTATTACCAGATAGACCAAAAAGAGGAGATGTACAAGGCTTATGATGAAGCTCTGAAATATAATGAGAATAATGTATTCGTCTTGAACAATTATAGTTATTTCCTGACCTTGGATAAAACCGACCTGAAGAAAGCAGAGCGCATGGCGGCGCAATGCATCAAACTGGAGCCGGACAACGCGACTTATTTGGATACATACGCTTGGGTATTCTTTATGCAAGGCAATTATACCTTGGCAAAGATTTACATCGAGAATGCCTTGTCGAAGGATAAAGAGAATAGTGCCGAACTGGTTGATCATTACGGAGATATTCTTTACATGACCGGTGATAAGGAAAAAGCCATTGAACAATGGAAAAAAGCCAAGGAAATGGGCAAAGAATCAAAAGTTCTGGATGAGAAAATCGAGAAAGGTATCTATATAGAAGATTCGGAGGCGAAATGAAAAAGAGCATAACACATATTCTCCCTCTGTTGCTGATGACCGGATTATTCTTGCTGAATAGTTGTAAAACGAACAAGACTCCCGGCACATCGGGAAAAGCCAGCACAAAGGCGCTGGACGAGTTTGTCGCATCCATGCAGGAACAGGAGGTGCAGTTCCATACTTTGTCGGCCCGGTTAAGCGTTGATTTGAACACGTCCGACAAAAGCATCGGTTCGCGTGTGGAAATGAAGTTGGTCAAAGATAGCGCCCTCCAACTATCGGTCCAGCCTTTCCTCGGCATCGAAATATTCCGCATTGAGTTGAGTACAGATAGCATCAAGCTCTTGGATAGAATGAACAAGCGTTATTTTGCGGAAGATTATACCGGATTCAGAGGGCAATTGCCTATCGACTTCAACTTCTACAACCTACAGGCGCTTTTCCTGAACCAGCTTTTCTTGCCGGGCGAAAAGGAGGTTGACGATTTCCTGTATAATCATTTCAAATTGGAGCGCGACGGGATGATAACCAGCCTGCATACCGAGGACCGGATGGACTTGCACTATCTCTTTAAGGCGGATAGCGAAGAAAAATTGCTCTCCACACGGATCTCCGACAAGATAGATCGTTACGCCTTGCTTTGGCAATATGCGGATTTTCAAGCTACGGAAGGACAACAACTCTTCCCGCAACGCATGGAAGTATCGCTTTTGGAGGAAGGAAAATCAAAAGGCGGAATGAGCATCTATTACTCGCGGATGCAATGGGACAAGGCATTGAAAATGGACTTCCAGATTCCGTCTAAATATAAACGTGTCACTCTGGAACAGATTCTAAAATCTCTGTTCCCGTAAATATTGAAGGAACTGATTTATGAAATACGTTTGGTTGATGATATGGATTTGTTTTTCTTGCCTTGCAATGGGCCAGAACTCGGCACGCGTGCAGGAACTGGAAAAGCAACGAAAAGAAGCATTGGCGGAAATAAAGCGTACCAGCGCATTGCTGGACCAAACGCAAGCCACGACCAAGGATTATTTGCGCCGACTGAACCTCTTGTCCCAACAAATCCTTTCACGCAAGAAGGTTATCAGCTTACTTGGGCAAGAGATTAATGCCATCAACGAACAAATGACAGATATGACAAAGCAAATCGACCGGCTGGAAACCGAGCTGAAGGAAAAACAACAAAACTATGGAAAATCGGTCCGCAGTATGTACAAACGGCATTCCTCCCAAGACAAATTGTTATTTATCCTCTCGGCAGATAATTTCGCCCAATCTTTACGTCGGTTGCGTTATCTGCGCGAATATGCGAATTGGCAAAAGCAACAGGCGACCGATATTGTAGAGAAGCAAGCGGAAATCACAAAAAAACGGAGCGATCTGGCACAAACCAAGGCCGAAAAGCAATCGTTGCTGGCGGACCGTGAGCAAGAACAGAAGAAACTCCAGTCAGAAGAGGCCAATCAACAAAAAGAGGTCAAAGAACTCAACAAGAAAAAAGGGCAACTTCAAGCTCAGTTACGCCAGAAACAAAAGCAAGCCCAGCAACTCGACCGCATGATTGAGCAACAAATCGCCAAAGAGATAGCCGAAGCCGAGGCAAAAGCACGCGCCGAAAGAGAGCGTCTGGCCAAAGCCAATAAAGGCAAGGCTACGGAAGTCGAACGTAAAGCGGATGTGAAAGGCGGTTACGCCATGACCAAAGTAGAACGGGCTTTATCCGCCAATTTCTCCGGTAATCGGGGGCGTCTCCCCTATCCGGTGTCCGGCTCCCATGCGATTGTCGGCTGGTTTGGTGAGCAACAGCATCAGGAACTGAAGTATGTCCGGACAAATAACAACGGTATTGATATCCAAACTACGCCGGGGGCAGATGCCCGTGCCGTATTCAATGGAGAGGTTACCCGAATCTTCATGGTTCCGAGCTATAATAACTCGGTCATTATCCGGCATGGCAATTACCTTACCGTCTACAGTAATCTGAGTCAGGTATATGTCAAGGCAGGAGACAAAGTCAATACCCGACAGGCCATCGGAAAAATCTTTTCAGATCCGGAAGACAATAACGCCACCATCCTGCATTTCCAACTTTGGAAAGAAAAGACAAAACTGAATCCGGCATCTTGGCTGGCAAGGGAATGATAATTATTTAATTCACTTTAAAAGCAATCCATGAATGTTTGTGTATATTGTGCTTCAAGCACGAAAATAGCGGAATCCTATTTTGATGCCGCCCGGCAATTAGGAATCTTATTGGCGCAAGAAGGTATAGGTATTATCAATGGTGCCGGAAATATCGGACTGATGGGAGCTTTGTCAGATGCCGCCTTAGCAGAAGGAGGAAAGGTAACGGGCGTTATCCCGCACTTTATGGTAGAACAGGGATGGAACCATACCGGATTGAGCCGGCTTATCGAAGTAAAAGATATGCACGAACGGAAACAGACAATGGCGCGCCTGTCGGATGCCGTCATCGCCCTGCCCGGCGGATGCGGTACCTTAGAGGAATTGCTGGAAATCATCACTTGGAAACAACTCGGATTGTATCTGAATCCGATTGTTATCCTGAATATCAACCGGTATTTCGACCCGCTTCTGGAAATGCTCCACAAAGCAGTTGAAGAGAACTTCATGCGCGAAAAGCACGCTGAGATGTGGTCGGTAACCGATTCGCCCGCCGAAGCCGTCCGACTTATCCAAACTCTCCCCGTATGGGATACCAGCATCCGCAGATTCGCGGCAATTTGATGATTGAGGATTAAGTTAAGAAGAAAAACAAGGAGAGAAGGCTTCAGAGTCTTACATCTAATCATCTTCTCCCCTTGTCGGCTTGTTTCCTTGTCCACTAATATCCCTGCTTAATAATCTGAATCGCAAAATTCTGCTTTACATTCACGATTTTATCCTCATCATTGAACGGACGGAGCCTCCAAAGGAAATAATAATCGAGAAAAGCACAGGCAATTCCCCATAATCCCAACGCAAACCAGCCAAAGCTCCCGGTACAAAAGCCATGCAAGGCGGGCAACCAGCCCAATAGCAACGAAGGTATCACCAAGGTTACCCGATAATATTTCAACGCTATCGGCTTTTTAATAATCCAACCGAATCCCACCCAATTGGATATGAAACGAATGGACCGGTAATCTCGCTTGGTGAAAAGATAAAGCAGGACATATTGCATAGCCAAATGGAGTACTAACCAGAGAATCAGCAAAAAGCATCCTTCTTCCTTAATAAGCATCCTCGCCAATAATCCGAGTTTATAGCCTGTGTTATAGCCGGCACTATACGTATCATTGGACTGGTCCCAGACAAAATTGAACAAAACAATGCCCCCTACTAAAACAAAAAGCAAAAGCAAAAGACCGGCTACATTCAGGCGTACAGGGCGCAATTGTACCAATCCCGATGAAGGATTAACATTTTCTTCTTTTAATTCATTTGTTTCCATAACCCAATCGTTGAATGATGAATACTTCTTTTTCGTCCTCTTTGTTACAGATTAAATCCCGATTCGCAAAGGAGTGTAATTGCCATAACCGGAAAATCATAATCACACTAAGCGTTGAATAGAGCAATCCGCAACTGAACAATGCGGGATATCCACTACAAAAGCCAAAGAACAAAGGCAAATACCCCAACAAGACAAACGGAGCCATCTGGTTGATCCGGTATTGCTTGAGCGTAATAGGCTTTAACCAAAGGCAATCTCCTTGTTTGGTCCAACGATACGTTCCCCGGTCACGGATATACATCCACGTGAACAGATACTGAACCAGATAATAAATCAGCACAGCCGCAAGAGCGCCCCAAAGCCCTTTTAACGGGAATTTATAGGTAAAATCCCCCCAAACATACTCATACGAAAGTATCACACCGATACATACCGCCAGACCTGCAAAAAAATACACCGAACCTCCTTTTATCCGAAGTTCCACATGCCTTGAAACCGACATCTCATTTTCCATTTTCATTTCCTTTCTTTATTTTTATACCGCAAAGATACGCCGGCCTTCCGACCCACAAGGTTATCGCTACGTTATCTTTAGGTTAAAAGATGGACTAAGTCCCCCAAAAAGATGCCTATAATCGGGAGAAAAGATAGGCATCTTCGTCGACAAAGATAAGCATCTTTTCCGGGAAACATAGGCATAAATATCTTCCGGGAAATATCGGTTATTTTTCCAAAAATATCCCTCATTTTTTGCTAATATCCCTTATTTTTCCGCGTATATAGGATATTAAACTGATTTTTTAAATAGATTGTTACAAATTTTCGCCTTGATTAATGGAAGCTTTTCAAATATTTATTACATTTGTGCTGTACACTAATGCAGGAGGTCCATGCTATGGAAGATACAAAAGATAAACAAAACACAATAAACCAGCAACCGGCTCAAGATGCGCCCGCGTTATCTCCGGATGAAAAGATGATTCAGGACGCATTCAACGATTTGCTGAACGACTATCTGAACTCGAATCATCGGCGTAAAGTGGAACGCATCACCAAAGCGTTCAATTTTGCCAAGCAAGCCCACGATGGCGTGAAACGCCGGTCGGGGGAGCCTTACATCATGCACCCCATCGCCGTAGCAAAGATTGTTAGTAGCGAAATGGGGATAGGCACAACCTCCATATGCTCGGCTTTGCTACAAGACGAGGTAGATGACACCGAATATACGGTCGAGGATATCCGCAATATGTTCGGCGACAAAATAGCCCAAATCGTTGACGGGCTGACCAAGATTGCCGGAGGTATCTTTGGCGAACAGGCCTCGGCGCAAGCCGAAAACTTTCGTAAGTTGCTCCTGACCATGAGCGATGATATCCGCGTCATCCTGATTAAGATAGCCGACCGCCTGCACAATATGCGCACATTAGGCTCGATGCTTCCTGCCAAACAATTCAAGATAGCGGGCGAAACCCTCTATCTGTACGCTCCGTTGGCACATCGTCTGGGCTTGTTCTCCATCAAGACCGAACTGGAAGACCTGAGTTTCAAGTACGAACATCCGCAAGAATACGAAGCGATTACCAAAAAACTGGAAGCTACCGCCCCGATACGCGAGCGCCTGTTCCAGCACTTTGCCGAACCGGTCGACGCCAAGCTGCAGGCCATGGGATTACACTATGAAATGAAAGCCCGTGTAAAATCGGTCTACTCGATTTGGAATAAAATGGAATCCAAAAAGGTTCCGTTCGAAGATATTTACGACATTTATGCCGTGCGCATCATATTCGACCCGCTTCCCGGCGTGGACGAGAAAAAGCAATGCTGGGATATCTATTCGACCATTACAGATATCTACCGCATCCGCCCGGATAGGATTCGCGACTGGGTGAGCCGCCCGAAAGCCAACGGGTATCAGGCGCTTCACGTTACCGTCATGGGACCGGACGGACAATGGGTGGAAATCCAAATCCGTAGCCGACGCATGGATGATATTGCCGAGAAGGGATTTGCCGCCCACTGGAAATATAAGGAACATCACGTAGAAGAGGATACCGAATTGGACAAATGGATTCAGACCATCCAGGAGATTCTGGAGAATCCGGACCCGAATGCGCTGGACTTCCTGGATACCATCAAGCTGAACCTGTTCTCGTCCGAAATATTTGTCTTTACCCCGAAAGGAGATATTAAGACCTTGCCCCAGGGCGCAACGGCCCTCGACTTTGCCTATGCCTTGCACTCGGACGTAGGAAATAAATGTATCGGAGCCAAAGTAAATCACCGGTTGGTACCGTTGAGCCACAAATTGGCCAGCGGAGACCAGGTAGAGGTACTGACCTCCCGTTCGCAAACGCCCCAACCGGAGTGGCTGAACTTCGTTACCACGGCACGTGCCCGCACAAAAATCTCGGCCGTAATCCGGCGTTTGCGCAAAGATACGGTCAAGGGAGGCGAAAATAAGGTATTGGAAGCCTTCCAGAAAGCCAATCTAGACGATTCTCCGCAGAACCTGGACAAGCTGGCCATGTATTACGGATTCAACAAACGGGATGATTTGTATTATTCGGTAGAAAAGGGCGAAGTAGTCCTGCCGGATAATCTCCAGAAGATACTGAAAGGGAAAAATGATAACGTCCTGTTCAAATATGTAAAGCAGGCTTTGCGTATGGCCACGAAATCAAAATCGGATTCGAAAGAGCAGGAGGCCGAAGAAAAGCCCAAACCGGTCTACGACAAAAAGAAGCCTTATGTCCTCAAAGAGGAGGAATTTGAACGCAATTACGTGATTGCCGATTGTTGTAAGCCTATCCCGGGAGACGAATCGTTAGGATTCATCAACGATGACGGAACCGTAATCGTGCATAAGCGTTCCTGCCCGATTGCCATGCGCCTGAAGAGCAGTTTCGGCGAGCGCATCCTGAATACGGTCTGGAGCGGGCATCAATCCACCTATTTCGAAGCGACGTTAGAGGTTCGGGGTATTGACTCGTTGGGAGTTCTGCACGAAATCATCGATGTTATTTCCGAAGAATTCAATGTCTACATCATCCGCCTGTTGATTGAAGCGAAAGATGGCGTATTCAAAGGACAAATCAAGATAAAAGTGCATGACGTGGAAGATATTCAAAAGCTCTGCGTCCGATTGTCCAAGATAAAGAGTATACAATCCGTTTCCCGTGTAGCCGATTAAGGCTACACAGAGGGGGCATTGTTTTTTCTTAATGAAGGGAATACGTCCCGGTCTTTTCAAAATATTTCTGTAAGACAAGGAGAGAGATAAGTTTTTCCCTTTTCGTATCACGAAACTGGGCTACATATTCATGCGCATGGCGGATAATGGAAAGAGCCTCATCCTCATGTTCGATGTAATAACGCAGGCGTTCTTCCAAATCAGACAGGTCTTCCTTGATTTCAATATAATGATAATTCGGAATGAGACGCCCTTCCATGAACCAAGTCTCGCAAGTAGGACGGGGCATAACCGCTATTGAATTGGAAGACATAATCCATTTCAGATTGCTGGCCACGTCATTTCCCTCCAATGCCAAGATAAACTTGTAAGAAAGATGGTCAAAAATCCGCAATTTCTCCTTTTGCCATTCTTTCGGATCGTCCGGATGATGCCCTACATCCCCCAAATCGCACATAGGATGATTGAAATACATTTCCAACAACCGATACCAGATTGGTTTTCCATGTATTTTTCCCCGAAATATAACCTTGTTCATTTTCTTCCGGAAGGGAATCTTGTCATTGACAAATACAAAATGGCGCACTTTGTCTAATTTCATCAGTACGGAGTTTGCATTATCCGGAGATAACGGCCGGCTCTTGACGATTGTCGGGTATTGCGGCACATACACAATATCCCCCGGAAGATGCAGCCAATGTAAACCTTTCGGGAACCAGCGTGTAAACTCATAAGTATCGAAATAATACACTTTCTGGCTCTTCGGCATCCGATGTTCAGCCAATGTCGGAGTGTCATCCGGAAGCCGGACAGGATGTGAAAGCTTGCAATAATAATTCACCCGGTCAAGTATGTACTCTTTATCCTCTCTTTTAGCGAGCACAGACAAATATTCCATTCTCTTATGCCGGAAATAAGCCATCGGCATCAGCTGACGAAGCATATTTTTCCCATAATAAATAAACTTCGGATTCTTTCCACTTCTAAATGTATAAAGCAAATTATGAAACATAACAAAAATATATTATAACCATTTCTCTCTTTTATACCAGGCAATGCTCTCTTCCAGGCCTTTATGGAGCGGATACTCGGCTCGGAAGTGTAAATCCTCCTGCAACGGGGTAATATCGCAAATCCAGTTCCGTTGTTTCAGGATTTGATATTTATCACTATTCAAGGTCATGCTTTTATGCATCCATTTTCCTACTCTCTCTGAAACAAGGCACGCGATATGTGCCAAAGGCAACGGGACACGCGCATGGAACACATGCTTCTTTCCCAAAATATCCTGAACCATCCGGGCAAACGAAGCATCGGTATGCACATCTCCATCCGCCACAAAATATTCTTTATTGCGGACTTCCTCTTTTTCCAAAGCATCAAAAGCCACACGGGCCAGATCTTTCACATAGATAAAGGTTATCCGTTGCGGAATACGTCCTACGGCGAAATCAAATCCGGACTGAATGCTTTGTATCTCCAGGAAATAATCCCGTTCGCCCGGTCCATAGACTCCCGTCGGACGGAGAATCACATACGGAAAGGCTTGTTGCCGGCGCACATAATTCTCGGCTTCCAACTTGCTCTTTCCGTAGGCGGTATTCGGACGTTGCGGGTCGGTCAGCCGGATAGGAGAAAATCCCTCCTCGTCACCTTGTCCGAAACTACTCAGGCTGCTCATCAGCAAAAATTTGGATGGCGGACACTTCTCGGCCAACGCATTCAGGAAACGATGCGTATTTCCCGCATTGACTTCAAAGAAATCCGCTTTATTCAACGTTTTGGTCAGTCCGGCATTATGAATCACATAATCCCAGGCGCCCTCTTTTGCGACAAAATCCGCCAACTGAGCTTTCAATGCCTCCTCATCTTTATAATTCAAATCCATAAAACGGATGCGCTCATCCTGTAAATGCGCCCTGCTGCTATGCGAACGGACACCGGCCCATACCTCATACCCACGCTTCAACGCCTCATCCGTCAGAAAACCTCCGATAAATCCGCTCGCCCCTGTTATCAATACCTTACGTTGTCTCATTCTTCGTTATTTCTCATATAATAAATGTAATAATACCACAACAGACCAATCCAGTTCAATACGACAATCGTCAGCATCCAGAGCAATTTCTGCTTCGTACTGATAAATGGATTTTGGGAAACGGCCTTACATCCGAACAAAATTACCGCGATACCGATAATCGTCCCGATTTCCAACAATCCGATAAATGCTAAAATAGAAGTTATCATAGGCTTATTCGCTACAATGTTCATGATTCTTTAATACACGATGCGGAAGATTCCCGTGTCCGATAAGTTCGATGGGACAAGCATACTTCTCATTGAGCCAATCGGCCGACACATCCGCACCGGAATGATAGTGTAGCGTCTCATTCACGCACGCGATATTTTTCACCATAGACAATACCGTCCCGATATCATGGGAAACCAGAATAATCGCACTCTCCCGGTTGATTTCCGTCAGTAACTGATAGAATTTCGATTCGAAACGCTTATCGACATACGAATTCGGTTCGTCCAATATCAGCACCTGCGGGCGCGAGACGATGGAGCGTCCCAGCAAAACACGTTGCAATTGGCCTCCGGACAATTCCGCTATGGAACGCTTCTGCAAATCTTCCAGCCCCATCTGACGGATTACCTCGTCGATACGTTGCAATTGCTCCGGACGATACCCCCGGAAACGAGGCTTTTCTGCGGCCAGTCCGGAAGCAACGACCTCATGCACGGAAATAGGGAACTTCCGGTCTATATGGCTCATCTGCGGAAGATAGCCGATTTTCAGTTCATCCGTCTCTTTCCCCTCCCGGAAGAAACGGATTGTCCCCTGCTTGGGAGAAAGCAAACCGAGGATTACCTTCAACAGAGTGGTCTTCCCTCCCCCGTTCGGACCGATAATACCCAGAAAGTCTTTTTCCCCGATATCGAGGGAGACATCCCGGAGCACAATCTTATTCTCATATCCAGCGGTTATTCCTTTTAATTCAATCAACTTATTCATCATCTCCGGCTATTATTTTTGCCAAATTAATCATCTCCTCTTTCCAGTCGTAGGCCAGCGGATTGATGCGAACCAACCGGCATCCGGTCTCTTCAGCTATCAGTTCGGCATTCTTCTGATCAAATTCTTGCTGGACAAACACCACCTTAGCCTGCGAAGCGCGTGCCGTCTCAATCAGTTCCGTCAATTGAGCCGGCGAAGGTTCTTTCCCGTCCAGCTCAATACAAAGCTGATTCAACCCGAATTCTTGGGCGAAATAGGTCAATGCCGGATGATAGATTATAAATGAGGTCCCCTTATAGGGTTCCAACAAACGACTCATCTGCATCTTCGTATCTTCTATCTCCTGCATCAAGGAATCATAACGTAACGCATAATCCGCCTTATGCTCCAGATTCAATGACGATAAAGCATCCCGTACATTCCGGGCAATGACCTGGGCGCCACGGATAGAGGTCCAGATATGCGGGTCGACCGAACCGTGATGATGCGAATCCGGCTCTTCATTCTCGATAAATGTCATGCCTTTGGACAGGTCAAACACCTGCATGTGCGGATTCTGTTCCTCCAGATTTTTCATCCAGGCCTGTTCAAAACCGATATAACCTATCCGAAGATAAGCACGACTTTGCCCTATCCGCATCATCTGCTTCGGGGTCGGGTCGTATGTTTCCGGACTTTGCCCCGAAGGAATCACACAATTCACCGTAAAGTCCGCCCCGCCAATCTTCTCAACAAAATAACGCTGAGGCTCGATGGTTACAGAGACAAGCGCCTCTTTCTCGGTAGAAGAAGACGTACACCCCACCATCAGAAAGAGCATCAATACATATAAGATAGCATATTTCACTTTCATCCGCTGATTCTTTTTTTGCAAAGATAGCGTTTTTCGGAGAGTTTCAAGGCATGAAACTCCGGTTTCGTCCAATGAAACTCCAGTTTCATCCCATGAAACTCAAACATTCCCCGCAACGAAACAAGTAAATTCTTATATTTGCAGGTCGAATAAAGGAAACACAATGGAAAAGTCGTTCTATATGATTTTAGTGGCCATCGCCGGGATTGCCGTAATCTATCTCTCCGGAGAATGGATCGGACGCGGCTATGCGCTAATCAACGAACGGCTCTCCCGACAAGTATATGAGGCGTATGGGAAAGCTACGGAACGGCATACCGCCGATACCACGCTCCAACTGGCCGACCTTTTCCGGCAGGAATTGAACCGATACGACCTGGAACGCGTGGCTTTCCGGCTGGACACAGTACCTCTGACCGATAGCGTCACCTTGCGTTCCGACATTCATTATGCGGAAGATTACGATAGCTTGCTACATATCCAACAGACCTTTGTCTATCCGATTAGCGAACAATCCGGCGTGCGCGCGGATATCCTGAATCCACGGGCAGGCTCTATCGGCAAATTACTCTATAGCTTTTTCGGGACACTAATCGGGCTGGTGGTCCTTTTCTGGGGGATTGCCCGGCAAATAAAGATTATCAAGCGACAAGATGACCTGGCACGTATGCGCGAGGATTTCTCGTATGCCATGGTGCATGACATGAAAACGCCTTTAAGCTCCATTTTAATGGGGACACGGATCCTGAGAAGCGGAAAACTGGATAGCAAACCGGAAAAGAAAGCGAAATATTTCGATATCATGGAAGAAGAGGCGCAGCATCTGTTGGCATTGACCAACAAAGTGCTGACCATCTCGAAGCTGGAACATGGGCAATTGCTTTTGGAAAAGACCTGGTTCCCCCTCCGCCCGATGCTGGAGGAATTGACGCAACTCTTTTCCGCCAAATCCGGAAAGCCGGTTTCTTTCCGGCTGGAAATAGAGACGGATAAAATCTACGGGGATGAAGAATACCTGAAGGAGGCCGTGAGCAACCTGATTGACAATGCCGTGAAATACTCGAAAGAGTCGGTCGATATCCGCATTGCGACTTGCCTATACGACAATTATGTACAGATAAAAGTTAAAGATAATGGAATAGGCATCTCACTCGCCGCACAAAATCACATCTTCGACAAGTTCGACCGAGGGGCATTCGACCGGAAAAGCCCTACCGACCGGGTGCCGGGATTCGGTTTAGGACTGAACTACGTGATGAATGTAACCCGTTCGCACGGTGGCTATGTCGGCGTGGAGAGCCAGGAAGGGAAATACAGCGAGTTTACCCTCTCCATCCCTTTACCCACAGAAGAGGAGGAAACAAAATGATCAAATTATTATTAGTAGAAGACGATGCCAACCTGAGTTATATTATTCAAGGCGGATTGGAAGATATGATAGGCGATTATGAAGTGTGCATAGCCCATAATGGCGAAGAAGGTCTGGAAGCGTACCGGAAAGAGAAACCGGACATTATTGTGGCTGATATCGAAATGCCGGTAATGGACGGGTATGAAATGGTGCAGCGAATCCGAAAAACAGACAAGGATATCCCGATTCTTTTCTCGTCCGCCCGTGTTTCACCCAAAGATGTCGTGAAAGGTTATGAATTGGGTGTTGACAATTATGTCAAGAAGCCTTTCCTGCCGGAAGAACTGGACGCGCATATCCGCGCCTTGTTACGCCGGAAACCCCGGACAGAGGAAGAGAAAACCGAGACATATCAGGCCGGCAACTACACCTTAGACATTACTCACGCCACCCTTGCCCATGCCTCCGGTTCTTCCCAGCTATTGACCCCGCGCGAGGTCGGCATTTTGGGAATGCTCTTCCGGAAACCCGGAGAGGTGGTCCGGCGCGAAGTAATCCTCGATAAGTTCTGGAACACAGAAGACGATTATTTCGCATCCCGGAGTCTGGATGTTTTCGTGACGAAACTCCGCAAACTCCTGTCCGTTGATGAACAAGTAAAGATAAAGACCGTTAAAGGTATCGGACTGATGCTGGTGGAAGAGAAAGGATAAAAACAGACCGGTCTCGACATCCCCCAAGCGACAGGACAAAACATATCGGTATAAAAAAGCCTCCCGGACATAACACCCAGGAGGCTCTACTTTTAGCATTTTGCTCTCGCTCTTCACAAAGCTACCCACAAACCTAATTTTTTATTACTCTATTTTACTAACCAATCCCGTTCACTTATCACAAGCTACTTTTGTGGGATAATTATGAACTAATATTTTCTGAGTAGTTAAAGGAGTTAGCGCGCTTTGCGCAGGAGTTATAGGAGTTAAGCCAATACTTTTAGATAATATAACTAATACTATCAAGGACATTTGGC
>URGO01000046.1 GCA_900547435.1 uncultured Parabacteroides sp.
GGATTTCCGGGAATGCATATCCAGCTTATGACCGGCGGGGTGCCTACGGATAATTTCCTGAATCAGATTGAGACGTTAGGCATCAGTAGTCTGACTCTTTATAACTGGGGCGGACCGCATTATGAGGATTACCTCCGTTGGGGAACAGAGGCTTTCGAGCGCTTGGAGCAATGGAGCGAGGCGGTGTCGATACCCTATTTCCCGAATGCTTCGATAGGCTGGGATGATACGCCCCGGTTCCCTCACAAGACGCAAAAGGATGTGGTGCATCTCAATCAGTCGCCCACCTCTTTCGCTTATTTTCTCCGGAAAGCTAAGGAGTATTGCGACCGGCACCCGGAACAGCCCAAGCTGATTACTGTGTATGCGTGGAATGAATGGGTGGAAGGCGCTTATCTGCTTCCCGATGCCAAGTATGGCTTCGGCTATCTGGAGGCGTTGAAAGAGGTGATGACAGAAGACAAGTAGATGAGTTGATGAGGTAACGAGTTAACAAGGCTCCAGTTGACAAGTTGACGAGGCTTTAGTAGACCAGGCTTAGGCCTCGTTACCTTGTCAACTCGTTTACTTATGAATAAGAATCGTCCGATTTCGGATAGAAGTGTCCGATATCGGACACTTTGTTTTTATAAGGTGTTCTAATAATCAGCCTATTAGGATTACGGCACGACTTTTGCTTAGGGTAGGGCAAAAAGAAAAAAGTATGAAACGAATAGGTATTTGGATGATAGGATTATGGGCGGGCCTTTGTGCCCTCCATGCGGAAACATCGGAGAAAAGCTTTCCGTTGACCTTAGACGAAGCTATCCGGTTAGCACAGGTCCGTTCGGTAGATGCAGCGGTAGCCCTGAATGAATTGAAGACCGCTTATTGGGAGTACCGGACGCACAAGGCCGACCAGCTCCCGGAGATTGTGTTTACCGGGACATTGCCTACCTACAACAAGCAATACGCGCAATACCAGCAATCGGACGGTTCGTACACGTATGTGCAGAGCAATATGTTGGGGCTGAACGGGGAGATTTCTATCGAGCAGAACATTGCCCTGACCGGAGGTAAGGTCTCGTTGAACACTTCGCTGGATTTTACCCGTCAGCTGGGGCATGGGGCGTATAGCGAGTTCATGAGCGTACCCATCAGCCTGACCCTGACGCAACCTATCTTTGGGGTGAACGACCAGAAGTGGAAGCGGCGCATCGAGCCGGTGCGTTATGAGGAGGCAAAGGCCGCCTTTATGGAGAGTGTGGAGAATGTGACGATTACGACGATAACCCATTATTTCAATCTTCTTCTGGCACAGGATAACCTGGAGATATGCCGGCAAAATCTGGAGAATGCCGATAAGCTATATGATATAGCCGTGGCCAAGCGTAAGATAGGGCATATCTCGGAAATCGAACTGATGCAATTGAAGCAATCTGCCTTGCAGGCGAAAGGGAAGGTGACCGAGGCGGAGGCCAACTTTAACTCGATGATGTTTCAATTGCGCTCCTTTCTGGGCTTGAGCGAGGAGGATATCATTGAGCCGGTCATGCCCGAAATTTCCACCGATTTGCACTTAGATTACCGGCAGGTGTTGGAAAAGGCGCAAGAGAACAATTCCTTTTCGAAGAATATTCGCCGGAGACAACTGGAGGCGGATTATAGTGTGGCTACGGCCAAGGGGGAACGCTTCGGCATAGACCTGTTCGCTTCGGTGGGATATACCGGGAAAGAGCGTACATTTGCAGGGGCATACGACCCGTTGAAGGATAACCAGATTGTAGAGGTGGGCGTGACGATTCCGATTCTGGACTGGGGCAAGCGCAAAGGAAAGGTGAAGGTCGCGGAGTCGAACCGTGAGGTGGAGTTATCCAAGATTCGCCAGGAGCAGATGGATTTCAACCAGGATATATTCCTGTTGGTTGAGAATTTCAACAATCAATCCACCCAATTGCAGATAGCGGCCGAGGTGGACGAGCTGGCGGAACACCGGTATAATACTTCTATCGAGACTTTTATGGTTGGGAAGATTGATATCCTGGAGTTGAACGACGCGCAGAACTCGAAGGATGAGGCCAAGCAGAAACATATCCAGGAATTGTATTATTATTGGCGTTACCTGTATAATATCCGAAGCTTGACCTTGTATGATTTCTTGAATAATTGTACTTTAGACGCGGATTTCGAGAAGTTGGTTCACAATGAATAAAGGAAAGGGGACAAGTTGACGAGGAACCAGCAACTGAAGCCTTGTTAACTTGTGGACTGAAGCCTTGTCAACTAAAACGAAAAAAATGATGGCAAAGATATTGATTATAGATGATGACGCAGGGGTACGCTCATCGCTGGGGTTTCTCTTGAAAAGGGCGGGATATCAACCGGAGTCGGTTCCCGGTCCGAAAGAGGCGATTCAGGTGGTGCGCGAACGGGCTCCGCAATTGATATTGATGGATATGAACTTCACGCTGACCACAACCGGCGAGGAGGGCATTCAGCTTTTGAAGCAGGTGAAGGTGCTTTGCCCGGAAGTGCCGGTTATCCTGATGACGGCTTGGGGCTCTATCTCGTTGGCGGTTCAGGGAATGCAGGCGGGGGCTTTCGACTTCATCACCAAGCCCTGGAACAATCTGGTGTTGCTGAGGTCGGTCCGCAATGCCTTGGATTTGTGCGAACAGGAGAAAGAGACCGATGCTCCGCTCAACCGGACAGAAGCCGATGCAAAATTTCATTTCGAGAAGATTGTAGGGCAGAGTCCGGCGCTGATGAATATCTTAGGGACGGTATCGCGTATTGCGCCTACCACGGCCTCGGTGCTGATTACGGGCGAGAGCGGTACCGGGAAAGAGCTGATAGCCGAGGCTATTCATGAGAATAGTCCCCGGTCGGGCGAACCTTTTATCAAGGTGAACTTGGGCGGATTGTCGCAAAGCCTTTTCGAGAGCGAGATGTTCGGACATAAGAAAGGGGCCTTTACCGATGCTTATATGGATCGTGTAGGACGGTTCGAGATGGCCAACGGAGGAACGATTTTCTTGGACGAGATAGGAGATTTGGAGCTTTCTTCGCAGGTCAAGCTCTTGCGTGTCCTGCAAGACCAGACTTTCGAGGTGCTGGGGGATAGCCGTCCCCGGAAGGTGGATGTGCGGGTGGTCAGTGCGACCAATCGGGATCTCTCAGCTATGGTCAGTGCCCATACGTTCCGTGAAGACCTGTTTTATCGCATTAACCTGATAACCATTCATCTCCCGGCCTTGCGGGAGAGGCGGGAGGATATCCCGCTATTGGTGCGTCATTTCGCGCAGAAGCTCTCGGAAACAAACGGATTGCCTATGGTAGAGTTTGCTTCGGAGGCTTTCACGTATCTGCAACAACTCCCTTTTCCGGGAAATATACGCGAGCTGAAGAATCTGGTAGAACGTACCCTGTTGGTATCCGGCAAACAACGTATCGGGGCGGAAGATTTCCAACGCAATGAACTGGCCCAACCCGCTACCCCGAAATCGGCTTTGGAGGGTCTGACCTTGGAGGAGTTGGAGAAGCAGACTATCTTGCGGACTTTGGAGAAGTATGACCGTAATCTGACTCAGGTGGCGCAGGTATTGGGCATCAGCCGGGCTTCGCTCTACCGAAGGCTGGAGAAATACAAGATAGAGTTGTAACGGATAGGAGGAACCGCTATGCGATTGAAGAGCATGTTCTTTTTATTGATTTTGTTGCTGGTCTGCCTTGTCCTGCTATTGGCCTATATGGTATTGGGCGGACACTCGTTCAAGTTGTTCTTTTGGATAGAAGGGCTGATGGTGCTGGTAATCGTTCTCTTGTTCCTTTTGTATCAACGCATCATCAAGCCGCTCTACACGTTGGGGAATGGAATGGATTTGTTGAACGAGCAGGACTTCAGCTCCCGGTTGGGGAGGGTAGGCCAGAAGGAAACAGACCGTATCGTGGATGTATTCAATCGCATCATGGATCAGCTTAAGAACGAGAGGCTCCGTTTGAGGGAGCAGAATCATTTTCTGGATTTGCTGATTCAAGCTTCGCCTATGGGGGTGATTATCCTGAATCTGGACAGGCAGATTCTTTCGGTCAATCCGGCGGCTTGCAAGATGCTCCGCATAACGGGCGAGGAGGAGGTAATCGGCAATACCTTGTCCGGTCGGAACGATTTGCCTTTGCTGGAGGAATTGGACCGGGTCCCGCTGGACGGTTCGCAAACCATCCGGTTGAGCGATGCCAATGTGTATAAATGTTCGCATTCCTCGTTTATGGACCAGGGATTTTCGCATGATTTCTATCTGATAGAGATGCTCACGCAAGAGGTCTTCAAAGCGGAAAAGAAAGCCTATGAGAAGGTTATCCGCATGATTTCGCATGAGGTCAATAATACTACCGCCGGGATTACTTCTACCTTAGATACGTTGGAATCTACTTTTAGCGGGATGGAGGATATGAAGGACGTATGCGATGTGTTGCAGATTTCCATTGACCGGTGTTATAGCATGAGCCGGTTTATCACGAACTTCGCCGATGTGGTCCGCATCCCGGAGCCCCAGTGCAAACCGACTTCGCTCAATGAATTGGTGACCTCGTGCAAGCGTTTTATGGAGACAATTTGTATGAGCCGGGATATTGAGCTCCGGATGGAGTTGGCCGATGATTTGCCGATGGTGGAGATAGACCGCTCGTTGTTCGAACAGGTGTTGGTGAATATCATTAAGAACTCGGCTGAGTCCATCGGCCGGCAAGGGCATATGTATATCCGCACCACCACACATCCGCTTTGACTGGAAGTCGGGTATGACGGGCAGGGCATCAGCAAGGAGACCGAAGCCTAGCTAATCAGTCCTTTCTTTTCTACCAAACCCAACGGACAGGGCATCGGACTGATTTTTATCCGCGAGGTGTTGCAACGCCATCAGTGTTCTTTCTCCTTGAAAACGTATGCCGATGGCATCACCCGATTCAAGATTTGGCTATAATTAGGCATATCCTCTTAGGGAGCGGACTTTAATAATTGAAACCCGAAATGACAAAAGAGGCACTTCTTCTGTTCGCAATAGTTCCGTTTCAGATGAATCAAGGCTTGCGTATCTCCGGCATTCCGGGCAAGGATTCCTGCGGTGCGGAACATATGAATAATCCGGTTCTCTTCCGGCGGGATGCGTTCTAACACCATCAGGGCGCGTTCGGTGTATTCCGGCAGGTGATGGTACTTCCCATAGGCGAACATCATGGGAGCCACGGTGTTGATGAGGATGATATCCAGTGCTTTGTCGCCCAATACCTTCTTGTGCATGGGCGAACTCTCACGGAAGTTGTAGTGCGTGTCCCAAAATTCGGAGGTCTCTGCCCGGAGGTAGGATTTTATCTCCCGCAGGTTTCCTGCATTCAGCAGTGCAGAGAAGAGGGTATCGAGTGTGACCCAGATTGCGGCCAGTAGCACTAATTTGATATAGGGCGATGCGTTGGGGCGTACCCGTAATCGGCGGAACAGGTGAGGTTCTAACGGTTCCAATCCGAACTTCTTCCGCAAGAATTGGTATTCTTGTTGCAGGAACCGGTAATAATGGTGAAACTCTTGACAAGGCTCTTCCAACATTCCGGCTTGCCCCAGGAAAAGAGCTTCGATTTGTGATACGCTTCCGCGTTGCTTTTGGATGTATTTCAACGGAAGGCTTCGTGCCAGACGTTCGAAGATGTCGCTATTTACGCCAAATCCGAAATTCCGGCAAAGCAAGATGTAGAAAGCTTCGTTCCAGTCTTGGGCATATTGGTCCAGCCATTGGTAGATGTCGTGTGTTTTTCTTTCCAAACGCTCACACAATAGCCGGTCCATCCACTCCGTCCGGCGAATCGGTTCGATTTCCGGTAATCGCTCGAAGCAAGGGATATCCCCGTCACGATTCAATAACCATTCGATGTTGTCCATGAGGGCCGGGGGAATAATCATAAGCCATTGCGGAATTGCTTCCTGATTGCTTCGGCACGCGATGGCATCTTCCTCGACAATGACATGCAGGATGACATTATCGTAAGCCTTGTCCGAATCGTGCCCATGCCTGTACCATTCGGAGGCTTTCCCGTGGATTTCCACGCTTCCCGCCCATAAAGTTCCGTTGATTTTGACTTTTGCATTGAAGAAATCAGGACCGGCATCCCGGTTTTGAATACCGGGGTCTATTATTTCCAACGTTTCGCCTTGCGTTGTCCGCATATCGGTAGTCCGATATAATCTGTATTTCCAAATGTATTGAAGTAATTGTTCCATCTTTTCCCATAGTTAAAGATTCCTCACAAAAGTAGGAATTTTATTTTAAATCATTCATATATCAACGTAAATAATTGTCCGGGGTCGAAAAGTTCTTGGGCTACGGCATGGATTTCCTCGGCCGTAATCCGCTCTATCTGCCGGAAAACCTCCTCCATCGAGTCGAAGCGGTTATAATGCAGGAAGCTTTTCCCCAAGTTCAGGAAGAGCCCTTCCCGATTATCCACCGAGATGCCCAATTGCCCTAAGGCTTGTTTCTTTGCGGAGGCAAGTTGGCGTTCGGTGAGTGGGGCCGTACGGAATTTCTCCAATTCGCGATGTACCAGTTTCATGGCGCGTTTCCGGTTCTTCGGGTCGGTACCGAAATAGATGCTGAACACTCCGGTATCGGTATAGGCGGTAATGTTCGACTCTACGTTATAGACCAATCCGTTATGCTCGCGCAAGGAGAGGTTCAGGCGGTTGTTCATGCCCGGCCCTCCCAGGATATTGTTCAGAAGGAATAGGGCAATGCGCTTATCATCGTACATACTATACGCGCGGTTTCCAATCATCACATGCGCCTGATGCGTGTCGCGTTGCAAGGATAGGAGAGAGGATGGTACCATGTCCGGTTTCCGGCGGTTCAGCTGGTTGGCTTGAGCCGGGATATCGCTCATCAGGTTCTCCGCCCATTGGATTATCCGTTCAAACGGGACCTTTCCCATCGAGAAGAACACCATGTTGTCCGGCGTATAGAACCGGCGCATGAAGGAGCGTCCGCTCTCCGAGTCGAACCGCTCTAACGAGGCTTCATCTCCTAAGATATTATGCCCCAAGGCATGTCCCTTGAAAAGCAGATTCTCGAAATCATCGAAGATAAGTTCCGAAGGGCTGTCCTCATACGAACTGATCTCGTCCAAGATGACATCCCGCTCCTTTTCGATTTGCGCCTCCGGGAAGATGGAATGAAACACCAGGTCGACCAGCAGGTCAAATGCCCGAAGGAAATGCTCGCGCATGAATATCGAATAGACAAAAGTCTCCTCTTTAGTGGTATAAGCATTCAGTTCGCCTCCCACCTGCTCCATCCGGTTCAGGATATAATTAGCCCGATGTTTCTCGGTTCCTTTAAACAGGATATGTTCGACAAAGTGTGCCAGACCATGCTCTTCCGGACGTTCGTCCCGGGCACCGGCATTTACCGAGAATCCGCAATAAGCCACGGGCGACTCTGAAGGCAGATGCACCATCCGCAAGCCATTGGACAAAGTATGTGTTATGTATTCCATAATGAATAGTCAAACCGTTTGATTCCTCTCATTTTGTTGCATTTCTCCGTTTTCGGCTAACACCTTGTTCGTGCCTCGCTTTCACACGGATTTATGCCTATCTTTTCCGCCAAAGCATACTATCTTTCGCTTCAAAGATGCCTATATTTTCTTGCAAAGATAGGCATCTTTTCCCGGAAAAATCCGGATAGCGGTCCGAAAAACGTTTTGACATTCTTCTACCCCAGCAATACCTCTTTGATGGCGCGTTCCATGTCCGATTTTCCCATTACCCCGACACTGATTTTGGGCTTTCCTTCCTTGGGGATAAATAGCAGGGTCGGCACCGAGCGGATATTGAACAGGGCCGCCAGTTCCTCCTCCTCGTCTACATCCACTTTATAAAAATAAACCTGGTCGGCATACTTCCCGTTCGCCACCTCTTCAAAAATCGGGCCCAAAGCCTGGCAAGGACCGCACCATGTGGCAAAGAAATCGATAATAGCCGGTTTATCGCCCAGATAATTCCAACCTCCGCCATTCAAAACATGAGAAACTTTTGCGGTAAATTCGTCTTTTGTCAAATGTATAACACCCATTTTCTTTTCCTCCTACTGATTAAATTACTATTTCTTTTTGCACAAAGTTAAATCGCTTTCGGCAAAAAGTCAAATATATAATCTCTATAGGCAGATAGATAAAATTGAAATAGAGAGGCATCGGCATCCGGTCTGTGGAGAAATAGACCGGATGCATTTGTCTACATGGGAAGTAAGGAGTCGCTAAAAAGCATATAATAAAAAGGCGCAGGGAAATCACTTCTCTGCGCCTCCAACGCTTTGCCTAAAAAAACACTTAAAAGTAATATGAGATTTATAATGTCCAGCCCGATGTCCAGTCATTGTCGCTTGAAATGGCTCCTTTGTAATCAGCTGATTCAAAGAAGGAATCTGATGGAGTAGCACCGCCCTCGGTCGTACCTACGGCTGTAGTCGGCAATTCCTGGTTGGTCAGGTTGCCTTCGCCTTCGGCAAACATATCGTTGGTATAGATACCCAATTCGGATGCAACTTCACCGCTCAACGATACATGGCTCAATACAGAAGTACCGTCAGCCAGTGCGGTTTCAGTCAGTTCGGTTTCTACTTCAATAGCCGGAGTCTTTCCGCTAACTAAGGCATTGTAAAGCTCAACTTGCGTACCGGCACGGAAGTGAACTCCACGGCTCTCGCTACCATTACCAATCAAAGTTACATTCGCCAGAACCGGGTGGGCAACAGGTTCTGCTGCATTGTTATCCCCGTTATTATCGCATTCCATCAAGCAATCGCAATCTGCATCTTCCTGAGTAGCTACCAGGAACTGAGCCTTTCCATTCCAGCCTTCAGTCCAGTCGAAAGAATCATCACCACAATCTGTAGCCACCAGATATTTTACATTAACAGATCCGCCGAAAAACTCGAAACCATCATCTTTCCCTTTATAAACCTGGCAATGATCAACCGTAGTTCCGTTTCCTACACCATAAAAAGAAATACCGTTTGATTCATGCTCTTCATCGAAAGCGAATCCGGTATATTCCAGACGGATGTAACGCAACGTACCGGAATTATCAGCATCGTTGTCTCCTCCGTATGTAGCATTACCGATTTCAGAACTACCCGTACCGCCTTCGGCATTGGTGTGCGCATATCCGCAAATATGGATGCCTCCCCATGCTCCCGGTTCTTTGCTTTCCGATGTCATGATAATCGGATTCTCAGCTGTACCTTGCGCATCAATCTTAGCCCCTTGTTCGATCAGGAAATAATCGGCATCATCGTCATGTACTGCAGTAATCACCACACCTGGTTCGATGGTCAATGTTGCACCGGCCTTTACGTGCACTCCGCCGGACAAAGTATATTCTTTACCGGATTCCAACGTCAAATTGTCGGTGATTTCCCCTTTTAACTCCGTGCTTGTTTCTTCTCCCGGAGTTGGATCTGGAGTCGGAGTGTCAGGATCATCTTCACTACAAGCGGTAAAAGTCATACTTGCTGCCAATAACATAGCAACCCATTTCCAATTTGTTTTCATACTTTTTTGTTTTTAATGATTATATTCCTATTTATAAATTGTAACTGATTCCTACCTCAAAGCTGGCACCGCTCTTAAAGCGTTCTACCTCTACATTCGTATCCAGGCTTGGAACTTCCTGTTCAAACACTACATCACGATTTAAGATGTCATCTATTTGTAATTTTACCGACAGGCGAGAATTAATCTGATAACTTGCCGCGAAGTTCAAGGTATGCACCGGAAGCTGATTTATGTCTCCTAATCCGGAAACACCGACCGAATGGATACGTGGACCTTGCAAATTATAGAGAAGCGCAAGGCTCAATTGGCGCTCTTCATCGAAATGCGGCGCATAAGTCAGGTCTGCATTCACCAGATAAGGAGACGCTCCCTGCAATGCACGTTGGTTGTTCGTATAAGCTCCGCCTTCGGGTAGTTTCACGTCGGTATACATGAAAGAGGCATTGGCTCCCAACTTTAAGTCTTTTACCAATTCTTTGCGGAATTCCACTTCTACACCGGTTGCCAAACCATTATCCGCATTCTGAAATGAATGCACCGTCGCACCGCCGGCTAATGTCTGGATTCGTTCAATCGGGTCATTCAAAAGCTTATAATATCCTGTGACCGAGAACATATCTCCATTGCTCCAAAACTGTTCATAACGTAAATCGAAATTGTAGTTATATCCGTTCTGCAAATCGGCATTACCGCGAATCTGGGCCGAACCATACGATTCCTGATAGAGGAACGGAGCCATCTCAATGAATGAAGGACGGGTTATCGTACGGGAAAAGGAGAAACGGAGATTGTTCTCTTTCGGCATTTCATATTTTAAGTTTAGTGCCGGGAACAAATCATTCTCATTTAATTCGCTACGCGCCTCGATACTGGCATCTGTATAATAGTCAACCCATTGTTTGCTGGATTCCATGCGCAAACCGACATTGACCAATAAAGATGAGATTGGATAATAATCCAATTGCACATACCCGGCATAGATTTCATTACCTGCCTGATAACTATCACGACGTTGTTGCACACGATTGATGGAAACCAAACCATCTTCAATAGTCTGTTGCGTCAAGAAATCAGAGGGATGATAAATATCTGTAACGGTAGGATTAATGCCTTTTAGGTTATAATAGAAGCGTGTTGCTGCATAATCACGATCTTTATCTTTATACGTAAAACCGAATCCGATTTTGTTATTCTCGGCAAATTTGTAGTTGGCAGAGATGTCTCCTACCCATTCCGTCTCATCCAATGTACCGAAATAACGCATTGTCTCCTGCTGGTTCAATTTGAAAAGGCGTAGCGAACCGTCATCATTCTTTAGGAACATCATTTGTCGACGGTCCGGTTCCTGACTTCCGGTTTTGCTATAAGAACCGCTCCAGTTCAAATCCCAAGCATCATCTTCGCCAAAGAAATGTTTCCCGTTGATTTGATGGTTCTGTAAACTATAGATATGCGTCACATTGTTACTTCCCACCAGATTATGGTCTTCATAATCATATCCTTCGCGACGCATATAGTCATCTATTGCGTTACGGGCATAAAAGAATGTATAGCCAATCAAGTCATGGGAGCGTAGCGTATAGCTGGCGCTTCCTAATCCGGCAATCTTCAATGTTGTTGCATAGCTATCATAGGTAAATTCGTTTATGGTCGTACCGGTTGCTTCCAACGTACGGACTTCGGCATCCTGCATGGTCTGCAAATCATTGCTTACTCCTAACGATGCCAAAATGCTTAAGTTATGTCCTGCCACATCAAAGTTCTTGCCTAAGCCGATATTTCCCCCGAATTCAGGCAGAGCTGTTTTCTTATCAACATCGAAATTCGTATCGAATAGTTTATTATGTTGTGCATATTCTTCGAAATCTTTCAAAGACATGTCACGCAGGTTATTATCCAACGAAGGAGTCTTGAACAAAGTCCCGTTTCGATCCATCTGATAGAAATCTCCTCCTAATGTATTGAATCGTCCCCCTACATTAAACGAGAGATTGAAGAAATCCTCCCCCGTCTGCTCTTTCGTGCTGATATCAATGTGAGCACCGGAATAATCAGCAAATTCACTGGCCTCATAAACCTTACTAACCGTAATATTTTTTACCGTAGAGGTAGGAAACAAATCCAAAGGAATAAGTTTGTTATCCGGATTGGGGGAAGCGATGGGCAATCCGTTTAGGGTTGTTGTGCTATAACGGTCTCCTAAGCCACGGACAATCAACTGGCCCGCTTGTGCAATCGAAACGCCTGTAATCTTCTTTACTCCCTCTTCTACCGTTGATATACCTTTGATGCTCATCTCTTTTGCACCGATATTCTCTACGGCAACCGTAGCCATTTGACGTTCTTGCAATAAGGCACGCTCTCCTTCGAGATTCTTGCGGGCTACGACCGTTACTTCATCTATTTGTCGGTCGTCTGCCTCCATAAATACAGTTATCTCTTGGTTTTGAGATAAATTTACTTCTATCCGTTGTGTTTGGAAAGAGATATATTTGATAATCAACACACACTTCTCACCATTTAGATCAGGGAATTCAAAACGCCCGTCCATATCTGTAACTACGCCTTCTGAGGTTCCTTCTATTTGTACCGTTGCACCAATCAATGGCTCATTCAATGCTTTATCCATAACCACGCCTTTTAAATGGATGGCTTGTAATCCCATCCATATACAAGACAAGCTCATTAAAAGTAAAAGTTTTCGCAATCTCATATTATTTATCTTTTGCTTTTTAATACGAGTGCAAAAGTAAATCACAGATATTGCGAGAGTATGAAAGCTTTATGTGGATTTAAAGTCATTTGAATGACAATAAGGTAACAAGTGTTTCAATGCCGTTTCCTGAGAAAGAGTGCGGGAGTTTCCCGAAAGAAACTCCCGCTTGATGTAAAGAGCCAGTATGTAAAATTTGTTATTGCAATTTGAATTGTATCGGAAGTATGTACCGGACAGATACCGCTTCGCCCCGTTGTTCGCCCGGCTCCCATTTGGGCATGGATTGAACGACGCGCAAAGCCTCTTTGTCCAAGATCGGGTCAATGCCACGCATTACCTTGATATCATCAATAGAACCATCTTTCCGGACGATAAATGCCGTAATCACCCGGCCTTGCAGTCCCTTCTCTTGGGCTTCTTTCGGATATTGGATGTTGTTTGCGATATACTTCATCAACACGCTCACTCCGCCGGGGAATGAAGGTTGCTTTTCTACTACGGTATAGACCTGATCGTTCGAGAAATCTTCGCGGGCCTTTTTATCGGGAGCCAATTTTATTTTCATATTTTCCTGAATATCCTTTACCGCGATTTCCTTTGCTTCATAATTGAAGAACGAGATTTGCAAGGTTCCGTTTTGCGGAGCCTCTAAGCCAAATTTGCCATCCAGGTCGGTAATCGTACCGCTGGTCGAACCTTTGATAATTACCGTTGCTCCGATAATCGGCTCCCCTTCCAGGTCGGTTACGAAAGCATTCAAGGTAACAGGACGATTATCTTCTGCGTTTTTATCGGCTTGTTTGCAATTGCTCAAAGTCAATAAAGAGATCAATAGCGGGAAAAACAAAAAGTGCTTTGCTATTTCGATTTTTCGGGTAGGGCGTTTATTCATCATACGTATTCTTTTCTTTAAGGATAAAACATTAAAACTGGTATAAATCGGTGCGGCATTTTGGGTATAAGAAAGTCCCAAAAGATGGTACTGGTAACTTTTACTATCGCATCCGGAACGGAGTACGGAAGAATCAGCCAGATATTCCAGATTATCCCGCACCTCCCGTTTGAGCAGCCAGGCGAACGGATTGACCCAGCAAAGGCAGGTAAACAATTCGGCCAGGATAATATCTACGGAGTGTCCTTGCCGGGCATGAGTCTGCTCGTGGATAAGGATTTCCTCCAACTCCCGTTCGGAATGCGATTCGGGATGGACAAATATCCAACGAAAGAACGAGAAAGGCCCGGCGGGCTTCCGCAAGTATCGTACCGGCACGCCTTGGATGATTGCCGGTTTGGAGGTATAGGCCATATAAATGATTCCGCCTAATTGGATGCAGAAACGGAACAATAGTAGGATGACCACTACCCAATATCCTATCTTGCAATAAGACCAAACGGAGAAGGTCGGCGAAGAAACAGATTCAGGCTGGACCAAGACTTCCGGAAGAACGGAACTATAGACTTGTATGACATTATTTACCACCGTAGGCGTAGAGTGCTGCACCCAAGTCCAGTTCTCCGCCAACGGATAAGAAAACGCCGCGATCCAAAATAGAAGCAATAACATTCGCCGGATACTGAAGAAGGTATCTTTCGAAGCTAATAAACGATAAAACGCATAGAAGAATACCAATGCGAGGTTCGCTTTCAGGAAATAGATTAAAGTAGCATCCATAAGTGTGTTTTTTAATTAGGTTATCCCAACCGGTATGATTCCCTCCGGAGATGGGAGGGACAAGTCGTTATTACTTGTCCTCCTTTTTCTCCGATTCAATCATGCGGATAATATCCTTCAAATCCTTTGTCGAGATTTCTTCTTCCTTGGCAAAGAATGAAACCAGTTCTTTGTAGGAATTAGAGAAATAGTTGGAAACCGCATCTTTAATGTATGCTTTCTTATAATCATCAGGGAGAACTTCAGCAAAGTATTCGTATACATTTCCGACACGACGGCTTCTCAAATACTTCTTGCGTTCCAAATTTTTTACTATCGAAGCCAGCGTTGTATAAGGGGGCTTCGGATCGGGATACTCATTCTGAAGCATCCGAACGACAAACGGACCGATCTTCCAAATCTTCCGCATTGCCTTTTCTTCTTGTTGATTCAACTTTTCCATAGACCAATAAATTACGATTATGGGTCAAAGCTACGGCTATCACGTATAAAAAGCAAGTGTTTTTGTGTTAAATATAATTAATCGCCGATTATTTCTATGGAACTCAACAAAGAAAAGCCTTGAAGGATTACTTTCTTATCCTCAAAACCGCTTGCACCATGAGCTATGCGGGCATCATTCTGATAACAAGCAATGGCATTATTTTGGAAACGTATGTCCCATCCGTCAGGAACATATAGGATGATTTTTCCCACAATGCAGCGTAGGTAGATATAGGTCTCATCCGTTTCCGGACGGGTCTGTCTCAGATCCAAAATGACTTTTCCGAAACAATTGCGGATGCGTGCTCCTCGGAATAAAGGGGAATGCATGGCATATCGCATTACGCCTAAAATATTATCCAATAGGATAAAGCCATTCTTGTCCGGATTAGTTATTCGTTTTAATGTTTGCATATTTTTTGCTTTTAGAACATGTAGAGCATTACCCAGAGAACGCGATGATTGGTCACGGTATGCGTATCTTCGATGCGTCCCCGTTTATCCGCCGATCCGAACCAGCCGGTCGAGGGTGAGTATTCCACACCGAACTTCCAATGGGGAAGATTATAAGATAATTGCACGTTGGCCGTAACCATTTGTCCTACCTCCAGTCCGGTACCATATTGGTTGATGATGTCCTTGCCTGTACCCAGATTTTTCAGGTAGCCCACGAACAATCCCTGTTTCCATTTCTTGCCATGTATTACGTTCAGCCAGGTAGTCGAGACCCGGAAAGGCGTATATTCCTGTTCTCCGGTGCGATTATCGACCGATGTAACCCCATATCCGCCCAACATGCAGGTATGTGTCATGTTTGAGCCCAACGTACTCTTGGCCGCAAAGGTCCAGTCCGGCAATTTGTATTGGGCATGGGCTTCGAAGCTGAGCGAAGTGATGCGTTCGTCCAGCTTATAGACCTTATCGTTTACGGTATTTTGGGTTCGGGGGACCAAGGAGAGAAGTTGTGCTCCGGCACCCACTTGGAAATCGCCCGTCCGGTAATCCACTCCGGCATGAAACTCCGGAATGCAACTATTCTTGATATAATTCTCGCTCTTCCCGTCCGGTCCTTGCGAAAGATATTGCAATTGCCAAAGAGCCGTACCGGTGAATTGCCAATGCGGAGCCGTATATCGGTAACGGATTTGCGGAGCGCGGCTAAAAGCGTTGAAGGGTGCGCCGGTACTCAGGTTCAGCATCTCCGGGTGAACGTCCCCGAAGAAGGGATGCCAGGTCTGTCCGAAGAGGATAGCCGAGCGTTTCCATGCCAGGTTGATATAGGCATGGCGGATACGGAGGATGGCGAACGAAGAACCTGTCCCGCGGAAATCGGTCTCGATTTTGGCGGAGGTCTGTACCTGGCCGATGGACGGACCGGTCAAATCAACGCCCAAACGCGAGTAAAGCAGGTAAAAACTTCCGTTGGATTGCGCGTTCAGGTCTTTCCCGTCCGCGTCATAATCGTGGTCCATCGGATACAGATGGAACAATCCATCTACAATTTCCCCGTTTGCCCGCGAGTTGTAAAACAAATCTCCGCGAACCTGTCCGTAGAATTTATACGTGAAATTCTTTTTTTGCGCGAATCCCGCCCCTGTCAGGCTAAGTAAAAGCCCGATTAATAGTATCTTATTCATGTCTCCTTGTTTATTCCGGGCGCAAAAGTACAAAAAGCCGGGCTATCTGCATCATGCAAGTTAAAAAAATCCGTACCTTTACCCGGAAATAAGTTTTAAGTTGACAAGGGAACAAGTTGACAAGTTAACAAGGTTTCACTTATGCCTCGTCAACTTGTTTCCTAAGGCCTTGTCAACTCAAAAACTTAAAAACAAACAAACTCATAAACTAAAATGATACGGATTATTGGAACATTACTTGCTTCACTTCTGCTTGCTTTCACCCTGAATGCGGAGGAGAAGTCTTATTATTTCGATGAAAAGGGTATTCAACGGGAAGTCTTGGAGAACTATCTGGACCGTTCGATGACGCTATCGAATGTCTTGGTCCCGCGTGAGGGTGAGGCGCAACTGGCCGATGATATCCGGATGATCAAGCATACCGGAGTCAAGTTCGTAGGCCGTGCCATCATGGTTTGGGAAAAAGAACATGTCCTGGCCGACCCGGTATTCTGGTCAAAGGCAAAGGCCATTACCGAAGAGCTGCACGCATACGACCCGGATATTGTCTTTCAGGGTTGCCTTTTCGAGGCTATATCCGAGGAGGTGGAACAGATAGAAATCCCCGCTTGGGCGTTCGAAGGACTGGGACTGAAGCCGGAAAAGCGTCATTTCCGCTATGCGGATATGCTGAACACCGAGGGGAAATATGTAGACCATTGGCACAAAGGGGGGAGTGTCCCCGACATCAGCCGGCCGGAAACACAGCTTTGGTTTTATTATCTGGCCTGTTCTTATATAAATATAGGATGCGAGGCGTTTCATCTGGGACAAATTGAGCTGATTGGGATGAACGATCCCGAACGTGCGTACTGGATTGAGCTGATTTCCCACATCCGTTCTTACGCGAAGCAACATGCGCGCCGGCATTGGGTCATTTTGGACGCGCATACCCCTAAGGGAGGAATGCTGGTAAACGGGAAAAGTCTTTTGGATTTTAATTCCTTCCCGATGCGGATTTGTGCGGTTCCTACGTCCAAATCCTGGCAGGAAGGCGAGGTTCAGCCGGCGGAATTGCGCATGAATCACCTGGACGCGCTTTTCGGAAGAAGCCTGGGATGCGAGACTCCTTCGGGCTGGAAATGCGAGAGTCTGCCTTATTTGGTCGAGATAGATAACTATGGAAAGGAGGAACCGGTGAACCGGGCGGATACCGCCTCTTACTTCCCTTGGGGATGGGACGAGATAAGTTGGTTTGCCAAGCAACCGGAGGATTACCGCAATCAATGGCTGGAATATGCCTGGAAATGGGTCAAAGCGCACGACCCGAACGGGCATGTGGAGATGCCGGGGATAAGGTGGATTTGTTGTCCGAACCAGACTCAAAACGTGTATCGCGCCAATACGCGGAGCGAGGATTCGCCTTTCGGGTATAATCAGGAGGAGACTATCCGGCGGATTTGGGCGGAATCCGATTGAATCAAGAGATGTTCATTTGACAGGAAATCGTCTTTTTCTCTATCAAAAAGCGGCGTTTTCTCCCTTGTGGCTAACTCTACTTTTTGAAAAAAGGCACCAAATAGAAGAAAAAAACGGCGTTTTTACGGGAAATGAAGCGTCATTTTCACTGATTCATGCCTATCTTTTCCGGCAAAGTATGCGTCCTTTGGCAGAAAAGATGCCTATGTTTTCCGGAAAAGCTCGGCATCTTTTTCCGGAGATAACCTATATTGAGGGGAAAATATCGGATAATTGGGAAGAAATACCGGTCGCGGAGGGGGAATCAGGCGCGGAATCCTTCTAAACGGAGGTTTTTCCGGGATGGATAATTCCGGATATAATCCAATAGTGTCCAATGGATTAGAGCCAAAAATCGGCATATTAACTCGTTGAGAAGGCCTTCGTTTAAAAAATCTCGTCCTACGGGCCGAAAAAACGGAGTTTTGAGAGGGGTAAATTATTATTTTGACAAATTGATAAATGACCGGAGAATAATATATTTCCTTCGAAGCATGTAAACGATTCAGGAAAAATAGCTATATTTGGATGGTCTAAAGAAGAAAAGGCTAAATTGGATTTAGGTTATGGCAAAAAAGAAAGATTCTAAAAGCGGTAAAGGAAAAAAAGGCCGGAGCAAACGGATGAAGAAAGAGGAGATTTTGCATCATATCGTCTCTTTGTTCGAGTCTTCGCCTTCGTTATCCTATAATTATAAACAGGTCAGCAAGCAAATCGGTGTGGAGAGCCAGGTGGATAAATTGCATGTGGCATCCATCCTGGAGGATATGGCTTTGGGCGGTTATCTGAAAGAGATAGACCGGGGCCGGTATCAGCTGAACCACAAAGGGGTGGTGGTAACGGGTACTTTTGTCCGGCGGAGCAACGGGAAGAATTCCTTCTTGCCGGAAGACGGGGGTACGCCGGTATTTATCGCCGAGCGCAATTCGGCTCATGCCATGGATGGCGATAAGGTGAAGGTGCAGCTCTTCGCGCATCGCAAGAATGCCGAGCCGGAGGGCGAAGTGGTGGAGATATTGGAATCCAAAGAGCGGACTTTCGTCGGACGATTGCAGGTGGAGAAGGGCTTTGCGTTCCTTATTACTGAAGATAAGACTCTGGCGAACGATATCTTTATCCCGAAAAGGCAATTGAAGGGGGGAAAGAATGGAGATAAAGCCATCGTGCGCATCGTGGAATGGCCCGAAGATGCCAAGAATCCGCTGGGTGAGGTGGTTGATATATTGGGACAGGCCGGTGAGAACGATACGGAGATGCATGCTATCCTGGCGGAGTTTGGTTTGCCTTATAAGTATCCGGAGAATGTGGAAAAGGCCGCAGACCGGATTCCGGACGTGATTCCGGACGAGGAAATCGCCCTGCGCGAGGATTTCCGTCAGGTACTGACCTTTACCATCGACCCGAAGGACGCGAAAGATTTTGATGATGCGCTCTCGGCCCGCCGGTTGGAAAACGGCAATTGGGAAGTGGGGGTGCATATCGCCGATGTGACGTATTATGTGAAAGCTGACGGACTAATCGACCGGGAGGCACAATCGCGTGCCACATCGGTTTATCTGGTGGACCGGACTATCCCGATGCTCCCCGAACGCTTGTGCAATCAGATTTGTTCGTTGCGTCCGGACGAGGAGAAATTGTGTTTCTCGGTCATTTTCGAAATGAACGCGAATGCGGAAATCGTCCGTTCGCATATCTGCCGGACGATTATCAAGAGCGACCGGCGTTTCACGTATGAGGAGGCGCAGGAGGTTATCGAGACCGGCGAAGGGGATTGCAAGGAGGCAATTCTGGCATTGAATGGACTTGCCAAGAAATTGCGCGAGAAGCGCTTCAAAGAGGGGGCTATCAATTTCGACCGGACCGAAGTGAAGTTCGAGATTGATGAGACGGGCAAGCCGTTGAGCGTTTATTTCAAAATAGCCAAGGATGCCAATAAGCTGATTGAAGAGTTCATGTTGTTGGCAAACCGTACGGTGGCTGAGTTTGTAGGTCGCCCGCCCAAAGGCAAGACCAAGAAGACATTTGTCTATCGTATTCACGAACTCCCGGATCCGGACAAGATGGAGAACTTCGCCACCTTTATCCGCCGGTTCGGGTATCGGCTCAAGACCGATGGAAAGACGCGCGATATCTCCAAAGGTATCAATTCGCTATTGGACCAGGTGCAGGGCAGGCCGGAAGAGAACTTAATCGAGACCGTGGCCATCCGTGCCATGCAAAAAGCGAAATATTCGACCGAGAATATCGGGCATTATGGATTGGCATTCGATTATTATACGCATTTTACCTCGCCTATTCGGCGTTATCCGGATATGATGGTGCATCGTTTGTTGGAACGTTACCTGGCGGGAGGACGAAGTGTTACCAAGAAGAAATACGAAGATTTGTGCGACCAATGTTCGTCGATGGAGCAAGTAGCCGCCAATGCGGAACGTGCCTCCATAAAATACAAGCAGGTCGAGTTTATGAGCGATAAATTGGGCCAGGTATTTGACGGGGTAATCTCTGGCGTAACGGAATGGGGATTGTATGTGGAATTGAACGAAAACAAATGTGAGGGTATGATTCCGATACGTGACTTGGACGATGATTATTATGAATTTGACGAGAAGAGCTATTGTTTGATAGGACGGAGGAACAAACATCAGTATCGTTTGGGCGATCCGATAACCATCCGGGTGGCACAAGCCAATTTGTCCCGCAAACAATTGGACTTCCAATTGGTCTGATTCCCAGTATTCTGATGCCTCTCATCAAGGGTATTCCGAAGAAAAAATCAGAAAAACGGAAAAAAACTTGCGCAAATCCACACAAAACCGTACTTTTGCACCCGAAAGAAGATTCGGGGTGTAGCTCAGCCCGGTTAGAGTACGCGTCTGGGGGGCGTGTGGTCGCAGGTTCGAATCCAGTCACCCCGACTGGTGAAAATGAAGGAGTTAAGTCGTTGACTTG
>URGO01000047.1 GCA_900547435.1 uncultured Parabacteroides sp.
ATGTTACAAAATGGAATACGCAAAAAGAATGCGCGATTGGCAGGGAAAAGAAGTATCAAGAAATAAACCACTATCTTTAGACCACAAAGATAAGTCAAAGAACGCGTTAATCAATTATTCGATATAAACTTTAATTTATTCCTTCTTTAAAAGCTGATAACAAACGAGCACGAAAAAATTCAAGCCTTTTATCAACGCATGGAACAGGCAATGGAACGTTTGAGAATCTTGATGAATGAGTACAGACCAGTACTGAACGGAGAGAGGTTCCTTACCGATGCAGAGTTGTCCGAACGTCTTAAACTGTCAAGGAGGACGCTTCAAGAATACCGTTCAAACGGGAAAATCACTTATTATCAGATCGGCACTAAGATACTATATAAGGAATCGGATATAGAAAAGTTGTTGAATGATAACCGGCAGGAAGCATATCAATGAATGGCATAATGCGCATTGGTAATGTAACAAATGAAAAAAGTGTTCATTTGCAATTGATTCTTTAGATACATTTTGTATATTTGCACCAAATACGAGTAAATGCACGTATGCAAATACGAGTAATTACACATCTTCAAATACGAGTATTTGCACATATAGGAATGTATTTAATGAAAAGACAATGGCTACAATAGCGGAAAAGATGGCGGTTTCATTGGAGGAATTGCGGAAGCTCCAGGAGCAGCATCCTTGTGTGGTGTTGCAAGGGACGAAAGAAATAGGAAGAACGCATTTGACCAGATTGTTGGACAACGGCTGGTTGCAGGAAGTAATGAAGGGCTGGTACATCGCTGCCAGACCGGGAGCGGAAGGAGATACGACGGTATGGTATACTGCGTTTTGGCATTTTATTGCGAAATATGCAGCTGCAAAATGGGGGGAACGTTGGTGTCTGACCGCCGAACAATCGTTGGATTTGTATTCGGGAAAGACGACTGTTCCGACACAGGTAATCATCAAATCGCCGAACGGCAGCAATAATGTGCAGAATTTAATGTACGGCACTTCACTTTTAGCATATCGGAGCGACATACCGGCACAGCTCTATCAAGAACCGGAATATGGACTTAACCTTTATCCCCTTGCAGAAGCATTGGTTTATGCTACGCCAAGATATTTTCAGACGGAAAAGATTGCTGCCCGCACCTGCCTGGCAATGATTCAAGATGCCGCTGATATATTAAAAGTCCTGGCAAGAAACGGAGCTTCGCGCCGTGCCGGAAGGATTGCCGGAGCGTTCCGTAATATCGGCAACAACGAGATTGCGGACAGTATAGTTTCCACCATGAAAGGATTCGGATATGATGTACGGGAAGAAGACCCTTTCGAGGAAAAGTCCCAAGTGCCTATCGTTTATGAAATCTCACCATACGTCACTCGTTTGCGTTTGATGTGGGAAAACATGAGGGAGAAGGTAATCGAACTTTTCCCGGAAGCTCCCGGCCGTATAGATGATGTGGAAGGGTATCTGAAACGGGTAGATGAAAAATATTCGGAGGATGCTTACCATTCACTGTCCATAGAAGGGTATAAGGTGTCACCTGAACTCATCGAAAAAGTCCGCTCCGGTAACTGGCAACCGGAAGATAAGGACAAGGAACATAAAAATGCCTTGGTCGCACGTGGCTATTATCAGGCGTTTCAGGCTGTTAAAAAAACGATTTCCGATGTGCTGCAAGGGAAGAATGCCGGGGAAGCGGTGAAAACCGACCATTCTACTTGGTATATACAGATGTGGATGCCATTTGCTGCGGCAGGAATTTTGCAAAAGGAAGATTTGGTGGGTTATCGTACCGGGCAAGTGTATATACGCGGCTCGCAACATATCCCGCTTAATCCCAAAGCCGTCAGGGATGTTATGCCCGTATTGTTTGACCTTTTGAAAAACGAGCCGCATCCGGCAGCAAGAGCTGTACTGGGACATTTCTTTTTCGTATTCATTCACCCGTATATGGATGGGAACGGAAGAATGGGGCGTTTTATCTTGAACGTCATGCTCGCGTCCGGCGGATATAACTGGACGGTCATTCCGGTTGAACGGAGGCTGGAGTATATGAAGGCGTTGGAGAAGGCCAGTGTGGAGGGTGACATTTCGGATTTTACGAAAGTGATAGCGTCTCTGGTCGGTGCAAATATAAAGGCTGACAAAGTGTTATAGAACAGGTGTTCCATCTCATGGAGGCAGATATTCTCAGATGTCTGTTATCTATTTATTTCCATTGTTATTTCCCTTTATATATGCCATCAGCGACCATTACCCCAAATTCGTCGTGAGCATGGATGATGTCTGGCAGGACAATATCGAAGGGGTAAGACACCGGCACATTGCCGATTTCCTGACGGATGGGAATTGGTGAAGCTCGGAAAATCACGGGTGTTAAACTGAATGCAACCATTTTTCAAGTGCAAGGTGCAAGCTTATCTTTATATATATAATAGGTTCGCACCTTGCACTGAATGAAGGACTTTAAAATTTAATAATCAAAGGTTTGTAAAATCTAAAGTGATTGCTTGTATTGTTTGCCTCCCCCCAAAGGCTATTGCTGTTCCTTTGTGTCAAATCTTAATATAAATTTGCTTCTTGTAGAGATAATAGCCGGGGATAAAGTTGAGTGCTACGAATAGCAATGCCCAGACTAACGAGGCCAGGTAATTCCTGAAAAGGGGAGTCAAAGCATTATCCATCACAAAAGAACAGAGGCCACAAGCATAAAATGCCATTCCTAAGATTTCCGATTGCACATACAGGTAAAGCGGATTAATGCCGAATGCTTCGAAAAAAACGGTCCATTTCTTTTTCTTGCGGATGTCTATTGCATACATCAATAAAGCCAAGAGTTGCGAACCGAATCCGCATGTAACCAGTACAAAGGTGCTACTCCAAATCTTCTTGTTCACGGGCACACCATAGCTGAATAATAATCCGGTGAAAAGCAGAATCGTACCCAAAACGAACAGATTACGCACAATCGTTTCCGGTTTGTTCTTATTTGCCAAAATCATCTTTCCGACGAACATACCAATCAAGACATGCGCGATACTGCTCATCAGGCTCAAGATACCTTCCGGCTCGAAGGCTATGTTGGTCCCGTTATCCATTACGTCCCGGTACATATGTGGTTCTCCTACAACGGCACGGTCTATTACCGCCAGAATACTCTCCGGAGACATTTCTAAACTATTTGTACCTACCACGATTCCCGCATAAGCCAACAACAGGATAGCTGCGGTATGCAGCAGATATTTATGATTTATGGAAAGCGCGATAAGCGAACCGAACCCATAAGCCAATGCCAAGCGTTGCAATACACCAAGAATACGCCAATGTTCCCAATCGAATCCTTTGTTCAATACCAAGCCAAATAAGTTGATAAACATACCAATCAAGAAAATCAAAACCGTACGCTTTACGATCTTGTATATACTCGCTTGACTCCATTTGAAATCATATTTTCGCAAAGAGAAATAGGCGGAGATTCCCATCATAAACATAAAGAAAGGGAAAACCATGTCGGTCGGGGTGAATCCGTTCCAATGCGCATGTTTGAGTGGTGCATATACATAGCTATTGCCGGCATTGTTTACCAGTATCATCCCGGCAATCGTAATGCCGCGCATTACATCCAAAGAGAGTAGCCTGCTGTTGTTCATTTTCCGTTTATTATCTTTTTTATTTCGTTCAACTTATTCAATGCCTCTATCGGGGTCAGGTTATTTACATCCAGATGCTGGATTTCATCGCGCACTTGGCTCAATACAGGGTCATCCAATTGGAAGAAACTGAGCTGATAGCCCCCTTCTGTTTTGGTATTCGTTCCTCCCTTCCGTCTGGTTTGCGCAGAGGGGCACATGATGTCCTCTTCCTGATGCTTTTCCGATTCCAATACTTTTAGAATTTCATCCGCACGTTTTACAATACTTTTAGGCATTCCGGCCATCTTTGCCACGTGAATACCAAAGCTATGCTCGCTTCCTCCGGGAATTAATTTGCGTAGGAATACTACTTTGTTGCCGACTTCCTTGACCGATACATTATAATTCTTGATGCGCGGGTAGGAGCGTTCCATCTCGTTCAATTCATGATAATGCGTGGCAAAAAGCGTCTTGGCATGAGCATTCGGATGTTCGTGAATATATTCCACTATAGCCCATGCGATGGAAATTCCATCATACGTACTGGTGCCTCGCCCCAATTCATCAAACAAGACCAAGCTTCGCGAAGTCATATTGTTTAGGATGTCAGCGGCTTCATTCATCTCGACCATAAATGTAGATTCGCCTACCGAGATATTATCCGAAGCTCCTACACGGGTAAAGATTTTGTCTACGATTCCGATACGTGCGCTCTCTGCAGGAACAAAGCACCCGATTTGCGCCATCAGGGTAATCAATGCCGTCTGGCGGAGCAGGGCCGATTTACCGGCCATATTCGGTCCGGTAATGATGATAATCTGTTGCTTGTCCTCGTCCAGATAAACATCGTTGGACACATAGCTCTCACCTAAAGGAAGCTGCTTTTCAATTACCGGATGCCGTCCACCTTTGATGTCGATTATTTCCGACTCATCTACTAACGGACGGATATATTTATTTGCTTCGGCGGATTTGGCGAACGAAAGCAGGCAATCCAAACGCCCAATCAGGTTCGCATTACACTGAATCGGTGCGATATATTCCGTCAGGCACAGCACCAAATCGTTGAACAGACGCGCTTCCAATGAGAGGATTTTCTCTTCCGCTCCCAATATTTTTTCTTCATACTCTTTAAGCTCTTCCGTGATATAACGCTCGGCGTTGACCAAAGTCTGTTTGCGGATCCATTCAGCCGGAACCTTGTCTTTATGTGCATTCCGCACTTCGATATAATAGCCGAATACATTATTGAAAGCAATCTTCAGGCTGGGAATACCGGTCTTTTCTATCTCGCGTTGCTGGATTTGCAAAAGATAGTCCTTCCCGGAGTAGGCAATCGAGCGCAATTCATCCAACTCTGCGTTTACGCCATTGGCTATTACGCCCCCCTTATTGATTAATGAAGGCGGATCGTTATTAATCTCTTTATCAATCCGGTCACGAATCAAGGCACATACGTTCAGTTGCTCTCCGATGCGGCAAAGTGTTGGTTCGTTGCTTTCCTCACAAACCCGTTTGATGATTTCCACGGCACGAAGAGCTACTTTGAGCTGGACCACCTCGCGGGGTGAGACTCTTCCTACCGCCACTTTGGAAATGATACGTTCCAAATCACCGATTTGCTCCAATTGCGTATCGAATACCTCTTTTAATTGCGGCTCCCGGAAGAAATATTCCACTACATCGAGCCGTTCTTGTATCGGTTTGACATCCTTCAATGGAAATAACATCCATCGGCGTAACATACGCGAGCCCATAGGGGATATGGTCTTATCAATGACATCCAGCAAACTCTTTCCCTCTTCGCTCATCGCGCAGACCAATTCCAAGCTGCGTACCGTAAACTTATCCAACCGGACATAACGCTCCTCTTCGATACGTGAAAGCGAAATGATATGGGATATATGTGTGTGTTGTGTCTGGTCCAGATAATAAAGAATCGCGCCGGACGCGATGATTCCCAAGCGCAGATGCTGTACGCCGAATCCTTTCAAGTTTTTGGTCTCGAAATGTTTTAGCAGACGATCGTTGGCGGCATCCGAGGTAAATATCCAATCGTCCATCTCGTAGGTAAGAAAACGCGGGCCGAACAACTCCTCGAAGAGTTTCTTGTTATTCCGTTCGATCAATACCTCTTTGGGAGAGAAGTTATTTAATAGCTTATCAATATAATCACTCGTCCCCTCAGCCGTCAGGAACTCTCCGGTCGAGATGTCCAAAAAGGCAATACCGCATTGCTTCTTCTCGAAATGAATTGCGGCAAGGAAGTTGTTTTCCTTATGGTTTAATATATTATCATTGATGGAAACACCGGGGGTGACTAATTCTGTAATGCCACGCTTCACCAATTTCTTGGTGAGTTTCGGGTCTTCCAATTGGTCGCATATCGCCACACGCTTGCCCGCCCGTACCAATTTGGGCAGATAGGAGTCGAGCGCATGATGCGGAAAACCTGCCATTTCGACAAATTGGCCTACGCCATTTGCCCGTTTGGTCTGGACAATCCCTAATATCTCCGCGCCGATTACGGCATCATTCCCATACATCTCGTAAAAATCGCCTACACGAAACAATAATATGGCGTCAGGGTGCTGCGCCTTAATCTCAAAATATTGTTTCATTAAAGGAGTCTCTACAATCTTTGCCACGATATTCTGCTTTTAATTAATCCAAGCAAAAGTAACATAAAATTGCGAATTTTGAAATAGTCGAATAGGAACTCTCACGCCATAAATTTCAGAATACCTTTTTTTCAAGTGGGAATATGTTCTATCTCAAGCTTATAAAGAGGATTCGGTTTTTGAGTTTGTCGGTTTATAAATTGTTATCATGCTTCAACTTACAAACCCACAAACTCATCTGTTTAAAACCGATTCTTCATCTTTTATTTATTAAGGCTTATTCCATTTGGAATTTCTTACTAACCTTGATCAGGTTACAACTGAAGTTGACCACATTGGTGGTTTCCTGGAGCATATTCAGGTAAACCATGCTTACTTTGGTGCTTCCGGATTGTCCCTGGATGCGTTTTAGCTCCTCTTTCTTCAGTTGAGTCAATGCATTGTGCAGGCGAGAGGCTTCGTTGATTAAAGTTGGAAGATCCTCATAATTGTTTTTGTCTATCATTTCCGCACAACGAGTCAGATAAGCAATGACTTGCGTATCCACAATACCGAAATCTTTCTTCTGGATTTCGTCCAAAGGCTTGAAATTATTGTCGATATGCAACTTGCATGGCTCTGCCAAACGACGGATACTATATACTATTTCACTGGCAAAGTCATTCCCCTGGTAGTAATATAATCCTTTATCTATGGCGATCTCGCGGTCCAATTGGGTAACGCCTAATGTTCCGACACGCTTCACTTGCTTCAGATGGACTTTCTTTTCCTCGATATCTGCCATGACCCGACGTAACTCTTTCAGGTTCTCATTGATAAATCCATTTACAGAGTCTTGCAAAGTGTTGGCCGCAAACAGGAGGTCTCCCTTCAGTTCTTCGCGGCTATGCTGGCGGAAGAGATTCAAAGCCTCGCGGGAGTTGGTCGCTTTCCGCAATTGAGCTACAGTACTGTTCACCTCTTCTTTCAAAGCCTCTTTGTGTTGCTTTTTCTTATACATCATTTGGCTATGAATCAAGGTGTAAATCGCGATGGCAATCATGACCACAATAGCCGGAGCTCCTCCGACATACAGAATCAGCGTAACGATAAAGCAGATGGTAAATGCGGCACCGGCCGTAATGAACCAACCTCCAATCACGGAAAGGACTCCGGTGATACGGAATACGGCACTTTCACGTCCCCACGCACGGTCTGCCAAAGACGATCCCATGGCAACCATAAAAGCAACATAAGTGGTAGACAAAGGGAGCTTCAATGAGGTTCCGACGGCAATCAATAATCCGGAAAGTACCACGTTTACGGACGCACGTACCAAATCGAATGCGGCTCCCTCTTCCATAATCATTTCTTTGTTATTGAAACGACGGTCTATCCATTGCAAAGCCGGGGTAGGGATGACCTTAACTATGTTATTGGCGGCATTGGTGCAGACACGTACCAATACACGGGCTACAGGTGAGGTCCCGAATTGTTCTTCTCCTTCCGACTGGCGGGACAAATCGACCGAAGTCTTGATTACATTGTGCGCTTTCTTGGATGTCAACAAGGCAATTACCATTACGATACCCGCACCAATCAAGTAATACCAAGGGGTTTGGGCGGATCCTTGCAATGAGGTCATCAGGAAAGAATCAGGCGTTACACTTCCGCCTTGTGCCATAAAGTCTTCGTAGGCCGAAACACCGGCCAACGGTACTCCGATGAAGTTCACCAGGTCATTCCCGGCAAAAGCCAGGGCCAATGCGAAGGTTCCCATCAACACGATTACTTTGAATACGTTGACATGCAACCAATGGAGGATTTGCATCAATATGGTAAAGCCGATAAAGCACCCCAATACCACTTCTTGCGTATTGGCAAAAATATAATCGGAGAACGGGCCAGCGAAAATCGGACTTGACTTCAATCCTTTTATCAACATGAAGTAGATGATAGCCGTTGCGGCCATGCCTCCGAACAGGCCGATGAAGTATTTGGCCGTACGCTTATAATTAAAGGTAAAGATGATTCGGGAGATATATTGCACCAGCGTACCGAAAATAAAGGCTATCGCCACGGACACGAATATGGCCAGGATAACGGTCAGGGCTTTGTCGGTATTCATCAGGTTTCCCAGGTGGTAAATGCCTTCTGTATCGTTGGCTATCTTAATAAGTGCGTAAGCCACCGTACCGCCTAAAAGCTCGAATACCAAAGAAACGGTGGTAGAGGTAGGCATACCTAAGGAATTGAATATATCGAGAAGGACAACATCCGTCAGCATGACGGCCACGAGGATGCACATGATTTCCGAAAAGTAAAAGTACTGCGGTTGGTAGATGCCGTGTCGCGCAATATCCATCATTCCGTTGGACAAGGCGGCTCCCACCAGGATTCCGGTGGCGGCTACAATCATAATGACTCGGAATGAGGCGGCTTTTGAGCCAATCGAGGCATTCAGGAAATTAACGGCATCGTTGCTGACGCCTACAGATAGGTCAAACACGGCTAACACGCCGAGGAATAGGACCAAGAACAAGTAGAATGTTTCCATAAAATTGATTTAAATATTTCATGGGTGCAAAAATAAGCATTATTTATTTTAAAATAATCGAAGTGGATGTTACAAACTTGTTACATTTGCGGGCTAAAATGAATCGGAAGAGGATGTCCTCGAAATTCATGCCTATCTTCGGACGGGAAGATAGGCATAATCGTCGACGAATATAGGCATGAATTTTCGGAAAGATAGGCATGAATTTTGAGTTTTTTGACCGGTATAAAGGGAAAAAATGAATAAATTCCTGAATTTCATTTGGTATATTCGATAGGATGTATTACTTTTGTAGCCGATTCGAACTGCGGCTGTGGTGTAATTGGTAGCCACGTCAGACTTAGGATCTGATGCTTCACGGCGTGGGGGTTCGAGTCCCTTCAGCCGCACCATTCATAAAACTCCTCGCAGACAAGGATTGTTTGCAAGGAGTTTTTCTTTTATAATTCTAAAAAAGTTTGCAAGAGATATGAGAACAAACCGTTTTCGTCTGTTTCTGTTTTTGAGTTTTTGTTTGTCTTTCCTGCACGGAGGGGCTCAAACGGATTTGGGGGAGCAATTGAAGCACCTTATTTCCGGGAAAGCCGCAACCGTGGGTGTAGCGGTTATCTTCAACGGCTCGGAATTGGTTACGGTAAATAATATGTATCGTTATCCGATGATGAGTACCTTCAAGTTCCATCAGGCGCTTTCGGTTATGGAATATATCAATCGGAAAGGGGAGGACCTGGCTACGGAAATTCTGGTGAAGCGTTCGGATTTGAAGGAGAATACCCATAGTCCGATGCGGGATGCGAACCCGAATGGGAATTTCCGGATGACGATTGGCGATTTGTTGAAGTACTCGTTGATAGAGAGCGACAATAACGCGTGTGATGTTTTGTTCAAACATATCGGCGGACCGAAGTTCACGCAAAAGTATGTGCATGAGTTGGGTATTCAGGATGTTGCCATCACGCAGACCGAGGCGATGATGCACGAGTCTCCGGATAATTGCACGTTGAATTGGACGAAACCATCGGCCGCGGTACTCCTTTTGGAAACTTTTCTTCAGAACGAATTGTGCTCCAAGCAACAGAAGATGTTTATCCAACGTGCTATGGCGGACGCGAACACCGGAAAGGATAAATTGAAGGCTGGGCTTCCGGAGGATGTCCTTTTGGCGCATAAAACCGGAAGTTCGGACCGTAATGAGTTTGGCATCAAGCTAAGTGATAATGATATGGGATTTGTCGTTTTTCCTAATGGGCAATATTATACGATAGCCGTATTCGTGATGAACTCGCAAGAATCAGATAAGGCTAATGCCCGTTTGATAGCGGATATTTCCCGTACGGTTTATACCTATTTTGTAGACAATTATAAGAAATGATATAAATTAAGAAGAATATGAAGATTGCACTTGTAGGATATGGCAAGATGGGCAAGACCATCGAGCAGATAGCGCGTAACCGCGGGCATGAGATTGTTTCGATTATTGATGTGAACAATCCGGGAGATTTCGAATCGGAAGCCTTCAAGCAGGCCGATGTGGCTATCGAATTTACTACTCCGGCCACGGCATTCGATAATTATATGAAATGTTTTGCGGCCGGTGTACCGGTGGTTTCCGGAACGACCGGATGGTTGAGTCGCTTGAATGAAGTGAAACGGATGTGTGCGGAAGAGGGCAAAACCTTTTTCTATGCCTCTAATTTCAGCATCGGTGTGAATATTTTCTTTGCTTTGAACAAGTATTTGGCGAAGATTATGAATAATTTTCCTTCGTATGATGTGCGGATGACGGAAGTTCATCATATCCATAAACTGGATGCGCCGAGTGGTACGGCTATTACATTGGCGGAAGGCGTGTTGGAGAATCTGGACCGGAAAGAGCGTTGGACATTGGAGACCGCCGAGAAGCCGACGGATTTGCCGATTCATGCCATTCGCGAAGGTGAGGTTCCGGGTATTCATGAGATTATATATGAGTCGGATGCCGATACGATTAGCATCAAGCATGACGCGAAAAGCCGTGCCGGATTTGCGTTAGGTGCGGTTCTTGCGGCTGAGTTTACCGCCGGAAAGAAGGGTTTCTTGGGCATGAACGACCTTTTCCACTTTTAATAGAGCGATATGATGAAGAAGAAAATCACGAAAAAGCAATATATCAAGTTCGGCATCGTCGGGGTCTTGTACGGACTCTTTATCCTTTGGATGCAAAATGGTTGGTTGACATTGGGGTATATTGTGCTTGCGGATATTTATCTGACGAAATATATCCCGTGGGGAGCTTGGAAAAATGTAAAGAATCCGACCCTTCGCAATGCATTGGGGTGGGTGGATGATATTGTATTTGCTTTAGTGGCGGTTTATTTTATCAATATCTTCCTGTTCCAGAATTACCAGATCCCCAGTTCTTCCTTGGAGAAATCCTTGTTGGTAGGCGATTATCTGTTTGTCAGCAAGGCAAGCTATGGCCCGCGTGTGCCGAATACTCCGCTCTCTTTCCCGTTGGTTCAAAACACGTTGCCTATCCTGAATTGCAAGTCTTATTTGGAATGGCCGGAATGGGGCTATAAGCGGGTGGCCGGTTTGGGACAGGTACAGCGCAACGATATTGTCGTGTTTAATTTCCCGGCAGGTGATACCATCGCGCTCCGGATGCAGAATCCGGATTATTATACCTTGGTCGAGATGTACGGGCGCGAAGCGATACGGACCAACCGGCAACAATTCGGTGAGATTATGTACCGTCCGGTGGATAAGCGGGAGCATTATGTGAAACGTTGCATCGGAATGCCCGGTGATACACTCTCTATCCGTAGCAATCAGGTCTATATCAATGGTGAGAAAGCTACGAATCCCGAGAATATGCAGCTGAATTATTTTGTGGAGAGTGAAACGCCTTTTACGGAGACCATGTTCCGTAATTGGGGAGTCAGCAAAGATGATTATATGCCTTATGGACAACCTTGTACGGTAACGGATGCCGAAACGCTCTCTTTCCTGGGATTCCAGCCCAATGCCAATGGAGCATATAATCTGGTTTACCGTTTCCCCATGACAGAGGCCCTGTTGAATCAAGTGAAGAAATTACCTTCGGTAAAGAAGGTTATTGTCGAGCCGGACATTGTCGGTGGGACGCTTTATTATCCGGTGGATTACAAAACCGGATGGACGCGGGATAATTATGGTCCGATTTGGATTCCGAAGCGAGGCGCTACCATTGAACTTACTCCCGAGAACCTGGCTATTTATCGCCGGTGTATCAAGAATTATGAGCACAATGAATTGGAGGAGAAAGATGGTGCTATATATATTAATGGTAAAAAGGCAACTACTTACACATTCCAATATGATTATTATTGGATGATGGGGGATAATCGTCACAATAGCGCGGATAGTCGTTCGTGGGGATTTGTGCCGGAAGACCATGTTGTAGGCAAGCCTATCATGATCTGGCTTTCCTTGAATAAAGACCGTGATTGGTTTGATGGAAAGATCCGCTGGGAACGCCTGTTCCGTTGGGTGGATAATATTAAATGAGAATAGAATCCGGTAGTTGGAATTTAGAAATTAGGATTTGGAAGTTGGAATGAAGAATAGTGGGTTTATACAACAAACGAAAAAGGGTAAGGGGCGTGTGCTTCGCTCGGTATTCTTCATTCTTTTTTTCCTGTTATGATTGTTTTTGCTCCGTCTTTATGTAGTGGAATCCTTGCATATTTCCACCGATGCCATGGAAACAACCCTGCATAAAGGAGATTTTGTATTGGTGAATAAGTTATCCGATGCTCCGGAACGCCGGGATATTGTCTTATTTACAAGTCCGTTGCGGAGGGATTCATTGACTTCACCTATGTTGATTAGTCGGTGTGTGGGCATTCCGGGGGATACGATACAAGTGAATGCCGGTAGTTTTCTGGTGAACGGAGAGGAATACCCGAACTCTCCCCATGCGTTGAATACCTATCTGATAGCTCCTGAAGGAGAAAAGCTGTTCCTGGAACTAATCAAAAAGTTGCAAATTCCATTACGTGATAAGAAAACGGTGCAAAGCGGAATATCTTTGACGTTGACTTCATTCGAAGAGTACCAATTGCGGGAAGAGCTTCCGGATTCGCTTCAGGCTATGTTGCGCATTCGTCCGGTTCCGAGCTATCGCTTTGTCATTCCTCAAAAGGAGCGTGCCTACCGGTTGGATAGCCTTTCTTTATTGGCTTGCCGGGAGGCAATCTTGAATGAGACCGACGGGAAGGCGGTTATCCGGGATGGAAAATTGTATATAGAGGGCAAGCTGACTCATTTCTTCTTTTTCCAACAGGATTATTATTGGTTCTTGTCGGACAATCGGACTGACGCGGTGGATTCGCGCCATATTGGTGTTGTCCCGAAAGAACATCTGATGGGAAAATTGTTTTTTTGCTGGTTCAGTCGGGATAAAAATAAAAGATTTAAAAGATTATGACAATCGCTTATACATCTACAGCCTATTTGGGACCGGTGCAATTGTATGCGAAGTATGGAGCGTATGACCGGATATTCTTGGAAACCGAAGAGAATTATTTGAAACAGACCTACCGGAACCGTTGTGTCATAGCGGTGGCAAATGGGACGCAGGTGCTAACGGTCCCTATAGTCAAGCCGGACACGGTTAAATGCCTGACGCGCGATATTCGTATCTCCGATCATGGAAATTGGCGGCATTTGCATTGGAATGCTTTGGTCTCCGCTTATCGGATGAGTCCTTTCTTCGAATATTATGCAGATGATTTCGCGCCGTTCTATGAGAAAAAGTATGAGTTCCTTTTGGATTTCAATGAGCGATTGCGGGAGTTGGTCTGCGATCTGATAGATATCCATCCCGATTTCCGGACAACATCCGAGTACTTACCTCATGTGGAGCATGACTTCCGCGAAAGGATTTCGCCTAAAAGCAAGGAGTCTGACCCTTCTTTTGTCCCGGTGCCCTATTACCAGGTCTTTCAAGGGAAATTGGGCTTTCTTCCGAATCTGAGTATTGTCGATTTGTTATTCAATATGGGACCGGAAAGTATATGTGTCCTGAAAAAGGCGCACAGAAACACAGAGCCTTTATTTTCCCGATAAATTCGCTGTGTTTCTGTATTTCCTTTTTCATTTGCTTGAGGCCAAGAAAAAATTAGTTTACCCGAATCTCATCCATAAAGAACCAGGCTTTGTGCCCTATACCGCAATGCCAGGAAGGGCAGGTATTTACGCCTTCTATCTCTACTTTGACATAGCGTCCCTTCACCGGTTGCTGCTTTTCGCTACGGGCTTGGAAAAATTTCACCTCTACGGATTGGTCTTCGGCTATATTGGTTGTCCCGAATGCCTGGTAGGATTGATTGTCCGATGAGATAGCGTAGGAGACCTTCTTCGGAAGGAATACCCATTGACCTAACTGGTGCAGGAAATCACTTTCGATGACCCGTATATCTACCTCTTTCCCCAAATCTAGGATGAACGAGCCGTTCTTGCCTTCCCATCCGATCCAGCTCTCGACAAAAGATGTTCCTCCATACAATTCATCGGTCAAAGTCTTTGCGGCTTCCGGTAGGTATTTGTCCGAAGGTGCTTCAATCCAAGTGATTGGTGCATTCTTGGCATAATTCTTTTCGGCTTTGGGCAGGAAACGCTTTTCGTATAAATCGCAATATGCTAAAGGAGAATTGTGCCGTTCGTTCAGAGTCGGAAGCTGGTAATGAGCCGCGCGTTCGCGGAACAGAGCCAGTTTCTCTTTGATTTCGTTGATGTCATGTCCACCTTCGGCACGGGCGGTTTCCAGTTCGGAATATTGCAGTGTCAGGCGTTCGATGCGTACTCGGTCTAACAATTCCGGCGAATCGGCTACAGCCTTTTCTGCCTGGTCGAACAATTCGTTATAGCGCTTGAGGCAATGCGCGTTCAGCATTCCTTTCTTGTGAGAAACCGGAGAGTCGAAAATCCACAGGTCTTGTCCGCTTCCTAATAAAGCGCCTTCCAGCAGTTTCTCATATTGATACAGGTAGGGTGCCGCCGCACCATAATATCCTTGCATGAATTGTTTCATCAGAGAATCCACGTCTTGCTGGGTATTCCACATCAGTTTGCTGACGATATACGCGCGCATTTCCGTGAAGGTGCCGCACTTGGAACCGGCTATCTGCGAGAAGTGCATCGTCACGTGGTGGTCTTTGAATAATTGCATGTTCTTTTGCAGAATCGGGAAGTTGGGGAATGGAGACAGATAGCAATCGAAATTAATTCCGTAATCCCATACGAAGATGTTGTCGCTTATTTTCGACCAGCCCTCCATGGCCCGCATAAAGTCTTGCCCTGAAGCATTATCTGTCAAAGGAACTTCGCGCCGGCAATCAATGTCGCACAACATGATGTTCACGTTCGGCAAAGGTTTGACCTGCTTGGGGGGATGCATGGTAAACAGATAGGCCAATGTAGAAAACTCTTTGTCCGGGAAACGGGCCGCCAGTTTGTTCAAAAAGTGGATAAGGCTTCCGCTGGGTGTTCCGCCTTCCTGCTCGTCCAACGCTTTGCAGGCCGGGCAGGTGCAGTTGGTAAAGTTCCCATCATTCTGGCTGATGGAAATCATCTTTTTGTCCGGATTGGCCCGGAAGATGGAGTCGACCCGGTGAGCAACTATCTCGAATACTTCCGGATTGGTCAGGCACCATTGGCTGGCGGATCCGGGGCGTCGTTCTCCATTAATGTAGGAATAGTATTCCGGATGAGACTCTCCGAACTCGGCTGAAGGCAGAATCTTGTCGAAGGTATGTACCCACAGGTTATTTGCGAATACCTCGTTCGGCTCTTCCAGGCGGAACCACATCTTGTATATCGGGTCCTCCTGTATCGCGTAGCTCTGCGTCTGTCTGTAACGGAAAGATGGATTCTCGGCGCGGTCCAGTTCGGGAATCTCTATGGTCGGTTTCTTCTCTAACGTATAGGTATGGGCTGTATAGTATTCTACGCCTAAATAATCGTCCAATAGCGTGACTACTCCATAGATAGCCCCTTTGTCTCCTCCGCTGCTAATCCGGAGAATCCCCTCTTGAGTGGCTAACCGGAACCCATCTTCGGTCAGGCCTTCGGTGTTTCCTTGTCCGATGACGATATCACCTTTCTTCGCTTGAGCGTTTTCTACAATCGGAAGCCGGGCACCGCTGATGCGTTGTACAAAATCTTGCAATAGGTCGGCCGCTTTCCGGTTGATGGTGTCTTTGTCTGCTACGATAATTCGCGAAACGGCCTTGCCTTCTTTGACGAAGGTCATTTGCGCATGAGCGCCTGATACGGATAAAAAGGCGGATAATGCCACGGCGCTCCATTTCTGTAATAGGTGTTTCATGTGTTTGTTCTTTTCTTTTTTGATGAATCTCTCGGACAAAATTACACTAATTTTAAATCTTTTTCCTACTTTTGCGGCTCTATTTTAGTAAACGGATAAAATGAATAGCAAGTTAGATTTTCATCCACGTTTATTTTCCGCGCTGAAAAAGTACACAAAGGCAGACTTTACAACCGATTTGATGGCGGGAATTATTGTGGGAATTGTGGCGTTGCCTCTGGCAATCGCGTTTGGTATTGCTTCGGGCGTGAGTCCGGAGAAGGGTATCGTGACGGCTATTGTGGCCGGATTTATTATTTCTTTCTTAGGCGGAAGCAAGGTGCAGATTGGCGGACCTACGGGTGCCTTTATTGTGATTATCTATGGAATCATTCAGGAGTATGGCATCGAGGGGCTGATGGTTGCCACGATGATGGCCGGAGTCCTGCTGATTGTTTTGGGTGTTTTCCGGTTAGGCACCGTGATTAAGTTCATTCCTTATCCGATTATTGTCGGCTTTACCAGCGGTATTGCGGTTACAATCTTCACAACGCAGATAGCCGATATCTTCGGCTTGGATTTCGGGGGGGAGAAGATTCCGGGTGATTTCATCGGAAAATGGATGATTTATTTCCGCCATTTCGATACGGTCAATTGGTGGAATGCCGCGGTCAGTATGGTGAGTATCGTCATCATCGCGCTCACACCGAAGTTCTCTAAGAAGATTCCCGGCTCGTTGGTCGCGATAGTCATTGTAACGCTTGCCGTTTATTACCTGAAAATGTATGGAGGAGTTACTTCAATTGATACGATAGGCGACCGGTTCAGCATCCAGTCCCAGCTTCCCGGCGCGTCGGTTCCGCCCCTGAATTGGGAGGCTATCCAGAATCTTTTCCCGGTGGCCGTGACGATTGCGGTGCTGGGCGCGATTGAATCGTTGCTTTCCGCTACGGTGGCGGATGGCGTGATTGGGGATAGGCATAACTCGAATACCGAATTGATAGCGCAGGGAATAGCCAATATCGCTTCACCCATTTTCGGAGGTATACCGGCCACAGGCGCTATTGCCCGCACGATGACCAATATCAATAATGGGGGACGGACACCGATATCCGGTATTGTTCATGCCATAGTGCTTCTGCTTATCCTTCTGTTCCTGATGCCTTTGGCGCAATACATCCCGATGGCTTGCTTGGCAGGGGTGTTGGTGATTGTATCGTATAACATGAGCGGATGGCGCACATTCAAGGCGTTGTTGAACAATCCGAAGTCGGACGTGACGGTATTGCTGATTACTTTCTTTCTGACCGTGATATTCGACTTGACCATAGCAATCGAGGTCGGACTCCTGATTGCCTGCATTTCGTTTATGAAACGTGTGATGGAAACGACCGAAATATCGGTGATTCGGGATGAAATAGATCCGAATCTGGAATCCGACTTGGAAGTCCACGAAGAACATCTGGTCCTTCCCAAAGGCGTTGAGGTGTATGAGATTAACGGCCCTTACTTCTTTGGCATAGCCACTAAGTTTGAAGAGATGATGGCGCAACTGGGCGATCGTCCCAAGATTCGCATCATCCGTATGCGCAGGGTACCGTTTATCGACTCAACAGGAATCCACAATCTGACCAACCTGTGCGAGATGTCGCAAAAAGAGGGGATTCACATCATCCTTTCCGGCGTGAATGAGAAGGTTCATCGGGCATTGGAGAAATCCGGATTCTATGAACTTTTAGGAAAAGAGAATATTTGCAGCAACATCAATGAGGCCGTAGCGAAAGCCCAAGAGGAGATTGTACGCTTCTGACCGTTCGTTTGAAAAAAGTGCCGGTTATTTCGGGAAAAATTCATGCCGTGCTTTTCCCGAAAAGGTAGTATGCTTTGACGGAAAAGGTAGTATGCTTTTGAGGAAAAGCACGGCATAAAAAATCACCAGCCTTTCCACCTTTTATTTTCTTCCTTTTCCTTCCCTTTTTTCATAATCCTTGACTTTGTCGCAAATATTTTATATTTTTGCGACAAATATGGTCCTATGGCAAGCGTAGAAGAGAGTATTTTGACAGCAATTAAGGCTAAAGGAAGAGGAAGTATCTTCTTCCCTTCTGATTTTACGTCATACGGTGAGGTAAAAACTGTTAGCAAAAGTCTTGAACGGCTGACCGAAAAAGGTGACATTATCCGTTTGGCAAGAGGAATATATTCATATCCTAAGATTGATACGGTTTTAGGACTTGGTGTATTGATGCCATCCATAGAACAGATTGCAGAGACAATAGCCCGTAGGGATAAGGCTCGTATTGTACCGACTGGCATTTATGCCCTGAACAAATTGGGTATATCTACTCAAGTGCCTATGAATATAGTTTATCTGACTGACGGTGCACCACGCAAGGTCAGCCTTGGAAATGGCCGTTCGATACAATTCAAATATACGACTCCCAAAAATCTTTCATTTACTAATCCGCTTGCAATGTTAGTTACGTTTGCCTTGAAAGAAATAGGAAAAGATAATGTAACTGACGATATCGCCAGGCAAATTAAGAATGTGCTTCAGAAAGAACAAAAAGAGAATGTGCTGGCAGACGAAGCACTCATGCCGGCATGGATAAGAACCTTCACAAGACAAGCGTATGAATAATTACTTTCAACTATCCAAGGAACAACAACAAATGGTGCTTTCCCAAGCTGCTAACAAAGCAGGTTTGCCAGTTCAAGCGGTAGAAAAAGATTTATGGGTGACTGTGGTCCTACAATTGGTGTTCACGTTACCCGTAGCCAATCATCTTATATTCAAGGGGGGCACTTCCCTGAGTAAAGTATGGAAGGTGATACATCGCTTCTCCGAAGACATTGATTTGGCAATAGACCCTTCCATTTGGGGATTTGAGGGAGATTTGACGAAAAAGCAAATCAAGCGGCTGCGTAAGGCTTCGTCTATTTTTGTGCGTGATGAACTTTGCCTGTCATTACAAAAGACCGTTACAAAAGCAGGCTTCGAGAAATGGCTTCAAGTGGAGGCTGATCCTGATGGTGAGGGTGATGGAACATACCCGGAGCCAAGAGTGATACATATTCGCTACAAGTCTCTTTTCGATGAAAACTTGCCTTATTTGCATTCTGAGGTAAAACTGGAGGTTGGTGCTCGTTCCTTACTCGAACCCACAGCAAAGGCAACGGTAACAAGCGTTATAGAAGATGTGTTACCTATCAGTACAACCATCGATCAGGTTCTGATACCTACAGCTTTAGCAGAGAAGACTTTTCTTGAAAAGGCATTCTTGCTGCATGAACTGTTTTCGTCTCAATCTCCAAGGGAGGCTAATCGTAAATCTCGTCATTTGTATGATTTAGCGCAAATGATGAATGCCGACATTGCGACACGCGCCATTGCTAACGATGAACTTTGGAATACAATACACCATCATCGTGAATTATTTACTAGCATGAGTGGGGTGGATTATACTCCCGACATTCGCAAACGCATAAGATTATTGCCTCCCGATGATGTCATTGATGATTGGCATAGCGATTACAAGGATATGCAATCGTCTATGATATATGGGGAAAAAACGACTTTCGCTGTGTTGATGGAGAAGATGAGGGAATTAGAAAATCTATTTCATAATACTAAACACTAAAAGCACAAGTCTGGGCTTTGTCGCAAATATTTTATATTTTTGCGACAAACATAGTCCTATGATAAGCGTAGTGTATAGGGGTGAAAAGCCAATATTTCTCTTTTATATTCAATGAATTTTATCAGATAGTCATAAAGGAAGATAAGGATTTCGACCAACAAACCTACCCCTTTCGTATAGAAAACCCACAGATTTGGAAAAAATTATCGGTTTTCTCTTGCATATTCATTTTTACTCCTTACCTTTGCAGTGATTCCGCAGCGGATAGTGTTCCGTATTTGGGAATCCTTATTACATATTGTAAGCATTTTACGGAGATTATTCCAACTCTAAAAATCTGGAAAATTTTTAAGTACACCGGGATAATGGACAGTAAATGCTTGCGCTTGGTACGTATTAGTTAGGTCCTCCTTTTCATATAGGGAGTACTATATTATATCGTACAGGCGCGGGCTGTTGTTCTATTATTGGTGTGCGGGTTTTCCAGAGCCTTAGGGTTAATAGTAGACAACGGAGCCCGCGCTTTTTTTATGCTTGTTCATAAACGTGGGGAGTTGTTTAGGAAACTTCGTAAAATTAGGTTGTTGGACACTTTTAATCAATTATTTATTAACAATTTAATTATTACGTTTTATGAACAAAAAAGTACTTACGCTTT
>URGO01000048.1 GCA_900547435.1 uncultured Parabacteroides sp.
CATCTGAATAGGTCCAATTATAAATTAGCTCCTCAATAAATTCTCCGGAATAAATAGCACGGAAAGGTGTACCGGAAAGATAGAGATAAGCATTCGTAGCAATCGGAATAATCTCTTCATCAAAGTTTCCTTTCTCAAAATACTCTAATCCTTCTCCTTGCGCGAATTCGATTTCCTTCTTATCCTCGCTCTCAAACAAGTCTTTCGCCTTCTCTCGCCAAGCTCCGTAATGGTATTCATCGAAAATGACACAATCCCAATTGGTCAGGTGTACCCATTCGTTTCGGGTTTTGATGCCGCCCGTCTGTTTATTCTTCCCCAAGAAATCTTGGAAAGAACCAAAACATACCACAGGGCGTTTCCAATCAATCCTTTCCGGATTCAATCCTGATTTATGAGAGACAAATTGCCAACCTTCAAAATCGACGTGCGTTTTCAAATCCTCCTCCCATGCGCTTTGCACAGCAGGCTTGAAGGTCATCACTAACAAGCGCTTCCATCCCATTCGTTTTGCTAACTGGTATGCCGCAAAGGTTTTACCGAAACGCATCTTGCAATTCCACAAGAAATGGGGAGTTTTGTCTTTGTTTTCTTTATAATAGTTCGTAAAGTAAGCCGATGTTTTATTCACAGCAGCTTGTTGTTCCGGGCGCATAGAAAACGTTTCCGTCCGTTGTTCTTCATTTTCTCTTCGCTCTCGGATAGAAATGATTGCCGCTTTTACTTCTCGTTTACTACAACGGAACCATTCGCCTTCTGGATTAGCTATACCCTGTTTGCGTAAATAACGATGTACATCATGGTCTGTAAATGAAGAGCCATCATGTCTCATCGCGCTTTCTTCAAGCACGATACAATAAGGCGGCTTACCTGGGCGAAGCGTAGGATATTGCTGAGCCACACGCTGCTGTACATCCTTCGTGGTATAACCGATTTTCAATAACCCGCTATATTGCGGGTTGGTATCCTCGTAAGCGTATATCTTCGGATTCGCTTCGGGGCGTAAAGGAAAAAAATCTTTTTGTGCCATATTTGCTTCATTTTATGGCACTCTTTAAAAATATGGAGAAAGTGCTTAGAAAGGATCCTTTTCTGGATTTTGACGGGCATCGCAAACAGCCTCTACATAAATCACCGTCTCTGCCACTCGATAGAATAGCTTGAAATTATCGCAATGGAAAACACGAACATCAGGCATATACGTAGCTCTATACATATAGGGATTAATAGCAACTATGGATAATATCTCCTTGATTTGCTGATAAATTTTTCGGCTATATATCGTACTTCCGTTACGTGTATTGTAAAACGTGAACATCTCATGAAGCGACAACGTAGCCGTTTCAGACCAAACAACCTTTAATGCAGCCATGCTTCCACCATTTTATCCACTTGCGCTTGCGTATAAATACGTCCCGCCTTGATATCTTGTTCAGCCCGCATAATGAGTTTTTGTTCACTATCTGTCAGCGTATAAGCCGCCTGTTGGTAAGCAACTATCGGTTCTTCCGCCTTTGTTCCAGACGATTCTATCGGTTTGTACGAATTTGTAGCCATACTATTTTTGTATTAGGCTACAAATATAGACAAAAGAGCGTAACTAAGTAACCTTTCTTTCGCCATCTTTTCAAAGAGCGCGTATATTCTTTATCTTTTAATCCATCGGTCGAATCATGCTTTCGATAAAAGCGATTTCTTCGGCGGTCAGGTTGTATTTCTTGTAGAGTTTCTCGTCTGTCCAAGGTTCGGAGAAGTCTTGGAGGGGGACGAATGAGTAAACTTTACTTGTTGCGTGTTGGGTGTTCTTATTCAAGAGAACTAAAAAGCGAAAAAATAGAGTCTTAATGTAAGATATTACATTTTCAGATTCAGATTTAGATATGAATGGACCAACTAAAAGATATGTTTCTGTACAACAAGTCTTAGGAGCTCCTATAAACGGTTTACCTAATACTAAATAGGGAAAAGTTCCACGCTCACCATACGCATATGATATATAAACTTTCCATTTGTCAATCCATTCCACATTAGCTAATACACGTTCTCTTGAAATATACCCTGCTCCTTTTAGTTCTGCATTTTTATTAGAATAGAGTAAAATAGAATTTTCAAATTGCTTAGGACTTCCTTCTATGTTCGTAGTAATACCAAAAGGTTTTCTTGTGCTTACAAGTGACATAAATGAACATTCTTTTTTCTTTTCAACCTTTTTGAAAATATCAACTGCCTGATTAAAACGAATAAACCCTTTCCCTTTAGTTTCTAAAAGAGGGCGTGTTTTTATATTTTTAGAGCCATTAAAAAATGATGTAATGGTACAATCTCCTTTATTGTCTCTTTCCCATAAGAAGTAACAAACGCCTCCAGATAAATCAATTCCAGGAAAACAATCCTCAGAATTAAAATAATCAACAAGTTTTCTAATTCTTTTATCATTCAACATCGTTTCTCTAAATTCATCTAATCCTTTTCCTCCTGAATACCATCTTGCTGGTATAATCATTGTTAAATATCGTGGTTGCAGTAATTTTGCTTTTTCTACAAACAGATGGTAAATTGGCCTCGCACTCGCTTGCGCTCCTCCATCACTCAACTGATACGGCGGATTCCCAATAATTACATCAAATCTCATATTGAATATCTTTTCTGGATGATTAGTATGAATAAATTGATACGCATGACTTTCCAATTCGTCTCCTCGATCGTACACCTCTTGGCTCGCCCCGCAGAACTTGCAACGCCCTTTCTCCCACGTATGCGATAGGCGGGTGTAAAGGATATTTCCTTGTTCGTTGGCAAATTCGGAACAAACCGAATATTTCCCGTTGGCTTTCTTGCTGCAATAGACACTTCGGCGGGAAAGCAAAGCCGTCAAATCCGTAATAGCGATACCGAAAAGCTGCTGGGTGAAAATATGATTCGCCCGCTCTTCTCGGTCCGGTATTGTCGCTTCCAGTCCCGTCATCAACCGCTTGGCTATCTCGCGCAAAAAGATGCCCGTTTTGCAGGCAGGGTCGAGAAACGTAGCATCTGGATTGCTCCATAATTCCGCAGGCAGCATATCCAGCATTTGATTGACTACGGCAGGCGGTGTAAACACTTCGTCGTTACTCAGGTTTGCCAAGCACGACAATACATCGGGGTTATATTCATTCGTTATTGGCATAACTATATAATTTTACATAATGTATAGGTGAAAATTCTTTTATCGGCTCCGGAATAAAAGCAGGATCATTCTCGTCTGAAAACAACGCGAATTGCCCACTATTATCAACCTTATCCATCGCTTTATTCTCCGTTAAGTCCTTAAAGGCAAAATCCCGCCGTTTAATCATCCCAGTACCATTGATAGCCGACCATTCGGAGAAAACAATCGGATGTTTCTTGTCCGGAGTCCGCAAATCCAACGCATCGCCCCAAAGGATATTCCGCTCGAACACATAGCGGACACTCCGCAAATAATCCTCTGTATTCACGTTTTTATCAGGGAAAAGCGACTGGTATTCTTGCAAGAAAATATCATACAATCGTGTGCGGCATTCGTCCACATTGTCTTGCAGAATCTCTATCCCATACGCACTACCGACTGCAATCAATGCATACAATTCCCAATCCGCCCGATTCTTTGCATACCGAGCTTTTACCACCACCAATTTCCGCTCCAATATCTTCGCCAAGAAATTCCCGTTCCCACACGCCGGTTCCAAGAAACGGGATTCGATGCGTTCCGTCTCCTCCTTCGCCAAATCGAGCATGGCATTCACTTCACGGTCGGCGGTAAAGACTTCACCGTGAGCGGATACGCGGGCTTTGGATTTTATTTGTTGGGACATATTAGATTCCATTGAAGTGTTCGTTTTGGGTTATCGATTCACCGCTATATTTTACTATTATCGTGTTCTCTTCACCATTAATAGCAATATCTTCTATTTTCTCAAAAGAACGAGTTATGTAATAATAGTCAGGCTCGAACGAATTATCCTTAGAACAATCATCGGTTCCAAATCTAAATTCCCCGCAATCACAAGCACCAGATATATAAATGATAATTCCTTTATCTTTTAACTCACAAAGTTTATGTATAAATTGAAGAAGTAAACAAAACCTTTTCTTATCACTACAACTAGATGGTTCTTGAAGTGTATATTTTATTATTTTATTATTCCTACCAATCTGTTCATCTTTCACAACAAAATTATCGTACGTCCAAAACCTTTTTCCTAAGTATATACGACTTATTGAACTGATAGAATAATGTAATTTCCTTAATAAAAACTCATCAGGTCTACTATTTGAATAGAAATCATATTTACCCAAACATTGCTTAGACGTAGCAATTATTCTCCATTCATTTTCATATTTCCATCCTTCGTACTTTTGATATGAATTTTTCTTATTTATCTCATACAAACTGGAACATTCTATACATTTAATACCTATTGGATGAGTTTTGTACTGAATAGGGTGAAATATCATCTGATCAAATCGTTTATTAGCATCCATTGTTTCACCATCTTTCAACAGATTTCCTGTAATAAATTCTATCATAAATCCAGATTCCTTCGCATAATGCGACCACATTAATTCGTTGAATCGGTCCTTAGATGCTAAAGAAATAACGCCCCCAAATGCAAAGAAACTATTGAAAATCAAATCTTGTAAAGCATACAAACCATATCGATTTTGAGTATCAACATTATCAGTATTCAAGATATTTCCTATTAAAGGAGACCGTTGTATAGCCTCCTGTTTCAATTCTTCAAACTTTTCATAAGTAAAATTCCTCATATCTAATGTATAAGGACGTATATCCATCAAGTCATTTAATTCATAGGGATGACTCAAATAAAGATAATGATTTGTAAAAGAATCAATACTATAAATAGTTAATGGATAGAATTTGAATACATTGATAGGATATTCTTTTGCATAATCTGTTTCCATAAAATACCTAATAAAGCCTCCTCCTGCTCCCCTCCGGAAAAGATTAACAATAAAAAAAGCGTGGGAACTGTACTCTGTCGCTCGTCCCACACCCTAAAGGCTCTCGCATTGCCCAACCAGTCGAAACGAGCAACGCCGAAAGCCCCACGCCGATGTAGTATATAATACGCCTGATACCTTGTTTGCCGGGCGGCAACAAGGTACACTAATGGCTGTACATAATATACACCCCGAGGGCATTCACCGTTACTTTGTTTTTGACTGGTTCTTTGAACTTGCGAGATTCTTAGGATGTCAAAACCAAAGCGTCAAGTAAACGCCTTCATCATATGTCTGTTCCCGCGCCACACCAAAATCGGCGTGGTCGTAAGAAACGCTACAAATATACAAATATTTAGGGAGTTATTTTGTTAAACTTTGTTTAATACCAACAGAATGTGAGGGGCTTCTCTTTGCAAAGAATGGCTAAGTAGCAAAATGACAAAATGGCAATTTAGCCCTCGTATAGCTTGATTTTTTCGGAGCTAAATACATTTTGTGTCAAATGATGGGAGTCTCAGCGACTTCAGAAGCTGTTTTTTCGCACTAATCAACTATAAGACAATTTTTTAAGCGTATAATTTTCGATTCGCAAAAAATTCTATTTTAGATGATTTGAAGGCCTGTTTTTCTCTTAGATTCCTTTCTCCAGGCCTCTTTAACGGATATTTTCCCGAAAACATCCTACCTTTTCCCCAAAACATAGGCTTCTTTTCGGGAAAAGATAGGCTGAAATGGGAAAGAACATAGGCACAAATCGGGCTTTTTGTAGGCATGAATTTGATATATTCCCCCCGAAATCCCCGTATTTTGCTCTATTTTATCAAAAATTGCTCAAATGCGAGTTAGCCTAAATCCCCCGAAAGAGGTTTTTTGTTTGAGAAACAAAGGAATTTCCATCAAAATGTCAGTCGGAATTTCAGGTCAAGGAATACATCAGAGATTCATTCGTAGTGGGCTTTGACAAGTCCGGATGCTATTGCAATAGTATATTGTTTCATATTAATTTAATCACTACCTTTGCCCGAAGAATGTAATTACATAAACTATGAGCGAAATCATTACAAATGAAGCCGAAGGCAAGAAGAATTTGAATTTCATTGAGGCCATGGTCGAGAAGGACTTGGCAGAAGGTAAGAATGGCGGACGAGTACAAACCCGTTTCCCGCCCGAACCGAACGGATACTTGCATATCGGTCATGCCAAAGCGATTTGCCTGGACTTCGGGATTGCCGAACGCCATGGCGGGATTTGCAACCTGCGCTTTGACGATACCAATCCGGTAAAAGAAGATATGGAATATGTAGACGCGATCGAGGAAGACATCAAATGGTTGGGCTTCCATTGGGATAACGTCTATTAAGCATCCGAATATAACCAACAATTATACGACTTTGCCATCCGTCTGATTAAAGAGGGAAAGGCGTATGTGGACGAACAGAGCGCGGAAAAGATTGCCGAGCAGAAGGGTACGCCTACACAACCCGGCGTGGAAAGTCCGTACCGCAATCGCCCCGTTGAGGAGAGCCTCGACCTTTTCCAGCGCATGAACGCAGGCGAGTTTGAGGAGGGAAGCATGACGCTTCGCGCCAAAATCGATATGGCGAACAGCAACATGCACTTCCGCGACCCGATTATCTACCGCATCCTCAAGACGCCTCACCATCGCACCGGTACGAAATGGAAGGTTTACCCGATGTACGACTTCGCACATGGGCAAAGCGATTACTTCGAAGGCGTGACGCACTCGCTTTGTACGTTGGAGTTTGTACCCCACCGCCCATTGTACGACCTCTTTATCGATTGGTTGAAAGAGGGGAAAGACCTCGACGATAACCGTCCGCGCCAGACGGAGTTCAATAAGTTGAACCTCAACTACACATTGATGAGCAAGCGAAATCTGCTTATCTTGGTGAAGGAAGGCTTGGTAAACGGATGGGACGACCCGCGTATGCCGACCCTTTGCGGATTCCGCCGAAGAAGCTAATGGCCGGAGTCTATCCGGAGGTTCGTCGATAAGATTGGTTATACGACGTATGACGCGTTGAATGAATTCTCCCTTCTGGAGAGTGCTGTGCGGGAAGACTTGAATATCCGCGCGACACGCGTATCGGCCGTATTGGATCCGGTTAAACTCATTGTCACCAATTATCCGGAAGGAAAGGTGGAAGAGATGGAAGCCATCAACAATCCGGAGGACGCATCAGCCGGAAGCCATACGATTGAGTTTAGCCGCGAACATTGGATGGAGCGCGACGACTTCATGGAAGATGCGCCAAAGAAATTCTTCCGCATGACGCCGGGCCAGGAAGTGCGCCTGAAGAATGCCTATATCGTGAAATGTACGGGATGCAAGAAGGATGCCGACGGGAAGGTAATTGAGGTATATTGCGAATACGACCCGAATACCAAGAGCGGTATGCCCGAAAGCAACCGAAAGGTGAAAGGGACGCTCCATTGGTTAAGCCAAGCCCATTGCTTGCCGGCCGAAGTACGTTTGTACGACCGCCTTTGGGAAGTAGAGAATCCACGCGACGAATTGGCCAAGCTGAAAGAGCTAGGTCTCTCTTCGCTGGATGCGATGAAGCAGATGATTAATCCGGACTCGTTGAAAGTATTGACGAATTGTTACGTAGAGAAGTATTTGGCTGAACAAAAGCCACTCTCCTACTTCCAGTTCCAACGCATCGGTTATTTCAACTTGGATCCGGACAGCCAAGAAGGAAAATTGGTATTCAACCGTACCGTTTCTCTCAAAGATACATGGAGTAAGATTAAGAATAAATAATGATTGCACAAGACAGATTATCCGATTACCGGATCAAATGGAACCGCCTCCAGGAAGCTATGCATCAAAGCAGAACAGACGGATGTTTGCTTTGTGGAGGCGTAAACCTGTTTTACGTTACAGGAAGCGTATATAGCGGATATTTTTACCTGCCTGCCGAAGGCGATCCGTGGTTTTTCGTGAAACGTCCTAACGGACTTCAGGGGGAGCGTATCGTTTATATACGTAAACCCGAACAAATGCCGGAGGTATTCCAAGAATATGGAATCCCCATGCCGGAAAATCTCATGCTCGAAGCCGACGAACTGACCTATTCCGAATACAACCGCCTGCTTTCCGCCTTCCAGCCCCGGCAAACGGCCAATGCGACACAGGCATTGCGCACCATACGCCGGATAAAGACTCCCTGGGAAATCGAACAGACACGTTATTGCGCCCGTCAGCACGAAGCGGTTTATCGGGAAATACCCGAATGCTTCCGTGAGGGGATGACCGACCTGGAATTTCAATTTGAAATAGAACACCGTATGCGCCTGCATGGATCGTTGGGGCTGTTCCGTGCTTTCGGTCCCAACATGGACATCTTCATGGGAAGCGTTTTGGCGGGAGAAAATGCCGAAGCCCCCTCTCCTTTCGATTTCGCGTTGGGAGGAAACGGGATGGATGCTTCTTGTCCGTTAGGAGCTAATGGCACACCTCTCAAAGAAGGCATGGCGATCATGGTAGATATGGCGGGAAATTACACCCCTTACATGACCGACATGACGCGCGTCTTCTCTGTAGGAAAGCTAAGCGATGAAGCCTATCGGGCGCATCAGGTCTCTATCCGGATTCATCAGGAGATAGCCGAAGCCACTCGCCCGGGAACCGCCTGTGCCGACCTCTATCAGTTGGCGTCACGTATCGCTACGGAAGAGGGACTAGACGGGAACTTTATGGGGACCAAGCAACAGGCCAAATTCGTGGGGCATGGCGTAGGACTGCAAATCAACGAACTTCCGGTTCTGACCCCTCGTTCCAAAGAGGTGCTGGAAGAGAACATGCTATTCGCCTTAGAACCCAAGTTTGTCTTGCCAGGCATCGGTGCCGTAGGTATTGAAAACACCTATCTGGTGACTTCCGGCGGATGTGAGAAACTGACGTTATTACCCGAAGAAATTATTAATCTCATATAATTAAAAACTTGAAACACATGAAAAGGACTTTAAGTTTATTGTTGCTATTTGTCCTGATTTTTATCCCGGCAAAAGCAGGAGATGTACAAGATGTCAAACCCACCAAAAACGTCATCTTGTTCATTAGTGACGGAACCTCGTTGGCATCCATCTCTACCGCACGGTGGTTGCAATGGTACACCAATCCGGACAAACCTAAGTTGAATATCGACCCCTATCTTTGCGGTACGGTCCGTACTCATTCTTCCAACGCGCCAATCGGCGACTCGGCTCCGACCACCTCATGTTATATGTCCGGCCAACCCAGCATCACGGGATTTGTTTCCACTTATCCGTATGCTTGCGGGAAAGACGACATCTATCCGGTCGACCCGAACCGCGCTTATCAACCGACAATGACGGTACTGGAAGCAGCCAAGATATTCAAAGGAGCCGCTACCGGTCTGGTATTTACCTGCGAATTTCCGCACGCTACACCGGCCGATTGCTCCGCACACAGCTACAATCGCGGAAAATACGAATGGATTGCCCCGCAGATGGTACACAATGACCTGGATGTAGTTATCGGTGGAGGCGTATCTATCTTAACCGATGATATGGAATCCTACCTGAAAGAAAACGGATATAGCGTTTACCGCAATAACCTGCAAGGGATGCGTGCCGATACCAACAACAAGATGTGGGCTTTATACGGAGATAAGGAAATGGCTTATGACCTGGACCGCAATCCGGAAGAACAACCCTCTATTGAAGAGATGACTCGCACGGCTATCCAGAAACTTTCCAAAAACGAGAATGGTTTCTTCCTGATGGTAGAAGGAAGCAAGGTGGACTGGGCTGCTCACGCCAATGATCCGGTAGGTATCACGACCGACTTCCTGGCATTCGACCGTGCCGTAGGTGCCGCATTGGAATTTGCACGTCAGAACGGTGAGACGACAATCATCGTCACCTCCGACCATGGTAATAGCGGATTCAGCATCGGACGCGAATCGTGCACCGGTTATGACAAGCTGACCAAAGACCAGCTCTTTGCGCAACTCTCCCGTTTCGAATTGACCGCCGAAGGTTTCGCCAAAGCCGTAAATACGATTCCGAACGCTGAAGTACAGAAACTCTTCCGCGAGAAAGCGGGATTCGAACTGACGCAAGAAGAAATGGACGCTCTGAACAATTGCAAAGACTATAAGTTCAGTCCGATACCGGAAGCCGAACGCCACGAAAGAAGCAAAGCCTCCATGTATAGCAATTCGTTGTCCGGATTGATGTCTCAGATTATCACCAACCGTACCTGCATCGGCTTTACCACGCACGGACACACCGGCGAGGATACGTTCCTGGCAAGCTATCACCCGCAAGGGACACGCCCGATGGGTATGCTGACCAACATCGAACTGAACCATTATATGTGCAGCTTATATGGCTTCGAACCAACCTTCTTGAGCGACATGAGCAACAAATATTTCGCGCGCCATACAGATGTATTCAAAGATTATACCTGCGAAATCATCCCGGCTAAAGAGGGCGAAACAGCTCCTACGTTAGTGGTCAAGAATAAGAAAAACAAAAAGAAACAATTGACTATTAACGCATTTACCAATATCGTAAAAGCCGGAAAGAAAGGTGATGAGACCATTCGTCTCAATTCCGTAATTGTTTATGTTGACAAGAACAACACTTTCTATCTGCCGGAATCGCTGGAGGAATTCCTGAAGTAAGGAGTTAGAGGAGTTAAAGGAGTTAGCACGCTTGGGGCGTGCAGGAGTTAAAGCCAAATGCTTCTGTCTGTATTTTCATATCATCTGAGAGTATCGGCTTAACTCCTCTAACTCCTTTAACTCCTTTAACTCCTCTAACCTCTTCAACTACTCATTCAATATCTCCAACAACTCATCCAGCTTCGGAGCAATGATGATTTCCGTACGCCGGTTCTTACTTCTTCCTTCGGCCGACTCATTATCCGCCACCGGCATATATTCACCTCTGCCCGACGGAACAATCTGCAACGGGTTCACCCCATAGTCTTTGGTCAGGATGCGGACCACCGATGTAGCACGGATTACGCTCAAATCCCAATTATCTGCAAAACGAGCCGTATGGATAGGTTTCGTGTCGGTATGTCCTTCGATATAAACATCCACATTCGCTTGCTTGTTCAACACCTCAGCCAATTTCCCTAACGCCTCTTTTCCCCGCTTGTCTACCGTAGCACTTCCGGACTGAAACAATAACTTGTCGGAAAGAGCCACATAGATCTTGCCATTTTCCTCGCGCACACTCAGCTCATCGCTACTGAAGCCCATCAAGGCATCTTTGACGCTCTCCAGAATCTGCCGAACCTTTTCGTTCTGCGCGTCTATCATCTCCTGCAACTGATTGATTGTCCGTTCGCGTTCGTCCAACTCCTGCATCTTCCGGGTCAGCAACTCGTTCAGCTTGTCCTGCTCGCCCATATTCGTACTCAGCATCTCCTGATAACTCCGGATGTCCCGCCGCATATTTGCCGTATCCCGTTTCAGCTGTGCCACTTGCCCGGACAACAGATCGCCCTCGTCCCGGCAATCCACCAACTGGCTCCGCAGAGTGGCCTCCCGTTGCAAGGCGTCCAACCGGCCGTTCTCCGCCTCCAGGTACTTTTTCTTTGACACGCACGAGGTAGCCCCCACCAGCAGAGCTATCGCCATCCAATATCCCATCTTTCTTGTACTCATAGTTCCTAACAAATTTAAAAATTCATATCTATCTTTTCCGACAAAGGTAACTATCTTTTTGGGGGAAAGAAAAGCAGAATAGTCGAAAAAACAGAAATATTCTGAATTTTTTTTGCTTTTTCTAAAAATCTTGTGTAATATTGCAATCGAATTAAACCGAAAGAAAAACTATACGATGCAATCGTTCAACACATATCATACTTGGGCGCTGATGACCCCTTGCGGGGTTAGCTACTAAAAAACATGACTTACCGCGGTATGCAGGCTTAGGAGCTTGTAGCGCATTTTTCACCTATTTATTTATTATAAACAACATAAGTTTGTAGTTTCAGTTTATGAGTTTCCGGTTCTTCTACCGAAGCCCGGCAAAACTTATAAACCCATAAACTCAAACCACTAAATACGAATCAGTAAAGATGAAAGTATTAAAATTTGGCGGTACCTCTGTGGGTACAGTAGAGAGCATTCTAAGTGTAAAAAAGATAGTAGAAGCGATTGAAGACCCGGTCATCGTGGTCGTTTCGGCATTAGGCGGGATCACGGATAAGTTGCTGCTCACCTCATCAATGGCAGCTAAGGGCGATGTCGGATACGAAAAGGAATTTTCAGGCATCGTTTCACGCCATCTGGATGTGATTGAAGGGGTGATTCCGGACGTAGACAAACGCCGGAGTGTACAGATACGTGTCATGAACCTGTTGGACGAATTGGGAAATATCCTGCGCGGTGTGTTCCTGATCAGCGACTTATCCGACAAGACCTCGGATGCCATCGTAAGTTATGGCGAGCGGTTGTCTTCGCTCATCGTGTCGAACGTCATCCAGGACGCCCAGTTGTTCGACTCGCGCAAGTTCATCAAGACGACCAAGCAATTCAACAAGCATATCGTGGACTTTGAGCTGACCAACCAGCTCATCCAGGAGACATTCAACCCGCTGCCCAAGGTGTCGTTGGTACCCGGATTCATCTCCACCAGCAAAGATAACGGCGAGGTGACCAACTTAGGACGGGGCGGATCTGACTATACAGCATCCATACTTGCCACGGCACTCGATGCTTCCATCCTGGAAATCTGGACCGATGTGGATGGATTCATGACCGCCGACCCACGCGTCATCAATTCGGCTTATGTCATTGACCGGCTGAGCTTCACCGAAGCGATGGAACTATGCAACTTCGGAGCAAAAGTGATTTATCCACCGACCATCTATCCGGTTTATCACAAGAATATACCCATCCGCATCCGGAATACCTTCAATCCGGGGGCACGCGGCACCTATATCTCCCGCGCGAAAGAGAAAGCGACGGGCAAGGGACTGATCAAAGGCATCTCGTCTATCAACGATACATGCCTCATCACCGTGCAGGGTCTGGGTATGGTAGGTGTAATCGGCGTGAACTACCGCATTTTCCGGACCTTGGCAAAGAATGGCATCAGCGTGTTCATGGTATCTCAAGCCAGTTCGGAGAACAACACAACCTTTGCCGTGCGGAATGCCGATGCCGACCTGGCCGTAAAGGTGCTGAACGAAGAGTTCGCCTTGGAACGCGCACAAGGAGACATGAACGACACGGTGGCTGAAAAAGATCTGGCTACGGTGGCTATCGTGGGAGAGAATATGAAACGCACGCCGGGTATCGCCGGCAAGCTGTTCGGCACATTGGGACGAGCCGGAATCAGCGTCATTGCCTGTGCACAAGGAGCTTCGGAAACGAACATCTCTTTCGTTATCAAACTCAAGTACCTGCGCAAGGCTTTGAACTCCATCCACGACTCCTTTTTTCTTTCCGAATACAAGGTGCTGAACCTGTTTGTCGTGGGAATCGGGACGGTAGGCGGAAACCTCTTGGAGCAAATCCGCCTGCAACAGCCTAAGCTCATGGAGCAAAACGGATTGAAACTGAATATCGTGGGGATTGCCAACTCGAAGAAATCCATCCTGAACCGGGACGGTATCAACTTGGAGAACTACAAAGAGGAATTGCTCAACAATGGCAAAGACAGTAATCCGGAACAGCTTTGCGAAGATATTCTCAATATGAATATCTTCAACTCCGTATTTGTGGATTGTACCGCCAGTCCGGATATTGCCGCGCTTTACAGCCGGCTGATGAACGGGAACGTATCGGTGGTAGCCGCCAACAAAGAGGCTTCATCCTCTTCTTACGACAATTATATCGCCTTGAAAGAAACCGCCCGCCATCGGGGAATCAAATTCCTGTTTGAGACCAACGTGGGTGCCGGGCTTCCGATTATCAATACGATGAACGACCTGATTAATAGCGGAGATCATATCCTGAAACTGGAGGCTGTACTATCCGGCACATTGAATTATATCTTCAATACGATGAGCGCAGAGATACCTTTCAGCCAGACTATCCGTATGGCGATGGAGGCCGGTTATGCCGAACCCGACCCGCGTATTGACTTGAGCGGAAAGGATGTCATCCGCAAGCTGGTTATCCTTGCCCGTGAAGCCGGGTATAAAGTGGAACAAAGCGATGTGACAAAGCATCTGTTCGTTCCCGAATCCTATTTCCAAGGTTCGCTGGACGATTTCTGGAAAAACATTCCGGAACTGGATGCGGATTTCGAAGAGAAACGGAAGAAGCTGGAATCGGAAAACAAACGACTGCGCTTTGTAGCCAAGATGGAAAACGGGAATTGTGAGGTCGGATTGCAAACGGTCGACGCACATCATCCGTTCTACGAATTGGAAGGGAGCAACAACATCATCATGATTTCCACCGAACGGTATCATGAATATCCGATGATTATCAAGGGATATGGAGCTGGAGCGGATGTAACGGCCGCAGGCGTGTTTGCCGATATCATCTCGATAGCCAATATCCGCTGAAAAATATACAAACGTATGAAGACACTTATCATTTTAGGAGACGGAATGGCGGATGAGCCGATTGCCGAATTGGGCAACAAAACTCCGCTGCTATATGCCCTCACGCCCTATATGGACAAATTTGCATCGTTAGGAATAACCGGAAGATTGAAGACCGTGGCCGATGGATTCCATCCGGGGAGCGAGGTGGCGAATCTGTCGGTATTAGGATATGACCTGCCCACGGTCTATGAAGGACGCGGCGTATTGGAGGCTGCCAGCATGGGCGTAGAGCTTCATCCCGGCGAGATTGCCATGCGTTGCAATCTGGTATGTGTCGAAGGGGATTTGCTGAAGAACCATTCGGCGGGGCATATCAGTACCAACGAAGCAGACCAGCTTATCCGCACCCTGAATGAGCAGTTGGGTTCTGAACGCATCCATTTCTATACGGGTGTCTCCTACCGCCATTTGCTGGTCATCCGGGGCGGAAACAAACATTTGGACTGTACGCCTCCGCACGATATTCCTTTGCAGCCCTTTGCCGAGCACCTGATCCGCCCGGAAATGCCGGAAGCCGAAGAGACTGCCCGCCTCCTGAATGATTTGATTCGGAAATCGCAAGAGGTTTTGAAGGATCATCCGGTCAACCTACAACGCATCCAAGCCGGGAAAGATCCAGCCAATAGTATCTGGCCCTGGTCGCCCGGCGAACGTCCGGCCATGAGGACCCTTCACGAGCTTTACGGCATCCGGCAGGGTTCCGTAATCTCGGCGGTCGACCTGATCCGGGGTATCGGGGTGTATGCCGGATTAAAGGTGATTCATGTAGAAGGAGCCACCGGATTGTATGATACCAATTACGAAGGCAAGGCGCAGGCGGCTTTAGCCGCTTTAAAGAACGACGACTTTGTCTACCTGCACGTCGAAGCCAGTGATGAAGCCGGGCATGAAGGGGACGCGAAGCTGAAGATTCGCACTATCGAGGATTTGGACCGCAGGATAATCGGCCCGATATTCGAAGCCTTACAAGCGGAAAACGAACCGGTGGCAATCGCAGTATTGCCCGACCATCCCACACCTTGCGCCATCCGTACGCATACCAATCATCCTGTCCCGTTCCTGATTTATAAGCCGGGAATGGAGCCGGATAAGGTTTCTTGTTTCGATGAGTTCTCTGTCCAAGAGGGGAAATGCGGACTCTTGGAAAAAGACGAATTTATTAAGGAGTTAGTAGTTTGTAGTTAGTAGTTGGAAACAGATAAGTAGCTCTACTTTATCTATCCGAGGCATAAATGTGTATGATTAATTTGGAACTAAAAACTAAATGCTTATGAAATATTATAGTACAAATAAACAAGCCCCTTTAGCCTCCTTGGAGGAAGCCGTAGTCAAAGGGCTGGCCGGAGATAAAGGTCTTTATATGCCTGAGAGCATCCGGCGTTTGGATGATTCCGTCATCCGGAATATGAAAAATCAGTCTTTTCAAGAGATTGCCTGCACCGTAGCACAAGCCTTCTTTGGCGAGGATGTCGACCCGGATACTCTTAATCATATCGTGTGCGATACGTTGTCGTTCGACACGCCGGTGGTTCCCGTCAAAGGGAATATCCATAGTCTGGAATTGTTTCATGGTCCGACATTGGCCTTCAAAGATGTAGGCGCGCGTTTCATGGCACGCCTTCTGGGATATTTCATCCGCAAAGAGGGATTAAATCAGGTGAATGTCCTGGTGGCCACCTCCGGAGATACAGGAAGTGCCGTGGCGAACGGTTTTCTGGGCGTGGAGGGCATCCATGTTTATGTCTTGTATCCGAAAGGAAAAGTCAGCCCTATCCAGGAGTGTCAGTTTACGACATTAGGACAAAACATCACAGCGCTGGAGATAGACGGCACTTTCGATGATTGCCAGGCGCTGGTTAAATCGGCATTCATGGACGAGCAACTGAACGCTCACCTGAAACTGACTTCGGCCAACTCCATCAACGTGGCCCGGTTTCTTCCGCAATCGTTCTATTATTTCCATGCATACGCCCAGATGGACCGGTGTGGAAAAGCGGATGAGCTGGTAGTTTGCGTGCCCAGCGGGAATTTCGGAAATATTACCGCCGGATTGTTTGCCCAGCAGATGGGGCTTCCGATAAAGCATTTTATCGCAGCCAACAACCGGAATGATGTATTCCTGGAATACCTGAAGACAGGCATCTATACGCCACGTCCTTCCGTACAGACGCTTGCCAACGCGATGGATGTAGGCGCACCCAGCAATTTCGCCCGTATCTTGGATTTATATGGAGAGAGCAGCGATGTGCATCAGGAGATTTGCCGGCATATCTCCGGCGCACGGTTTACCGACGAGGAGATTGCCGATACAATCCGCCGCACCTACCGGGAGACCGGCTATTTGTTGGATCCGCACGGTGCTTGCGGCTATCAGGCGTTGAGCGACTATCTCAGCGGAAACGAACAGGGTGTTTTCCTGGAAACGGCTCATCCTGCCAAATTCAAAGATACTATCGACCGGATATTGCATACCGATATTCCTATTCCGGAAAAACTCCGGGCGTTCATGCAAGGGAAAAAACTGAGCATCGAACTCCCCAAGACATTCGATGACTTCAAACATTTTTTGTTAGGAAGGTAAAAACTATCCGGAATCTATTCCCGGTTTTTCTAAATCTACAAATACTCGAAGAGGGTGAACTTGCCAAGTCTGATGTTGCTCCTCTTCGAGACCTAAAATAACAAATCCCCCAAAAAAATTCTCCCGACCCTTATTGCAAGAGCCGGGAGAATTTATAAAGTGAAATTCAATTCAATGAATTAGTGAATTGCCCACCAAAGCGGGGTCATAACCGTGTTATCACCACCTAATTTCTCTACTGCTTGTGCAAATCCTGACGGGTCTGCATTATTCATTGCAGTCGGGAATCTCAAACGTTGCGGATAATATTCCCAACTCTGGTTACCTTGATAAGAAGTAGGAGACCAAGCGGTCATATCTGAACCAGAAACACTGGATTCATTTGCAGGCATATCAAAGAACGGTAAGCCTAAGCGACGGTAATCGTTCCACATTTCTAATGCCAAGTATGGAGTCTGGGCAATGTACTTCTGTGTGATAATCTTTGTCAACTGGTCGTTCAACTTCTTGCCTTTGTACAGAATGCGACTTGCATCAGGATATTCGTAAGTCATAGTCTGCTCAGCCTTCGTATAACCATCCACATAATTCACCGTCATATTGGTCGGCTCTGTAGTATGGTTGAAGTTTACAGAAGTACCTACACGGTTGTAATCCGTAGAAGCCAAGTAAGCATCTACATACTGGCTTACACCGAAATATTCGAAACTGCTCCGTACCCCATTCTCGTAGGCTTCCTGTGCAGTTGTACCCGTATTCCAGCCATACAAAGAAGCTTCAGCCAACAAGAAATAAGTTTCCCACGGACCAAACCAAACACGGTCATTATTACTTGCACAATAATCATTGCCTAACAATACCCCCGTATCATAGAATGTTCCAACAACTTGATTTCTTGAAAAGCTTTCAGAATAGTTGCTGCTCTCGCCTGCAGGATAATAATTCCATGTGTATTGAGCATCAACACTAATGGAATTTCCAGATGCATCTAAGAACACATGACTAGCATGACCATCAACAGAACCTTTATCCACAAAGTTGTCTGCTGCTTGGTCATTCGGCAAACAGAATATTTCCAAACCACGAGGGTCAATATTAGCAGGAATGCCGTCCATCCAGAACTGTTTCGTTGGGTTATCAGTATTCGCGGCATAATTTTGATCGAACTTCATACCCATATAATCCATTGGCTTAATATACTGAGCCAAATCTGGACGTTGTTCAGCCACAGGAATGCCACCTAAACCTACCAAGATATTGGACATCGTAGAAGAAAGTCCTTGATCATCCCAAGTACGGGTATAAATGCCAGACCAGCCATCCCAGCCGTTGTGTTCAGGAACAGCAAACATATCAGCAATTGTTGTAATCCGGCTTCCTGCCGCTACAGCTGCTTCAAATTCAGACTGCGCTTTAGCCGGATCTACTTCAGACAAACGCATCGCATAACGCATACGCAAAGAGTTGGCGAATGCAACCCACTTAGCAGGGTCATATCCATACGCTTGGTCACCATTCACATACGTTTCATCCGTTGCTACCGATGTATCAATAGAAGCTGCCGCATCTGCCAATTCAGACAAGATATAAGCATAAACCTCTTCTACCGTATTATACGTTGTGGGGTTCTCTCCCTGATAATCAGCTTCAAGCGGATAGGGACCAAACGTATCTGAGTATTCTGCAATTAGGACAGCCCGCCAAATACGTGCTATCTGTTTCAAATTAGGCCAAAACTCACGCTGGCAATCCAATGTTGCTGTCTCTATTTCATCAGCACGCTGAATAGCAAAAGCTGCATATTTCAACCATTCTGTAACTTGATTAAAATAAGCCTCATTATAGGCATCGCTGTAACGTCCAATATTCAAAAAGTGAAGAATCCAAATAGAAACGCAACGATTCGTTAGCAAACAGGATAAAAACTCATCGGTCGGGGAACGCCGCGC
>URGO01000049.1 GCA_900547435.1 uncultured Parabacteroides sp.
ACATGGAGTAAGATGAATATATTAGCAGTAGAAATGGAAGCGGCAGCTCTTTATATGAATGCTGCAAGGGCTGGCGTTAATGCACTTTGTATGCTTACAATTTCAGATTTACCATTTGAAGGTGTGGCAACAACTGCTATGGAAAGACAAACTGCCTTCACAAAAATGATGGAAGTAGCTTTAGAATTAGCATAGTAAAGGGGTAGGATTAATATATAAGAAATAATATTTAAATAGGGTTAAAATACAAATAATCTATGGAATGAATTATGAAAAATATAATTCATTTTATAGATTATTTTTTAGCTTTAAAACCCCTAACCTTATAACCTCATAGCCTACAACCGATACCGCAATCCGTCCAGCATCAAGGGGATTTCCTCCTGCTCAATACCGGCATTCTTCAAATCCGGGATGTCCTGCTCGAATTGTTCCAGGAACTTAGCCCAATCCTTCCCCTCCTCCTGCAAAGCCTTCAGATAGTACTCCGATGCTTTGTCCAGGTTCTGGAGCGTCCATTCCGTATGTCCCGCGTTCAGATAATCTTGCATGTTGGGACGTTCCTCCAAAATTTTCTTATAATAATTCCGGGCCTGGTCATATTTGCCGGTCAGGAATGAGCACCAGGCGATAGGGCGCCAGGCCTTATGGCTCTTTGTGTCCAGATAATCCACCTTATAGAAATACTTGAGCGCTTCGTTATACTCCTTCAGCTCCAGGTAACAATGCCCGATGCTGATTTGTACCGAGAGGTTATCCGGGTTTAACGTCTCATAGCGGCGATAATACTCCAGAGCCATCTCCGGTTGCTTCAGGTTCCGGTAGCATAAGGCTATGCGTCGTATCACCCAGGTGCTTTGCGGATTCAATAAGTCGGCGTGCAGGTACTCCTTCAACGCGCCTTCCCAATCGTTGTTCATCTGTTTGCAATACCCCGCATTCTGGTATAGTGTCTCTACATTCGGATTGTCCGCAAGCAAACGTTCGTACACCTTCAATGCGTCCTGGAAATAGTTCTTACGCAGATAATATTCCGCTATGGCGGTCAGACTCTTCGTGTTGGAAAGATAACGGGCCAATATAGGCAGATTATGGAAATCCAACGGATAGGTAAATATGTCGTCAAATTCGGCATGTGCCGGATAGAGTTTGTAGAAGCGGTATAAATCCTGTATATATCGTCCGGTCAGTAAATCTATTGGCGAACGTTTTGATACGATTTCATCCCTGTTTTCCCGGATAAAATCCTTAATCTCTCCGTTTACTTGTGCAGACATCATTTTTCGTGCCTCTTCCGGGAGGTGAAGCATACTGAAGAATAATGAGTATTTGTCCGAATCGCACATGAAGGAGGCATCGCCCATCTCATCAAACAAATTCCATTCCGGCACCATTTCTTCATATTCCTTGTTTACATAGAAAAACTCTTTGTTGAAAGGCAAGAACCAGTTGCTCATCTCCGAAAAGAAAGGATAGTTCTTCAGGTGGACGAACGTAGAATGCAGGATGTCGGCGCCCTCCATCTGTAATTCGCTGAACTCAATCATCTTATCCCCAAGCTTCTTGTTCGCGAAGAGGGAATCCTGCCATTCCGGATTCATCTCGTTGCTTAACGATTCGGGTGTCAGGTCATTCAGGTTGATTTTCTTTCCCAATATCGGGTCGAGTTTCATCATCTCCGGCAAAATCTCGTCCTGCAGTTTGCGGGATATCTTCTCGGTCTCCCGCGCCAAGATAAACCCGAGGGTGATTTTTTCGAATATCTGCGTATAAGTCTTGACGCATTCGGGATTCTCCTCTTCCTGAGTCATCAGCTCATTTTCAATCTGGGGATAAAGCGCTATCCGGTTCCTGTATTTATACAGAGCAAGAAGCAACGCGATAGCCCCGCGTATAGCCACATTGTTCTCTACATTGGTTATCGCATGTATCAGAAGATTGATTTTACGCCAATCAAATTGCTCTTCCAGGCTTAATTGCAGGGCCGATACCACCAGAGAGGCTACGCTTGCGGGGAAAATCGGAGCGTCCATGATTTCCCGGATTCGCAGTTCATCCTCCATCGTCAGTAAGTCTGATGTCCAAATCCTATAAAACAAGAGAGAGCGTGATGCGCTGTATTGCTTTCTGGGAGAAATACCCGCCGGATTCGGGATATTCTTTGGGGCGTTAGCCAGTGCGTCTTTCATCACGTTGTAGAAATCCTTAAAGCTGAGAGTCTCTTTCTCGTTTTGGAACTTGCGTTTTCTGGCAAAATACTCCGCGGAAGATTGGCGGGCCAATATCGTTAGCCGGACCTGGTCCGCCAGCTCGTAGGCAGAGGCCAATATCCGCTCATAAATCTCGTCTTGCATCGGGTCTTGCACACCTTTTACCCGATAGTGCAGCATCTGTTTATACGTTTCCTGCAATTCATCCAATTTATCCTGGAAATTATATTGATTCGTGCCTGCAATCAGGCCCAATAAGCCATCGAAGGCGTTCTTCAAGGCTTTACGGTCCAATTCGACAATAATTCGATTATACGCATCGTTAATTTCTTGTATAGTCATGACACTTTTCTTATTTGGAAGGCAAAGATAGGCACAGCATTTGAGAAATCAGGCATCTTTTTCGGAATTTATGCGTATCTTCGCACACAAATGATTGGATAAACACTAAATTTCAATGGCATGAAAACGAATTTTTTTAGAAAATTGAGTATTTGGGCTACGGCCGGACTGTTTGCTTCGTACCTGTCCGCGTCTACGCTTGAACCGGAAGGGGGCTATGTCCCTTCAACTGAGAACCAGAAATCGCGCGAGGCTTTTCAGGATGATAAGTTTGGGATTTTCCTTCATTGGGGCATTTACAGTATGCCGGCACAAGGGGAATGGTATATGCATAACGCCAACATCGACCGCAAGGAATACGCCAAACTTGCTTCAGGTTTTTATCCCTCCAAGTTCAATGCCCGCGAATGGGTGTCGGCTATCAAGGCCTCTGGCGCTAAATATATCTGTCTGACCTCACGCCATCACGATGGCTTTTCGATGTTTCATACACAATATTCGGACTATAATATTGTAGACGCGACGCCTTTCGGACGGGACATCCTGAAAGAGCTGTCGGAAGAGTGTCAAAAACAGGGCATCGCCTTGCACCTTTATTATTCGCACTTGGACTGGTATCGGGAGGACTATTATCCGTTGGGCCGGACAGGGCATGGCACAGGGCGCACCCGGCATGGTGAATGGAAGGATTATTATCAATTTATGAATAACCAGCTGACGGAGCTATTGACCAGTTACGGCCCAATCCGGGCGATTTGGTTCGACGGATGGTGGGATCATGATCAGGATCCGGATTTCGACTGGCAACTCCCGGAGCAATATGCGATGATCCATCGCCTGCAACCGGCTTGTTTGATTGGAAACAATCATCACCAAACACCGTTTGAGGGCGAAGATATCCAGATTTTTGAACGCGACCTGCCCGGCGAGAACAAAGCCGGTCTTTCGGGGCAAAGCATCAGTCAATTGCCTTTGGAGACCTGCGAAACCATGAATGGGATGTGGGGCTATAAGATAACTGACCAGAATTATAAATCCACCAAAGAACTGATTCATTATCTGGTGAATGCGGCCGGGAAAAATGCGAATCTGTTGATGAATATCGGCCCGCAACCCAACGGAGAATTGCCCGAAGTGGCCGTCCGGCGCTTGAAGGAGGTGGGCGAATGGATGCAGGTCTATGGAGAAACCATCTACGGGACGCGGGGCGGAATCGTAAAACCGCACGATTGGGGCGTCACGACCCAAAAAGGCAACCGCCTGTTTGTCCATATATTGAATCTTCCGGACAACGGGCTTTACCTGCCCATCACCCAGAAGGTAAAGCAAGCGGTAGAGTTTAAGGATAAATCAGCGGTGAAGTTCAAACAAGACAAACAAGGTGTTCTGCTTTTGTTTGACCAAGTTCCTGATGAGGTGGACTATGTTATTGAACTGACGCTTTGAAGCAAGTCGAGATTAGTTGACAAGGGAACAAGTTGACAAGGAAACGAGGTTATTCGATATGAGCCTTGTCAACTGAAACCTTGTTAACTTGCCAACTTATTTCTACTGATGAATAATGAATACCGGATTCCCTTCTTCATTTATGTTCTTTAATTCTTCAGGAATTGTGACACTATTCATATCCTTAAACGCGGATAATTCAGAGGGTGTCACGACTTGTACCAATTCTTTTCCGATGAATTGTCCCCAAACCGGGAAGTTGTTATAGCTTCGTGAGCCCAACAATCCGTAAACGAATGTCCCGTTTTTAGCCAACTCCTGGAGAGGAGCGGGTTGTTCGCATCGTTCGTTCAGCACCTCGCCAGTCCGTTTGTTGACGGCTATCAGATTGAATCCCTGATTGTACCGGCACCGGAAATAGAAATAATCCTTCGTTTCCTGAATATCCTGCACGAAAATATCCCGGTTATCTCGCTTCAACCCCGGAATGTCGCTGAAGTCCGTAATGTCCAGCGCCCGTTTAATCTCTTCCTCAGAATTGTCCAAGCGCAAAACGCACGCAGGGAGGATTGTATCGGTGGTGATACGGAATAGGGTGTCATTGCCGGCTATCTTGAATAACATCGTATGGTTATATTCCGAGAGCGCGGAAGCGAGGTGGGTGGTAAGCCCGCTCTTTTCAGGAGCTACCAGCGGAGAATAGAAATCGTTTTTATGGAAAAGCAAACTGTCTTTATCGTCTATGACTCCAATTCCAAAACTTCCATTTTGAAAAGGTATAAAGGCCATTGCCACAGCCCCGAACCGCTCAGGCGAAAGGCTCCGTACGAACATGGTGGGACGTGTCTGGTTTACCGACCGGACCAATTTCCCTTCCAATGAATATTCACTTATTTTGTTTCCAAACAAAAAGAGATGATTGCTCTGCTTATCATATTGGATGCCCGAAAGCATCCCGTTGAACTCATCCGGCCCGGGTCCCTCCTTGATTAAGGTCTTTATAAAATGTCCCTCGCGGTCGAACATCGCGATTCGCCGTTCCTTGATAGGCAGGATAAATATATATTGGTCGGATAGGGCGAAATCGGATATGCCATCAATAAGTGAAGCCTCGTCATTTGTCTCCTGTAGTTGGATATAACGGCTCGATTGTATGTGGTTATTCCAATCCAGTTGGGAGTCTTTGTTGATAACACTCCGAATATCAACCGTTTGAAAGTCAGCCTGCTGCGTATCATCCGGTGATTGGCAAGCGTCCAAAAGGAGAAAAATGCTGAGTAAAGGCAGGGCAATCCACCGGCCGTTCCTGTCTTTCTTTTTTGGTAATTTTATTGTTTTCATGCGATTTAAAATTGAATGTTTATCAATCCGCTTCAAATGTAAAACCTATTTTCGGTTATCCCCCCCCCCCTATTTGTTAAATATTATTTATGATTAAAAAGGTGTTGTGAATTGAAGATAGTCAATCCGCTTATTTTGAAATTAAGTAGAGTAAGTGTGCCGATGTTGGAAAATATTTCATAGATTTGCAACATTTGAAAAGAAATAGCTTATCGTATGAAATCAAAAATTATCTTTTTCGTGTTGATGCTTGTCGGATTATCTTTGGCAAGCTGTAGTGATGATGATGTGAATGTAACTTTTTCACAAACTGAATTCGGTATGGTTCCGGCCGAAGGGACAATCCTTTCGGCAAATATCGAAGCTACAGGCGGATGGACGGCTTCCAGCCTTGACCCCGACTGGTGTTATGTTTATCCCAACCAAGGGACGGGAAACGGGACTATTCATATTGAGGTGATGGGAAATTTGTCGGAAGAACGGACCGGGACGATAGTTCTTTCTTCCGGAGGTAAGCGGACGGAAATCCAAGTGACCCAATCCGCCTTGGGCGAAGGTGTGGAACTGCATTACCGTTTACCGGTTATCTTCCATGTGTTATATAAGGACAGAACCGATCCACACCAATATATTACGCCGGAACGCATCCGCGAGGTTTTGGAAAATGTAAATCGGTTCTATGCTGGGAAAGTCAGGTACTCCGGTGGGGATGCCGGGCAGGATATAAACCTGGAGTTTTACCTGGCTGAAGCAGACGAAGAAGGAAATATCCTGGAGAATGCCGGGGTTGAGTATATCCAATGGGAGGAAATGCCGATAGATTGCACGGAGTTCATGTCGAGCGAGAACGAAAAGGATTATGGAATCATGTGGGATCAGAACCGGTACATTAATATCGTATTGTATAACTTCGCCTCCGAACCGGGAAGCGGGAGTGTGACATTGGGTATTTCCCATTTGCCTTTTTCCACCCAAGGAAGCGACTATCTGGAAGGACTTCCGGAGATTGAATACAATTATATCGAGAAGGAGCAGTTGCAATATCCACATTGTGTGTCGATAAACAGTTCTTATTTTGACCGGAATACGACAGACGAATATTATGATTCTATGGATGTCTACGTCACGCTGGCACACGAATTGGGGCATTATCTGGGGCTGCACCACGCTTTCAACGAGACGGAAGAAGGGGATTTGGCCACCGATTGCATGGACTCGGATTATTGTGACGACACTCCGCCCTATGACCGGAATATCTATTCGCTGATGTATGCCGCCCTGCGTGAGCAGGCCGCTTTGGAACATCGGTCGGTTTCGTTTGACGAGGTGGTAATGCGTGTGGATTGCCGTACAGGAGAAGAGTTTGTTTCCTATAACATGATGGATTATGAAGTGAGCTGCTCCGACCGGTTTACATCTGAGCAACGTGGCCGGATGCGGCACGTCCTCCGGTATAGTCCGCTGATTCCCGGTCCGAAGGATGTGGTTAAGACAAGAAGTTCAGCTGGGAAATTGGATTTGCCTTTCGTATATCGGAAATAACAAGGAGGTGTTCGCTATGCAATAAGATAAAAAAGAAAGCGCGAAACTGAATGGAAACGCGCTTTCTTACATAATTTAAGCTATGGAAATGGAGCATAGCTCTCGACCAACAGAACGTATTGTCTCAAATATAGCTTCCAATCGTTCTGTGGAAGGTTTCTTGGTACCGCTCACGTATTGAGCGAACAAACTTTGTGATATTCCTAATCTGCGGGCAATAGCAGAGGCGTTCAATTCCGGATGCGCAATAAATACATCATATAAAGGATTGGACGGTTTTCCCATAAAGAATCCTTCAAAACTTAAATCCTCATCTATTTCCTTCCAATGAATGCCGTCGTTGCTCAATGTAAAACCCGCACGTTGTTTTGGTGTGGCAAACCTCAATCTTGGAAACTCTGCAAACTTTTCGCAGGCTTCCTTGCCATCGGCTGTGCGTATCCACACTGCTGTATCAGTCAGCCAAACTTTTTCTACTACAATGTTTCCCATAACTTTATCATTTTGTTTTGTTAAAGAATTTATTCCAATGTTCTGCTATGATTTCTTGGTTTTCTTCTATTACCGATTCTACAAGTTTTATTTCTGACGACTTCAGGCCATTATTCTTCACCAGCGCAACAGGAAACAATGTAAACTTGGCGTTTACATCGTCTTTTATGACATGAACATGAATAGGATCGTGGTCGTTCGCGTAAAACATGAACCGAAAACCAAATAATATAAATATCGTTGGCATAATTCGTTTTTGTTATTACATATACAAATGTAGGTAATTATTTTATTACCTGCAAGTAAAGTGTAAAAAAAAAACGATATCTGAAGTGTCGGTCGTCTGTAGATTTTGAATTTATAAATAAGACGTTCTATTGCGTTAATCTGCCGAAATTCGGCGATATTCCATAGATTTTGTTTAATTTTGCACGGATTATTCAATGGGATGGGAAAGAAAATATGATTGATTCTACGATATTTGAGAATAAAAAAGCGGCCTATTATACGTTGGGCTGCAAACTGAACTTTGCGGAAACATCTACCATCGGGAAAATATTGTCCGGCCAGGGAATACGGAAAGTCCGCCCGGGAGAGAAAGCGGATATCTGCGTAATCAACACTTGTTCCGTCACCGAACTGGCCGATAAGAAATGCCGGCAAGCCATCCGGCGTATCGGCAAGCAGCATCCGGGCGCATTCATCGTGGTTACGGGGTGTTATGCCCAATTGAAACCGGAGGAAGTCGCCCATATCGAAGGGGTGAATTTGGTTTTAGGTGCGGAACAAAAATTGGATATCCTCCGTTATCTGGAGCAATGGGTGCAAAGTGAAGGGGCAAATGGCCAATTCTTCACGACCCCATTTAAAGATATCCGCAAATTCATGCCCTCCTGCTCGGCCGACGACCGGACACGCCATTTCCTGAAGGTACAGGACGGATGCGATTACTTTTGTAGCTATTGCACGATTCCTTTCGCACGGGGAAGAAGCCGGAACGGCTCAATAGCGAGTCTGGTGAAACAAGCGGAAGAAGTGGCGCGTCAAGGAGGAAAAGAAATTGTTTTGACCGGCGTGAATATAGGTGATTTTGGCAAGACGACCGGCGAGACGTTTATCGACTTGATCCGGGCTTTGGATGAGGTGGAAGGGATTGACCGGTATAGAATCTCCTCTATTGAGCCGGATCTGATTACCGATGAGGCTATTGTATTCGTTGCCGGGAGCAAACGCTTTGTGCCTCATTTCCATATCCCGCTCCAAAGCGGATGCGATGAAGTCCTGAAATTGATGCGCCGGCGTTATGATACCGCTTTGTTTCGGCACAAAGTAGAGCAAATCAAGGCTATGATGCCGGATGCCTTTATCGGAGTAGATGTCATTGTCGGGACCCGGGGCGAGACGGACGCTTACTTCGAGACAGCGCATCGCTTTATTGAGAGCCTGGACATCACCCAGCTTCATGTGTTCAGCTATTCCGAACGTCCGGGTACACAGGCTTTGAAGATCGATTATGTGGTGGATCCGAAAGTGAAACACGCGCGTAGTCAGGCGTTATTGGATTTGTCTGAACGGAAACTCCGGACTTTTTATGAAGCGCATATCGGTAAAGAGGCGAATGTTTTGTTCGAGCATACGAAGAAAGACGGTTTGATGCATGGTTTTACGGAGAACTATATTAAGGTGGAGCGACCATACGATGCCTCGCTGGTGAATAAGATTTGTCGGATCCGATTAGGAGATTGGAATCCGGATCAGACGGCATTGACGGTATCAATCGATAATTGAACAGGTGGTTTATGGGAACAAAGATTCAGTATGCGTTGCTTTATGCGTGGGTGAAGATTCACGCGTTGCTTCCGATGAGAATGCTTTATGTCCTCTCCGACATCTTGTATTTTCTCATTTATAAGGTAATCAAATATCGCATCAAGGTAGTCCGCCGGAACTTGGCCGCCTCTTTCCCGGAAAAGAGCGAAGCGGAAAGACTTCGTATCGAGAAGGGTTTTTATCATCACTTTGCTGATTATATGGTGGAGACCTTGAAGCTGGCGCATATCTCGCTGGAAGAATTACAACAAAGGGCGTACGTGCAGAATCCGGAAGTCGTAGATCGGCTGATGGAACAAGGACATCCGTGTTGCATCCTGTTGATGGGGCATTTCGGCAATTGGGAATGGTATTCCGGTTCGACCACCCGTTTTCAAAATGCGAGGATGTATCAGATTTACCGTCCGCTAAAGAACAAGGCGGTAGACAATCTTTTTATCTGGTTGCGTACAAAATTCGGTTCCTTTGTCTTGAGCAAATATGAAACGGGCCGGGAGCTCATCCGGCTGCAACGGAATAAAATACGTTCCGTTGTCATCTTTCTTGCCGACCAAACGCCCAGCCGGCAGAACCTGCATTATTGGACAAATTTCCTGCACCAAGATACCGCTATCCTGACCGGAGCCGAGCGGTTGGCACGGAAGCTGGATATTCCGGTTATATTCCTTGATGTACAGATGCTTCGGCGGGGGTATTATACGTTGGAACTTCAGCTGATTTCGGATAATCCGAAAGAGACTCCGGAGAATTGGATTACCGAAGAGTATGCCCGTCGTATGGAAAAGAGCATCTTACGGCATCCGGAAGGGTGGTTATGGACGCATAAACGTTGGAAATATAATAGAACAGACGCAATCACACATCATGGAAAAAAAAATAAATAAGGTAGCTGTTGTTATCCTTAATTGGAACGGTTCAGCTTTGATGGAACGTTTTTTGCCTTCGGTGGTACGTTGTTCGCCGAAGGATGAGGCGGATGTAGTCGTGGCAGACAATGGTTCGACGGATGATTCATTGGCGATGCTGGCCGAGAAGTTCCCCACGGTCCGGATTATCCGTTTCGACCGGAATTATGGATTTGCGGAAGGATATAACCAAGCGTTGAAACAGATTGAAAATCCATATTGCGTATTGTTGAATAGTGATGTGGAGGTGACGCCGGGTTGGCTGGATGCTCCTCTTCGTCTGCTGGAAAATGATCCGTCTCTTGTGGCGGTCCAGCCTAAAATTATCGCGGAACGTCAACGGGATACTTTCGAGTATGCTGGGGCTTGCGGTGGATTCATGGATAAATATGGATATCCCTTCTGTCGGGGACGGGTATTTCAAGTCGTAGAAAAAGACAACGGACAATATGATACGGATATAGATATCCTGTGGGCTACTGGGGCTTGTTTGTTTATCCGGACTGGCATCTACAAAGAAGCCGGAGGATTGGATAGCGGATTTTTTGCCCATCAGGAGGAAATTGATTTGTGCTGGAGGCTGCGGAGTCGTGGGTATCGACTGGTTTGCACTCCTCAATCAACGGTGTATCATGTTGGAGGTGGAACCTTGAATGTTGAGAGTCCCCGGAAGACATTCCTCAATTTCCGGAATAATCTGCTGATGCTTTATAAGAATCTCCCGGAGAAAGAACTAAGACCAGTCATGCGTTTACGCTTTTGGCTGGATTATATAGCCGCAACCAAGTTCCTTTTGTGCGGACATCCCCGAAATGCTTTAGCAGTTTATCGGGCACGGAAAGAGTTTCATCGGTTATTGCCGGAATACAAACAGAAACGGGAGGAGAATTTGAGGCTCTCCCGACTTGTTCCTATCCCCGAATTGAAATCCTATAGCTTGTTGACTCAGTTCTATTTGAAAGGGAAGAAACATTATGATGAATTGCCGCAATAAGTAGGCGGTTTATCCGTTAGTTAGAGTATGAACAGGAATTTTCTTACATATATATTATATGGTATAATGGCTTGTCTGGTCCTTCCGGGCTTTGTCTCGTGCAAATCAGTCAAGTTGAGCGACGCGGAAGAAAAGCAGCGTATCGGCGAATATTACGAGGCGGCTGCCATGTACCGGAAACTTTATACAAAGACTCCTCCGAAGAAAAGGGATTTGCGCGGTTATATTGCGTTCCGGATGGCTGAATGCAACCGGATGATCAATAGTACGGATAGAGCTATCAGCGCTTATATGAATGCGCTCCGTTATGAATATCCTGATTCGATTATTCATTTGCGCCTTGGACAAATGCAGCAACGTAAAGGCCGGTATGGTGATGCGATCAAGCAATATGATACTTATCTGACATATAATCCGGGAAGCCAATTGGCATTCAATGGCATTGAAGGAAGTCAGCAGGCACCGGAATGGCGGAAGAATCCGACTCGATATGAGGTTCGTCGAATGGATAAGTTCAATTCCCGGCGTGGGGAGTTCAGTCCGATGCTGACGGGCGAGAATTATGACCAGCTCTATTTTTCTTCTTCCCGGACAAAAGATAAGGAGGCGCAACTCAATGCTATCACCGGCCAGTATAATAACAATTTTTTTCTTGTCAAACAGGATGAAAAAGGAAATTGGTTGGCTCCCGAAGAGCTGGAAGATGAGGTAAACACCGAATTTGACGAAGGGACGCCTTCTTTCTCAGCCGATGGAAATACGATGTATTATACCTATTGTTCGCAAGATGAGACGAGCAATCGGACGGCCGAGATTTATATCTCTAACCGGAGTAGTGCTAAATGGGGAAAAGGCACACGCGCTAACATTGTGAAGGATTCGATTACCCCATTGGGGCATCCGGCCATTTCGCCAGACGGAAAATATCTCTATTATGTTTCGGATGTCGTAGGCGGATTTGGAGGGAAGGATTTGTATCGTTCCCGGGTTATATCGGAGTCGGACTTCGGGCCGATGGAGAATTTGGGTCCAGAAATCAATACGACCGGAGACGAGATGTTTCCATACGTGCGCGATTCGGTAACCATTTATTTTGCCTCTAATGGGCATCCCGGAATGGGCGGACTGGATTTGTTTAAGGCCACGCAGGATAGTACGGGGTATTGGCATGTGGAGAATCTGGGATATCCTATAAATTCCTCCAGTGATGATTTCGGTATTACTTTCGAAGGAAAGAAGGAAAAGGGATTTTTCAGTTCTAACCGGAATGATGCGCGTGGCTTCGACCATCTGTATTCCTTCGAGAAGCCTACGATTACGGTTCATATCGAAGGTATTGTCAATGATGTGGATGAATATCCGATTGAAAATGCTACTGTCCGGATTGTCGGAAAAGATGGTTTGAACGCTAAAGTGCAGACCAAAAAAGACGGGACGTATGCTGTTGAGCTGGAACGTGATATCCGCTATGTCATGATGGCAAGTGCCCGCGGGTTCTTGAACCAGAACTATGAGTTGCATACCAGCCCGGAAGAGAAAAGCGAAACATATATTGTGGATTTTTTCCTTTCCCCAATCAGCAAACCGGTCGTTATCGAAAATATATTCTATGATTTCGATAAAGCATCGCTTCGCCCCGAATCGAAAAAGGCTTTGGATGAAATGATAAAGATGCTGAATGATAATCCGAATGTCACGATAGAATTGGGCTCGCATACCGATCGCAAGGGAACTGACCAATACAACGAAAGGTTGGCGCAACGCCGTGCCCAGTCGGTGGTCGATTATCTGATAGCCGGAGGAATTGCCCCAGACCGTCTCGAAGCCAAAGGGTATGGCGAGAGTGTCCCCAAGACTATCAATAAGAAGATGGCCAAGCAATTTGACTTCTTGAAAGAGGGCGATGTGTTGACTGAGGAATTTATCTTGAAGCTGACTCCGGAGCAACAGGAAATAGCTGACCAAATTAACCGCCGTACCGAGTTCAAGGTGTTGCGTACCAATTATAATCTGTTCTGATTTCCGGATATTTTTGCCGGCACACGCTCTCTTTTGGAAATAAATAGTTAGCAAAAGTTTTCTTTTAGTTTTTAATTTGTTACATTTGCAACGCAATATTTGTGAATATGTAAAATTATGGATGTAGCAATCATTAAATATAATGCCGGGAATATCCGGTCGGTCGATTATGCGTTGCGCCGATTGGGGGTCGAACCGCTGATAACGGCCGACAAAGAGCTTTTGTCGAAGGCGGATAAGGTGATTTTTCCTGGAGTAGGAGAGGCTTTTACGACGATGGAATACCTGAAAGCTGAGCGGATGACCGATTTTATCCGTGAGTTGAAGCAACCGGTGTTGGGGATTTGCTTGGGTATGCAATTGATGTGTCGCCATTCGGAAGAAGGGAATGCAGATTGTCTCGGCATTTTTGATGCGGAGGTGAAGCGTTTTGTCCCGGATAAACATGAGGATAAGGTCCCGCACATGGGGTGGAATAGCATCACGCAGACACGAAGCTCTCTTTTTCAGGGCGATTTGGAAAATCATTTTGTTTATTTTGTCCATAGTTATTATGTGCCAGTCAGCGAATATACCGCGGCTGTAACGAATTATATTCACCCATTCAGCGCTGCATTGCATAAAGATAACTTTTATGCCACGCAATTCCATCCGGAAAAAAGCGGGGAGGTAGGCGAGCGGATATTGAAGAATTTCCTTGCTCTTTAGAGCCTGTTTGAATTAAAAAACTTACAAACTTAAAAATATGGAACTGATTCCGGCAATTGATTTGATAGAAGGTAAGTGCGTGCGGTTGACGCAAGGCGATTATTCCACGCGGAAGGTGTATAATGAAGATCCGCTGGAGGTTGCTTTGCAATTTGAAAGTGTAGGCATCGAGCGTTTGCATGTGGTAGATTTGGACGGTGCGAAGGCCGGGCATATTGTTAATTATAACGTGTTGGAACGGCTGGCTTCACGTACACGCTTGATAATTGATTTTGGTGGCGGATTGAAGTCGGACGAAGATTTGCGGATAGCCTTTGATTGTGGCGCGCAAATGATAACCGGTGGGAGCATTGCCGTGAAAAATCCGGAGCGTTTTCTTACCTGGCTGGAGAAATACGGAGGCGAACGAGTCATTCTTGGCGCGGATGCCAAAGATAAGAAGATAGCGGTAAGTGGCTGGGAAGAGGGTACAGATCTGGATTTGATTCCGTTTGTGAAAGACTATCGGGAAAAAGGCGTTCAGAAGATTATTTGTACGGATATCGGTCGTGATGGGATGTTACAAGGTCCGGCTATCGACTTGTATAAGGAGATAAAGGAAGAGGTTGAAGGACTTTATGTGATAGCCAGCGGCGGAGTAAGTTCAATGGCTGATATAGAACGCTTGGACGAGGCGGGAATTCCTGCGGTTATCTTTGGAAAAGCGATTTACGAAGGGCGTATTCGGATGAGCGAGATAGAAAAATATGTTTTGAAGATATGTTAGCAAAGAGAATAATTCCTTGTTTGGATATAAAAGACGGAAAGACGGTAAAAGGGGTAAACTTTGTGAATTTCCGTGATGCAGGCGATCCGGTCGAGCTGGGCGCGGCATATAGCCGTGCTGGTGCGGACGAGCTGGTTTATCTGGATATAACTGCTTCTCATGAAGGTAGAAAGACTTTTACGGAGTTGGTTCGGAAAATAGCTGAGAACATCAATATACCTTTTACGGTAGGTGGTGGAATCCATGAATTGCAGGATGTTGAACGTTTGTTGAATGCCGGGGCGGATAAAGTATCGGTCAATTCGGCGGCATTGCGTAATCCGAAACTGATTGGAGAGATTGCGCGTAACTTCGGAAGCCAGGTATGTGTGGTGGCGATTGATGCCAATCAGGAGGGGAATGACTGGATTTGCTATCTGAACGGAGGGAGGATTCCTACCGACAAACGCTTGTTTGACTGGGCAAAGGAAGCCGAATCGGAGGGTGCAGGCGAAATCCTTTTTACCAGTATGACGCATGATGGCGTGAAAGAGGGGTATGCGAACGAAGCATTGGCGCGTTTGGCCGATGAGTTGCATATTCCGGTAATCGCTTCGGGGGGAGCCGGGAAGAAGGAACATTTCCGTGATGCCTTTGCCTGGGGAAAGGCTGATGCGGCATTGGCCGCAAGTGTATTTCATTTCGGAGAGATTAAAATTGAAGAATTAAAGCTATATTTGCAGCACGAAGGAATAAATGTTAGGTTATAAACGATTATACAATGAAATTGGATTTTGATAAGATGGGCGGTTTGCTTCCCGCCGTTATACAGGACAATATGACGAACAAGGTCCTGATGTTGGGATTTATGAATGAAGAAGCATATCAGAAGACGTTGGAAACCAATAAGGTAGTTTTCTTTAGCCGGACAAAGAACCGTCTTTGCATGAAGGGGGAGACAAGCGGAAATACGTTGCAGGTCGTTTCTATTACCCCGGATTGCGATTGCGATACGATATTGATAAAGGTTAATCCGGCCGGCCCCGTTTGTCATACAGGTTCAGGAACTTGTTTTGGCGAAAAGATTGAAGAGGATGTCATGTTTTTCAAATATCTGCAGAACTTTATCGAACGTCGGCGCATGGAAATGCCTGAAGGGTCATATACGACCTCTTTGTTCCAAAAGGGCATTAATAGAATGGCGCAGAAGGTAGGCGAGGAAGCGGTTGAAACCGTGATAGAGGCTACCAACGGTACGGAAGATCGCTTGGTCTATGAGGCTGCCGACCTGATGTACCACCTGATTGTTCTGCTGACAAGCAAAGGTTTGCGGATTGAGGATTTGGCAAGAGAACTAAAGAAACGGCATAAATAAATGGAAGAATCTGTTCTGCTCCAATTGGATAACATCGAGATCTGTCGGAATGAGAATCTCATTTTGAAGAGCGCTTCTTTTACTTTGCATAATGGCGAGTTCGTTTATGTAATAGGAAAGGTGGGTTCAGGCAAGAGTAGTTTGCTGAAAGCACTTTATGGCGAGATTCCAGTGTGTAAGGGGGAAGCCCGATTACTGGAGTATAATCTCCGGAAAATTAAGCGGCGGGAAGTCCCTTATTTGCGGCGGAAGTTGGGAATTGTGTTTCAGGATTTCCAGCTGCTGACCGACCGTTCCGTCATCAAGAACCTGGAGTTTGTACTGAAAGCGACCGGTTGGAAGAATAAACATGAAATCCGGAGGCGGATTGAAGAGGTGCTTTCTCAGGTGGGGATGCAGAACAAAGGGTATAAGATGCCACACGAGTTGTCGGGGGGAGAACAGCAGCGCATCGTTATTGCGCGGGCTTTGCTGAATTCGCCGGCAATAATCCTGGCAGACGAGCCGACGGGCAACCTTGACCCGGAGACAAGCAGCCAGATTGTCTGTCTGTTGCATGATATTTGCAAACAGGGGACGGCTGTGGTTATGACAACGCATAATTATACCTTGGTGCATAATTATCCTGCGCGGATTGTCAAATGTGAGAATGAATGCTTATATGATGTGGGCAAATGAATTTATTTATAACTTTGCACTCGCATTCTTGGATTGTTAATTGAGAATTAAATTTTTATAGGCGAAAAATGAAAGTATTGAAGTTTGGAGGCACCTCTGTAGGTTCAGCCCAAAGAATGAAAGATGTGGCAAAGCTGATAATCGGCGAGAAGAATATCGTTGTGTTGTCTGCAATGTCCGGAACAACCAATTCGTTAGTGGAAATCTCGGATTATCTGTACAAAAAGAATCCGGATGGAGCCAATGAAATCATCAACCAATTGTCGCAAAAGTATTTTGGCCATATTGAAGAATTGTATAGTACGGAAGAATACAAACAAAAGGCTCGTGAATTGGTTAGTGCTCATTTTGACCATATTCGTTCTTTCACAAAAGATTTGTTCACCTTGTTTGAGGAAAAAGTTGTTTTGGCTCAAGGCGAATTGATGTCGACTGGCATGATGAATTTGTATCTGAACGAACAAGGGGTAAACTCGGTGATGCTTCCGGCTCTCGACTTCATGCGTACGGATAAGAATGCGGAACCTGACCCTGTTTATATCAAAGAGAAACTGAATAAGTTGCTTCAGGAGAATCCGGACGCGGATTTGTATATCACCCAAGGTTATATCTGTCGCAATGCTTACGGTGAGATTGACAATTTGCAACGTGGCGGTAGTGATTATAGCGCATCGTTGATTGGCGCTGCCATCAAGGCTGAGGAAATTCAGATTTGGACGGATATTGATGGTATGCACAATAATGACCCGCGTTATGTGAAGGGAACATCTCCGGTTCGCCAGTTGCACTTCGAAGAGGCGGCTGAACTGGCTTATTTTGGTGCGAAGATTCTGCATCCGACTTGCATTTTGCCGGCTAAAATCAACAATATTCCGGTTCGCCTGTTGAATACGATGCAGCCGGATGCTCCGGGTACATTGATTTCAAATGTTACGGAAAAGGGTAAAATCAAGGCTGTTGCCGCGAAAGATAACATCACAGCCATCAAGATAAAGAGCGGAAGAATGCTGCTGGCTACCGGATTCTTGCGCAAGGTGTTCGAGATTTTCGAGAATTACCAGACTCCTATTGACATGATAACTACCTCGGAAGTTGGCGTTTCGGTTACGATTGACAACCGCAAGCATCTGGAAGAGATTGTCAACGATCTGAAGAAGTACGGAACGGTCTCGGTGGATGAGAATATGGTTATTGTTTGTGTTGTCGGCGATTTGGAATGGGACAATGTGGGCTTCGAAGCGAAGATTGTTCATGCGATGAAAGAAGTGCCGGTGCGTATGATTTCATACGGAGGAAGCAATTACAATGTTTCTTTGCTGGTGAAAGCGACAGACAAGCAGCGTGCTTTGCAGGCGTTGAGCGACCATTTGTTCAATAATTAAGGTTTTAGGTTATAAGGTTAAAATAAATAGAGGGTGTATCAAAATAGACATCTAAATGTCATTTCGTCGCCCTGAGCGCAGTCGAAGGGTTTCCTATTTAGTTTGTAGGAGATGTTTCGACTTCGTTTTGCTCTGCCCACATGACGAAATGATAGCTGTTTCGCATTTTGATACATACCCTTGTAAATTTATTAGATTATGTTGAAAGGAATATTTCCTATAGAGAAATTCAAGGCGTTGGAAACTCCGTTTTATTATTATGATATGGAACTTCTGAAGGAGACGTTGGAGGTCATCAAGGCGGAGTCTGGCAAATATGGTTATCATGTGCACTATGCGGTTAAGGCCAATGCGAATCCGCGTATCTTGGCTGCCATTGCTGCACAGGGATTAGGTGCCGATTGCGTGAGCGGTGGAGAGGTGCAGGCAGCATTAGACGCAGGATTCCCGGCTGATAAGGTGGTTTTCGCTGGTGTGGGAAAAGCGGATTGGGAAATCAATCTGGGATTAGACCGGGATATTTTCTGCTTCAATGTGGAGTCATTGGCTGAATTGGAGATAATCAATGAACTGGCGGCCGCAAAAGGAAAGGTGGCTCGTGTTGCGCTTCGTATTAATCCGGAGGTGGATGCGCATACTCATGCCAAGATTACAACCGGCTTGAAAGAAAATAAGTTTGGTATCAATCTTAGCCTGTTGGGAAAGGTGTTGGATGCTATGGCGTCTATGAAGTCTGTCCGCTTGATAGGCATACATACGCATATCGGCTCGCAGATTACGGATATGTCTGCTTTCCGTAATCTGGCTATCCGCATGAATGAAATCCAGGAGGAACTGGAGAGCCGAGGGGTGCAGGTCGAGAACCTGAACTTCGGTGGAGGTCTGGGCATTGATTATTATCATCCCAACCATCTTCCTATTCCGGCTTTTGATAATTACTTTGCGGTTTTCAAGAAACTGCTGAAGCTGCGCCCCGGACAACAGGTGCATTTTGAGCCGGGACGCTCGGTAGTGGCGCAATGTGGCTCGTTGATTTCGCGTGTACTGTATGTCAAGGAGGGCGAGGTG
>URGO01000050.1 GCA_900547435.1 uncultured Parabacteroides sp.
GCCGCGCGGCGTTCCCCGACCGATGAGTTTTTATCCTGTTTGCTAACGAATCGTTGCGTTTCTATTTGGATTCTTCAGTATTGTTCTATTCCCAATCAAGAGGTAACCAACCCAAAAAAAGGAGTTGCCGACTCGCTTGTCATGCAACTCCTTCACAGATTAAGCAATATCCATATTTATGGATTTTATTTTAGCCTATGGTATCCGTACACGGCACGGTCGCCTAATTCTTCTTCGATACGGAGCAGCTGGTTGTATTTAGCCATACGGTCGGAACGGCTTAATGAGCCGGTCTTGATTTGTCCGCTATTGGTAGCTACGGCTATATCGGCAATAGTCGCATCTTCGGTTTCGCCCGAACGATGAGAGGTTACGGTGGTATAGCCATGCCGGTGCGCCATTTCGATGGCATTCAGGGTTTCCGTCAAGGAGCCTATCTGGTTCACTTTGATAAGGATAGAGTTGGCGCATCCCATTTGGATGCCCTTGGAAAGGAATTCGACATTCGTAACGAACAAGTCATCACCTACCAGCTGGCACCGGTTCCCGATACGGTCGGTCAGCTTCTTCCATCCTTCCCAATCGTTCTCGCTCATGCCATCTTCTATCGAATCAATGGGATATTCGTTAATCAACTTCTCCAGATAATCAATCTGCTCGTCTGAAGTACGCTTAACGCCCTTTTCGCCTTCGAAGACCGTATAATCATAGATGCCGTCCTTATAAAACTCGGAGGAAGCGCAATCCATGCCAATCATCACGTCCTTGCCCGGTTCATATCCTGCGGCTTTGATAGCGGCTATGATGCTATTCAGGGCATCTTCGGTACCCTCCAGCGCCGGAGCGAATCCGCCTTCGTCTCCTACGGCGGTACTTAATCCGCGGTCATGCAGGACTTTCTTCAAGGCGTGGAATACTTCTGCTCCCATGCGCAATCCTTCCCGGAAAGAGGTGGCGCCGACCGGACGAATCATGAACTCCTGAAAGGCTATCGGGGCATCACTATGCGATCCTCCGTTGATGATGTTCATCATCGGTACCGGAAGAACATACGTGTTTGTCCCGCCAATATAGCGATACAACGGAATGTCCAGATAGTTTGCGGCGGCTTTGGCTACGGCCAACGAAACGCCCAAGATGGCATTGGCACCGAGGTTTGACTTGGTTTTCGTACCGTCCAGTTTCAGCATGGCATGGTCAATGCCCACCTGGTCTAAGGCGGATATGCCCTCCAAAGCCGGGGCAATTACATTATTTATATTATTTACGGCCTTCAATACGCCTTTTCCGCCATACCGGTTCTTGTCTCCGTCGCGCAATTCCAAGGCTTCATGTTCGCCGGTAGAGGCTCCTGAAGGAACAGATGCACGTCCTGTTACGCCTGATTCCAATACTACATCTACTTCGACGGTTGGATTGCCTCTTGAATCCAAAATCTCACGTCCTGTAATCTTTTCTATTCTCATATATTTTTGAGTTTTATGATGTTGCAAAAGTAAATTACTTCTGTTTCTATTAAAATAACCATTTATGGGGATTTTTTGTTGCAGGTATCACCTTTTTTAGGTAATCGAGCAACTCATGGCGCATGAATCATGTCAGATAATGCCTGATTCTAATCCAAAATAATTATCTTTGTTCCGGTTAAACGCAAAAAAATCATGAAGAAAAAAATAACAACATTGTGCCTGGCCGCCGCTTGTCTGCTGACTTCGATGGCATTTTCATCCTGCAAAGAAAAGCGGGGAGAGCTGAAACGTATCTGGTATAACGGAAGGTATAACCGGGATTTCAACGATTTGAATGATGTCCAGCAGGCTATGGCCAAGAATATCGGTATCAAGCCGGCTACAACACGCGAGGAGGCCGAGAAGGTAAAGGATGATATGGAGGAAATAGCTACCAACGAGTATTATGAAGTGGAGAAATTGACGCACTCCATCCCGTATCTGATTCCGCAAGCGGCTGATTTGTTGGAGGACATAGGCCGGAATTTTCAGGATTCGTTGAAGAACAGGAACGCTTCTATCTATAAGATAAAGGTGACCAGTGTGACGCGGACCGTAGATGACGATAAGAAACTGAAGAAAAAAAACACCAATTCGTCTGTTAACTCCCCGCACCAATACGGTACGACCTTCGATATTTCGTGGGTACGCTATACGAAGGTGGACGAGAGCGATACGCTGAACATTGACCAGGAGCGCCTGAAAATGGTACTGGCCATGGTGCTCCGGGACTTGAAGCGGGACGAGCGTTGCTACGTGAAACATGAGCGCCGGCAGGGATGTTTTCATATAACCGTAAGGGAAGAAGAGAAATAAGTCCCTTTGTTTTCTTACGGACGTTTACAGGTATAGGTAGTAATCTTTGGCCAAAGCGATGAACTCGTCGGTATAGTGATGCCGCTCTTTCTCGATGACCAAGGAAGAAATCCGGGGATTCTCGCAGGCCTGTTTCCCGAATTGCACCAGCAGGCGTTTGGGACGGGAGGCAGGCGTGGGGAGGACATCCGTTTCCTTCTGAAGGTGAAGGCCCTCTTCGCGGATAAGGCGTAAAAGGGTTTCCCGCTGGTCGAAAGGCAATACGAGGCAGATGCATCCGGTAGGAGAGAGGAGCCGGGTACTGTCATGAATCAGCCGGTCGAGTGGCAAAGTGTCAGTATGTCGTGCCAAATTGCGTTGCGTGTCCGGACATTTTAGCGAGTCGATGAAGTAGGGCGGATTGGAAACGATGCAATCGTATTCTTTTTTTCCCGCTTGCTCATCGGCAAACCGGGCGAGCGATGTATATATAATATGTATATGGTCGGAGAAAGGGGAGCGGCTGACATTCTCTTGCGCCTGAATGCAGGCCGCCTCGTCGATGTCCAAAGCATCAATGTGGGCCGGAATCCGCTGGGCAAGCATTAAAGAAATCAGCCCGGTTCCGCATCCTACGTCCAATAGGGTACGGGCCTCCGGAACATCACACCAGCATCCCAGCAGGACACCATCGGTACCTACTTTCATGGCACATTTATCGTGCCAGACCGTGAATTGCTTAAATTTGAAAAAAGGATTTGCCATATTTTTTGAGTTTTTGGGTTGATGAGTTTTTTAGTATATAAGTTCATAGGCTCAACTTAGGAACCCGAAAACTAAAAAACTTACAAACTAAACACGTTCTGTGCTGCAAAATTATATAGATTCTTTCTTTTTTTGTACCTTTGGCACGTTTATTGTTCGATTAAATAAAATATCGATAAAAATAAGTATGAAGAATAAGAAAGAAATACGTGCCTCCGCATTTTTCGAAAGCGATGTAGAAGAGTCGGTTAGCATGATTATGCCAATCCTGACTGATTGTGATGTGGATGAAGACTTTTCGGAAGGTGTAGAAAAAATAAAAGACGAAATTCCTATCTTTCCGTTACGCAATATGGTGCTTTTCCCCGGAGTGGCCATGCCGGTTATTGTGGGACGCTCTAAGTCATTGAATTTAATTAAAAAGTTCGCGGACAAACGGACGCTTATCGGTGTGGTTTGCCAACGGGACGCATCGACGGAAGACCCGCGTCGGGAGGATTTGTATGACATCGGTTCGATAGCCGATATCCTTCGCGTGCTGGATATGCCGGATGGTTCTACGACCATCATCCTGCAAGGCAAGAAACGCTTCCGGTTGCATGACCTGACGGGCGATGAGCCTTATTTGTCCGGACGGATAGAATTGCTGGATGATGGCAAGCCGGCGAAGAGCGACAAGGAGTTCAATGCCTTGGTCGGAGCGGTCAAGGATTTGATGGTGAAGATTCTTTTGACTTCGTCAGAGCCGCAACGCGAATTGATTTTTTCGTTGAAGAACAACCGGAATGCGCTCTATACGATTAACTTCGGTTGCGCGAATCTGCTGACTAACATTGCGGAAAGACAATTGCTCTTGATGACCGATGACCTGAAGGCGCGGGCCTATAAGCTGATGACCTTCCTGAATCGGGAGTTCCAGCTCCTGGAGTTGAAGGCTTCTATCCAGATGAAGACTCAGGAGGACTTGGATAAGCAGCAGAAAGAATATTTCTTGCAACAACAATTGAAAACCATTCAAGAGGAATTGGGCGGAAATTCGAGCGACCGGGATATCCAGGACCTGAAGGATAAGGCTTATATAAAGAAATGGCCGGCAAACGTGGCCGAGGCGTTTGATAAGGAGCTGGCAAAGTTACAACGCCTGCATCCGCAATCGCCGGATTATTCCGTGCAGATGCAGTATGTACAGACTATCGTCAACCTGCCTTGGGAAACTTATTCGGCCGATAATTTCAATTTGAACCATGCCCGCAAGGTGTTGGACCGTGATCATTATGGATTGGAGAAGGTCAAAGAGCGTATCATCGAGCATCTGGCGGTATTGAAGTTGAAAAAGGATATGAAGTCGCCTATCCTTTGCCTATATGGTCCTCCGGGAGTCGGAAAGACTTCGCTGGGACGTTCGGTGGCCGAGGCATTAGGGCGTAAATATGTACGTATTTCTTTGGGTGGTTTGCATGACGAGGCGGAGATTCGCGGGCATCGACGGACGTATATCGGGGCAATGTGCGGACGGATTATCCAATGCCTGCAAAAGGCGGGTACGTCTAATCCGGTGTTTGTCCTGGATGAGATAGACAAAGTAGCTAACGATTTCCGGGGAGACCCGGCTTCCGCTTTGCTGGAGGTGTTGGATCCGGAGCAAAACACCACTTTTCACGATAATTACTTGGACATTGATTATGATTTGAGCCATGTGATGTTTATCGCTACGGCAAATAATCTGAACACGATTTCCCAACCGTTGTTGGACCGTATGGAATTGATTGAAGTAAGCGGTTACATCGAGGAGGAGAAGATTGAGATTGCCAATAAGCATCTGATTCCGAAAGAGGCAGAAGCGCATGGCTTGGAAAAGAAAGAGGTGAAGTTCCCGAAAAAAACCGTCCAGGCTATTATAGCCTCTTACACGCGTGAGAGCGGAGTCCGCGAACTGGATAAGAAGATAGCCAAGTTAATGCGCCGGTTGGCTTACAAGAAGGCCTCTGACGAAATTCTTCCGACTCAAATCAAACCGGAAGACCTGCACGACTATCTGGGTCCGGTGGAATATACGCGCGATAAATATCAGGGGAATGATTATGCGGGCGTAGTGACGGGATTGGCCTGGACCGCCGTAGGGGGTGAGATTTTGTTTGTCGAGACGAGTCTGAGCAAAGGTAAAGGAAGCAAATTGACCCTGACGGGGAATCTGGGTGATGTCATGAAGGAATCGGCTATGTTGGCTTTGGAATATATTCATGCACACGCAGCGCTTTTCCAGATTCCGGAAGATATGTTCGAGAATTGGAATGTACATATCCACGTGCCGGAAGGAGCTATTCCAAAAGATGGACCGAGTGCCGGCATCACGATGGTGACTTCATTGGTTTCCGCCTTTACGCAGCGCAAAGTGAAGAAGAACTTGGCCATGACAGGCGAGATTACCTTACGGGGCAAAGTACTTCCGGTCGGAGGTATTCGCGAGAAGATATTGGCGGCTAAGCGTGCCGGCATCGAAGAGGTAATCTTATGCGAGGACAACAAAAGGGATATCGACGAAATCAAACCGGAATATCTGAAAGGCATGACCTTCCATTATGTCCGTGATATCCAAGATGTGATTCGCTTGGCTTTATTGGACGAGAAAGTGGCAAACTCGCTATTCTGATTTTTTCTTTCATTTTAGAAGCCGTTTTGGTCTTATAACGAGGAGTATGAAGGTATGATGGTATGATGAATTGGATCTGACGGCTCTGTTTTTCCTCTGATATTTTTTCAAATATCGATTTACTCATAATTACGATTATGTTAAATAAGGAAAGGACATATATTTATTTCTTTCTTGAAAATTTGTTATATGCTAAATACCTATAAACTAAAAAGACCTACCCCGATGACTCGAGATAGGTCTTTTTTTAGTTGTTTATAGTGAATATTATTGATTCATTTCAGCTTCGATAGCATCAAATTTGTCACCCATATTCAAGTTATAATAGATACCACGCAGAGCTGTCATACAATCTCTGTCTTCCGGATCCAATTGATGAGCTTTTTCGAAATAAGGTAATGCCTTCTCAAACAAAGCTTTTGCTTTAGCTGCTTCTTCCTGATATTTTTGACTATCGCTGATTGAGTTAGCTTCGCTCAATTTGTTTACACCTTGGTTATAATAGATACGACCTAAATTGGCTTGCGTGTCTGCTTTTTCCGGGTCTAAGCCGATAGCCTTAATAAAATATTCTTCAGCTTTAGCATAGTCCTTTAAACCTGTTTCATAAACACGGCCCAATACAGTATATAACTGAGCATTGTTCGGATCATTTTGGATAGCCATGTTCAGATATTCAACGGCTTCTTGGCTTCTATTAGAATAGATATAGTTATTAATCAAGTTCAGCAAATAATAGCTTTCCTGCGGGAACTTTTCCATACCCTCTTTCAAGGTCTTTTCCAAATTTACTGTATCCTTAGCTTGTTCGTACTCATAGCACAAATACTGATATACATCATTCTGGCGGAATTCCGTATTCTTGGCACGTTCCAAAGCTGCGATAGCTTTCTGAGAATCATTCAATTGAGTTGCGGCTACAGCTGCATAGAACTGAACCGTCATGAAGTTTGAATCACGAGCAGCCGTAGGTGTATCCTTGAACATCGGATGGTCAGAAATTGCCAGATATTGCTGGAAGAAATCATAAGCCTTCTGATAATCCTTTTGGTCGAAGTAATAAGCACCACCATTGATATAATAAATATGATTTGCGCTCAATGTACTCTTGATATCCTTTGTATATTTAGGCTTAACCTTACCTTTCGCATTAGGCAACTGATCCAATTCGTATGCCTTTTCGAAATACGGCAAAATGCTACCTAAAGCTGTGTACATCTTCGGTTCATCAACGGCCTGGCCCAACATCTGCTTTGTTCTTTCATTGCTGAACTGCTGGTCTTCGATGAAACCTGCCACATACCAAGTCTGCGGGTCGTTTTTAGTTTCCTCATTTTCCATTGCTCCCTTGATCAAAGTACGAGCTTCGTCATAGGCGCTTGCTTCCACAGACGTGCCTTTTACAAGGCCTTGAGCCTGTTTTACTACTTTCTTTTGAGCGAACGATGCGGAAACTGCCACACATAACGCTGCTGTCAATAAAACTCTTTTCATAATAAAAATACTTTTAATTAGTTATTCTATTTTGTTTAACAATCGGTTTTTTATTCTTTGATATCCGTATCATCATCTGTCAATTCAAGTGTTGCTTGACTATCTATGTTCTTCTGAGCCGCGTCTTTTTCCGCTTTTTCTTGAGCGGCCTGCTCCTCGGCATCCGTCAGGACCTTACAAACAGAAGCGATTTCATCATTACGCTTACCCAAGTTAATCAATCGTACACCCTGTGTTGCACGGCCAATGATACTTAAATCAGATACTTTCATGCGGATGGTAATGCCGGATTTATTGATAATCATCAGGTCATTTTCATCCGTTACGTTCAAAATGGCGACTAATTTACCGGTTTTTTCGGTAATATTCAAAGTTTTCACACCTTTTCCGCCACGATTTGTTATACGATAGTCCTCAATGCTGGAACGTTTTCCATATCCTTGTTCGGAAACGACCAAGGTGGTCTCTTTCTCTTTGTCTTTTACGCAAATCATTCCAACCACTTCATCCGTTCCGTCCTCGTCTAAGGCCATGCCTCTTACTCCCGATGCAGTACGTCCCATCTCACGAACCGCACTCTCATGGAACCGAATGGCACGCCCGTTACGATTGGCTATCAATACCTCGTTATTTCCGTTGGTCATACAAACCTGAATCAATCCATCGTCTTCGCGCAAAGTAATGGCATTCACACCATTCTGACGCGGGCGGGAATAAGCCTCCAGGCAAGTTTTCTTGACAATACCTTTCTTCGTACAGAACAACAAATAATGTGAATTGACAAACTCCGTATCTGTAGTCAGTTTCTTCACTCGGATGAATGCCTGTACCTTATCATCCGATTCGATATTCAGCAAATTCTGGATAGCGCGTCCTTTCGATGTGCGCGTTCCTTCCGGAATCTGATAAACCGGAAGCCAGAAACAACGTCCTTTCGAAGTAAAGAATAACAAAGTGGCATGCATAGAAGCCGGATAAATATATTCGATGAAATCCTCATCCCGCGTTTCCGAACCTTTTATACCTACCCCTCCTCTGCCCTGCGCACGGAAGTCGGCCAACGGAGTACGTTTGATGTATCCCATGTGCGAGATAGTAATAATCATCTCATCATCAGCATAAAAATCTTCCGGATTCAAATCTTCGGAAGCATAGACGATATCGGTTCGACGCGCATCGCCATACTTATCTTTGATTTCCTGCAATTCATCTTTGATTATCTTCATACAAAGGTCATCGTTTTCCAGAATCTCCTTCAAATAAGCAATCAACTTTTCTATCTCTTCATATTCAGCCCGTAATTTATCTTGCTCCAGACCGGTCAATTGGCGTAAACGCATCTCAACAATCGCACGTGCTTGCTTGTCGGATAACGAGAAGCGTTCCATCAATCGTTCAACGGCCTCCTGCGGACTGGACGAAGCCTTGATGATAGCTATCACTTCGTCAATATTATCAGAGGCGATAATCAGACCTTCCAAAATATGTGCGCGCTCTTCCGCCTTAGCCAATTCAAATTTTGTCCGGCGGATAACCACTTCATGCCGATGGTCAACGAACGCTTTGATTAAATCCTTCAGGTTCAACAAACGCGGACGGCCATTTACCAACGCGATATTGTTCACACTAAACGAAGATTGCAATGCCGTCATCTTGTAAAGTTTATTCAACACGACCTGCGCATTGGCATCGCGCTTGACATCTACAACGATGCGAAGTCCGGCACGGCTGGATTCATCCGTAACGTCAGAAATACCCTCTATTCGCTTTTCATTCACCAAATCAGCTATGCTCTTTACCAAATCCGATTTGACCACCTGATAAGGTATTTCCGTGATAATAATCTGTTCATGATTATTATCTACTTCTATCTCCGCTTTTCCACGCAATACGATGCGTCCACGCCCCGTTTCAAAGGCCTCTTTTACGCCATCATATCCATAAATGGTTGCACCGGTCGGGAAATCCGGAGCTTTGACATATTGCATCAATCCGGCTACGTCTATATCTCCTCGTGCATCGATATAGGCCATACACCCATCTAATACTTCAGACAAATTATGTGTTGGCATATTGGTCGCCATACCTACCGCGATACCCGAAGCACCATTTACCAGCAGGTTCGGAATACGTGTAGGAAGAACGGTAGGTTCCTTCAACGAATCATCAAAGTTAAGCTGGAAGTCCACCGTATCCTTATCTATATCTCGAAGCATTTCTTCTGCTAACTTGCTCAGGCGTGCCTCGGTATAACGCATAGCCGCCGGGCTATCGTTATCCATCGAACCGAAGTTACCCTGCCCGTCCACCAACGTGAAGCGCATAGACCACCATTGTGCCATTCGGACAAGCGCCCCATATACGGAGCTATCGCCGTGCGGATGATATTTACCTAAAACTTCACCAACAATTCTTGCAGATTTCAGATGTTTCTTGTCGGATGTATTGCCAATCATGTTCATACCATATAATATACGGCGATGAACAGGCTTGAAACCATCTCGTACATCAGGAAGGGCACGTGAAACAATGACTGACATAGAATAATCTATGTATGCCGATTTCATTTCCTCCTCGATGTTAATCCTTATAATTCTGTCTTGATCAACCATTTAGTATGTTATTTATTACACTCTGTATCTATATTAAGAAAAATCGCACTAAAGTAATCCTTTTTCGTCGATTACGAAAGTAATTGACCTTAAAAATTAACGAAAAAGGCATAAAAACTCTCTTAGACGACTCTATATGGAATATTGGTAAAGAAAATGTAACATAAAATTTCATGCGTTCACACATCGTTCTCAGTCCCTATATATAATTAAGGTATAATTCATTTTTTTCATGCCTATGAATCCGGAAAAACATAGGCATAAACGCCGACGATTGTGCCTATGTTTCCCGTCATTTATGCTTATCTTTTTCGGGGAACCTGCAATTAAGTCTTTTTTCGGTATTATGGCACACTATTTGATGGAGATTATAGTATAGTTTTAGTATCTTTGCGCCGACGATGGCTAAAACTTCAAACATACATTATATTAATATAAGAATGAAGAATAACTATTCAGAGAAATTAAGGGACATTATTGAGTACGGCCGCGAGGAAGCGGGTCGTCTACAAAACAGCTATATTGGCCCGGAGCATCTGATGCTCGGTATAATCCGAGATGGGGAAAATGAAGCATATCAGATATTGGTGAATTTGCATATCGACCCTTACACCATAAAGCGACTTATCGAACAGGAAGTGAAAAATACGGTAGAAAATCATTACTCGACAACTGAAATAACCGTAAGCAAAGCTACGGAAAGAGTGTTGCGTATGAGTATACTGGAATCCCGTTCGTTAAACGCGGAAGAGACAGATGCCGAACATCTCCTGCTGGCTATAATGAAAGATGGATATGGCATCGCGACACGTATCCTGAAAGAGTCCGGGCTTTCATACGCCCTGATTTTGGAAGAATTGGAGCAACGGACAGGGAAACTTGGCACGGAAGACGTGAAAGAACAGGATTATCCTAATATAGAAAATGGCTATACCGATGATGAAGAGGAGGACGAAGAGGACTCTTACGCATCCCGCAATAACCCTCACTCTTCTTCTCAGGGAGGAGATTTGGGAGCACAATTGAGAGCGGGCAGCGATACACCGGTTATTGATAATTTCGGAACGGATATAACCCGTGCTGCGGCCGAAAATAGGCTTGACCCGGTGGTTGGACGTGAGAAGGAAATAGAACGCGTGGCCCAGATACTAAGTCGACGGAAAAAAAACAATCCGGTGCTGATTGGTGAGCCGGGTGTGGGTAAATCGGCCATTGCGGAAGGGCTGGCCATGCGGATTGTCCAGCGCAAGGTATCACGAATCTTGTTTGACAAACGTGTGGTAAGCCTGGACTTGGCTTCCATTGTGGCCGGCACGAAATACCGCGGGCAATTTGAAGAACGCATCAAGGCTATATTGAACGAGCTTTCCAAAAATCCCAATATTATCTTGTTTATTGATGAAATCCATACATTAGTCGGAGCCGGTTCGGCCTCTGGTTCGATGGATGCAGCCAATATGCTGAAACCAGCCTTGGCGAGAGGTGAGATACAATGTATCGGGGCAACTACGCTGGACGAATATCGCAAGAATATTGAGAAAGACGGGGCTTTAGACCGTCGTTTCCAGAAGGTAATGGTCGAGCCTACTACGGCCGAAGAGACCTTGCAGATTCTAAACAACATCAAGGACCGCTATGAAGAGCACCATAATGTATCTTATACGCCGGAAGCCTTAAAAGCGTGTGTCAAATTGACCGATCGGTACATCAGCGACCGGAATTTTCCGGATAAGGCCATTGATGCGTTAGACGAAGCAGGTTCACGTGTACATATATCCAACATCGTTGTTCCGAAAAGCATCGAAGAGCTGGAGGCCAAAATAGAGGAAACGAAAGCAGACAAGATGGCAGCCGTCAAATCGCAAAATTTCGAGCTTGCGGCAAGTTATCGGGACAAAGAACGACAATATCTGCTGGATTTGGAATCGGCTAAGGCCAAGTGGGAAAAAGAGATGCAGGAGCACCGCGAGATAGTAGATGAAAATAAAGTGGCAGAAGTCGTGGCAATGATGTCCGGCGTACCTGTCCAGCGCATAGCGAAGGCGGAGAATGCCCGTTTACTGGAGATGGCGGATGTCTTGAAGAGCAAAGTCGTAGGACAAGATGAAGCCGTCCAGAAAATAGTCAAGGCTATCCAGCGCAACCGTGTAGGGCTGAAGGACCCGAACAAACCAATCGGTACATTTATGTTTTTAGGGCCAACCGGTGTCGGAAAGACCTATTTGGCGAAAAAGCTGGCGGAATATCTGTTTGACTCGACCGATGCGCTTATCCGGGTAGACATGAGCGAATATATGGAGAAATTTGCGGTATCACGCTTGGTGGGTGCACCTCCGGGATATGTAGGTTATGATGAAGGCGGACAATTGACTGAGAAAGTCAGACGCAAGCCCTACTCGGTGGTCTTGTTGGATGAAATCGAGAAGGCTCATCCTGACGTATTCAATTTGTTGCTTCAGGTATTGGATGACGGGCGCCTGACGGATAGTTTCGGACGTTGCATTGATTTCAAGAATACGATTCTGATTATGACGTCCAACATTGGTACACGCCAATTGAAAGACTTCGGAAGAGGTGTCGGTTTTAATACCCAGATGGGGGGAGATATCGATAAGGACTTTTCGCGAGGCGTCATACAAAAAGCGCTAAACAAGGCTTTTGCTCCGGAGTTCCTGAATCGAATAGATGATATCGTCATGTTCGACCAGTTGGACAAAGAGGCCATCCGCAAGATTATTGACATCGAGTTGCAAGGTCTTTATAAACGTGTAACCGACTTGGGATATACGTTGGAGTTAACCGATGCAGCTAAGGATTTTCTGGCTACCAAAGGGTATGACGTCCAGTTCGGTGCTCGTCCTTTGAAACGGGCTATCCAAAAGTATTTGGAAGATGAGATGGCGGAATTAATCATCCGGGCTTCGGTAGGCGAAGGTGATACTATCGTTGTAGATTTCGATACGAAAGAGCAACGCATCATCTCGGAAGTAAAGAGTAATAATAACAATTAATAGATATCAGCGAAGTGGCACGCAAAAGAAAACCGTTACCCTTATTAGAAGGGGTGACCATAACCGATGTAGCGGCGGAAGGAAAAGCTCTGGCTCGGGTGAATGACCTTGTCGTATTTGTTCCTTACGTGGCTCCGGGCGATATTGTAGATATTCAACTGATCCGAAAGAAACATAATTATGCAGAAGGCAAAGCGGTAGCTTTTCATAAGTATGCCGAAGAACGGGCTGTTCCTTTTTGTGAGCATTTTGGCGTATGTGGAGGTTGTAAATGGCAACATTTGCCTTACGAGGCTCAATTGCGCTACAAGCAAAAACAGGTGATTGATAATCTGACTCGCATCGGGAAAGTGGATTTAGGAGAAATCTTGCCAATTATGGGATCTGAAAAGACCCGCTTCTACCGGAATAAATTGGAATTTACCTTTTCCAACAAGAAATGGCTGACCGAAGAGCAGGTACAATCCGGCGAACCTATCGAATGTATGAACGGTTTGGGGTTCCATATCCCGAATATGTTTGATAAAGTACTTGACATCAACAAGTGTTGGTTGCAGGCAGATATCTCCAATCGAATCCGGTTAGCCATCAAAAACTATTGTCTGGAGCATGAAGGATATCCGTTCTATGACCTCCGGAATCAAGAAGGTTTTGTCCGCACATTGATGATTCGTACCGCTTCTACGGGGGATCTCATGGTGGTATTGGTATTCTATCATGAGGATAAAGAGCGTCGTGAGGCATTGCTGGATTATGTGGCCGAGCAATTCCCGGAGATTACGTCTCTGCTTTACGTGATAAACTCAAAGTGTAACGACACGATTACGGATCAGGAGATATGTCTTTTCAAAGGGAAGGATTTTATTATCGAGGAAATGGAAGGACTGAAGTTCAAGATTGGCGCGAAATCCTTCTATCAGACCAATAGCGAACAGGCTTATCATCTGTATAGCGTGGCCCGGAACTTTGCAGGACTTACGGGTTCGGAACTGGTCTATGACTTATATACCGGAACGGGAACTATTGCCAATTTCGTTTCTCGTCAGGCCAAAGAGGTAATCGGTATCGAATATGTCCCGGAAGCTATTGAGGACGCTAAGGTGAATTCCGCTCTCAATGGCATCACGAACACGAAATTCTTTGCCGGAGATATGAAAGATTTGCTTACGCAGGATTTTATTAATGAGCATGGAAGACCGGATGTAATCATCACCGACCCTCCGCGTGCCGGAATGCATGATGACGTTATCCGGACTATCTTGTTCGCACGTCCTAAACGAATAGTGTATGTAAGTTGTAATCCGGCTACGCAAGCCAGGGACTTGAACCTGCTTGATGTCGCGTATGCAGTACGAAAAGTACAACCGGTCGATATGTTCCCGCATACGCATCATGTGGAAAATGTCGTTTTACTTGAACTGAAATAAGTTTAAAGTTTATTGGTTTATATGTATAAGGCAATCATCACATTCGTATGTCTTTCGTTCGCACTTGTTTCTTGTAATGAGCAGGGCGGAAAGAATACATGTGATGATTCGTTTTATCGGGATTTGCCTCAATTGAAGGAATCAGGCGAGATTACCGCCGTTACACTTTATAGTTCTACCTCCTATTTCCAGTATCGTATGCAACCGATGGGGTATGAATATGATTTGGCGGAAGACTTTGCTGAATCATTGGGGTTGAAACTGGTCATCAAGATAGCACAGACCGACTCTCAACTCGTTGCGATGCTTCGTTCCGGAGAAGCGGATTTTATAGCTTATCCGATGTTTATCAATAATGAAAGCAAGCAACATCTCCTGTTTTGCGGGCATGAACAACAGACCAGTCAGGTTATTGTCCAACGGGCCAATAAGGGGGATACGGTTCTTACCGATGTGACGCAATTGATAGGCCGGGATATCTATGTGCAAAAGGATTCGAAGTATGCCGAACGCCTGAATAGCTTGAACGAAGAACTGGGCGGGGGTATTAAAATTCAGACTTTGGATAAAGACTCTCTTTCCACGGAAGACTTGATTGAAAAAGTGTCCAAAGGCGAGATTCCTTATACGGTCAGTGATGATAATCTGGCCCGATTGAACCGTACCTATTATTGGAATATAGATACCCGGTTGAAGATAAGCTTCAAGCAACGTTCCTCTTGGGCTGTACGTATGAATTCCCCTTTGTTGGCTCAGGCTATAAATACGTGGTCGACCGATACAAGGCGTAATCCGTCGTTCAAGGCTATCACCAAACGTTATTTTGAATTGAGCAAGACCAACGAGGGGTTCGAGATTCCGGAAATAAAGGATGGGCATTTGTCGCCCTACGATGATTTATTTCGTAAGCACGCCCGCTTGTTGGATTGGGACTGGCGTTTGCTCGCTTCAATTTCTTATCAGGAGTCTAAGTTTAATCCGCATGTAGTTTCATGGGCCGGAGCCGAAGGTCTGATGGGGATTATTCCCAGCACGGCACGGCGTTTGGGCGTAGCTCCCCACGAACTGAAAGATCCTGATACCAGTATCCGTACGGGAGTGGATTGTTTGCGCAGGTTCCGGCAGGGGTTCAGTCGGATAGAAGACCCGGAAGAGAAAATCAAATTCACGCTTGCGGCATATAATGCAGGTATCGGGCATGTCTATGATGCCCAGCGTCTGGCGGAAAAATATGGGAAAGATCCGCTCCGATGGGATGATAACGTGGCGGAATTTATCCGTTTGAAGAATGATCCTGAATATTATAATGACCCGGTTTGCAAACATGGTTATTTGCGTGGATCGGAAACGTTCAATTATGTCAATGAAATTCTTGCACGTTACAAGTACTATAAGAAAAAGCGACCTTGAAAAGACCGGAATACTTCAGAGAAAAAGCTCGGCATCTTTTCTTCCAAAGGATGGGACCTTTTCTCCCGTTTATGCCTACCTTTTCCGACAAAGGTGCCTACCTTTTTTCGGTGTTCTCAAGACTGACCAATTGACATACTTCAAGAATCGAACAGAAAAAATGGCAGGATTCTGACAAAACTTCTTTCTCTTTTTATTTTTGGTATCTTATTTGTTTGTTTTTATTCGTGAACTTCAATATAAAGGGAAGTTCCAATCAATGTATAAATAAAAACAAATTAAATATGAGTAAGAATGGCAATATCGGGGTTACAAGTGAAAACATCTTCCCGATTATCAAAAAGTTTTTGTATAGTGATCACGAAATCTTCTTGCGTGAATTGGTTTCGAATGCGGTTGATGCCACCCAGAAATTAAAAACCTTATCTTCGGTAGGCGAATTTAAGGGTGAATTGGGCGATTTGACGATTCATGTGAAGTTTGATGACCAGACTATCACGATTTCAGACCGGGGTATTGGTATGACCGCCGAAGAAATCGACAAGTATATCAACCAGATAGCTTTCTCCGGTGCGGAGGAATTTGTTGAGAAATACAAGAATGATGCGGCCGCTATCATCGGACACTTCGGATTGGGATTCTATTCTTCATTCATGGTTTCGAAAAAGGTGGAAATTGTCACCAAATCGTACAAAGAAGGTGCTCAAGCCATGAAATGGAGCTGCGATGGAACTCCTACTTACACACTGGAAGAGACCGAGAAGGAAGACCGGGGTACTGATATCATCCTATATATTGATGATGAAAACAAAGACTTCCTGAACCAGCAAAAGATTAGCGGATTGCTGACTAAATATTGCCGTTTCTTGCCGATTCCTATCGCATTCGGTAAAAAGCAGGAATGGAAAGACGGGAAATATGTCGATACGGACGAAGATAATATCATCAACGACACGACTCCGGCTTGGGTACGCAAACCGACCGACCTGAAGGAGGAGGATTACAAGAAGTTCTATCAGGATTTGTATCCGATGTCTGACGAACCTTTGTTCTGGATTCATCTGAATGTGGACTACCCGTTCCATCTGACCGGCATCCTTTATTTCCCGCGTATTAAGAGTAATATCGACCTGCAACGCAATAAGATTCAACTCTATTGCAATCAGGTATTCGTAACGGATTCGGTAGAAGGTATCGTTCCGGAATTCCTGACCTTGTTGCATGGCGTGATTGATTCGCCGGATATTCCGCTGAATGTATCTCGTTCTTATTTGCAGAGCGATCAGAATGTGAAGAAAATCTCTAATCATATCACCAAGAAGGTAGCAGATCGTCTGGAAGAAATCTTCAAATCTGACCGGAAACAATTCGAAGAGAAATGGGATTACCTGAAGCTCTTTATCCAATACGGTATGTTGACAGATGAGAAATTCTATGACCGTGCCATCAAGTTCGCCTTATTCAAGGATGTAGAAGATAAATACTTCACTTTCGAGGAATATAAGACACTGATCAAAGAGAATCAGACCGACAAAGATGGTACATTAGTTTATCTCTATACAACCAATAAGGATGAACAATACAGTTATATCCAGGCCGCTAAGGATAAAGGATATAGCGTATTGGTGATGAACGGGCAACTGGATGTCCACGCCATCGGCCAGTTGGAACAAAAGAATGAGAAGACTCGTTTCGTGCGTGTGGATAGTGATACCATTGATAAGCTGATTGCCAAGGAAGAGGCCAATCAGGTTGACTTGAGCGAAGAACAACGTGATGCTTTGCAAGAGGTATTCAAGAGCCAGATGCCGAAGTTGGAAAAGGCTGAGTTTATGGTGACATTAGAGGCATTGGGCGAGAATACGAATCCGGTAGTCCTTACCCAAAGTGAATATATGCGCCGTATGCGTGAAATGTCGGCTATGCAACCCGGTATGGCATTCTATGGCGAATTGCCCGATAGCTATAACCTGGTGGTGAATACCGACCATGCGTTGGTAAAAGAAATCCTTTCAGACGAAGAATCGGCTTGCAACGAGAAATTGCAACCTATCCTGGCCGATATGAAGGGCTGGAAAGCACGTCAATCCGATTTGCGTGAGGCTCAAAATAAGAAGAAAGAAGAGGAAATCACGGAGGCCGAGAAAGAGGATATGACGAATACGAACAAGAAAATTGCAGACCTGCGCGAGGATATAAACAAGATTCTTTCCGAATATGCCGCAAGCAATAAGAAGGTAAGCCAACTGATTGACCTGGCTCTTCTAAGTAACGGAATGCTGAAAGGAGAAGCTTTGAGTAACTTCATCAAACGTAGTGTGCAACTGATTCATTAATCTTCAAAAAAGATGGGGAACTTTTCGATGATTTATGCCTATAAATCCCGACAAAGTTCCCTATCTTTTTCTTGATTCATAGGCATAAATTATATGGAACCAGAAATCCAGCTCAATGAGCATAACAAGCAGGAATACCCTCCTATGCATACAACCGAGCATATCCTAAACCAGACCATGGTACGGATGTTCGGGTGTCCACGTTCACGCAATGCGCATATCGAACGGAAGAAAAGCAAGTGTGATTATGAATTGCCGAACGCGCCTACCGAAGAACAGATAAAAGAGATAGAACGGAAGGTAAACGAAGTCATTGACCAACACCTATCGGTAACTATCGGATATGTATCCAGGGAAGAAGCCTCCTTGATGGCCGATTTAAGCAAACTCCCGGAAAACGTGAGCGAGACGCTCCGCATTGTCAAAGTGGGCGACTATGACACGTGTGCTTGTATAGGCTCGCATGTGGAAAACACCGCTGAAATAGGGCATTTCAAAATCATCTCTTATGACTATTCGGAAGGTCGATTACGCCTCCGTTTCAAACTTACCGAATAAAAAAGAGAAAAACTGTAGGGGAATAAAAATATTTTCCGTAAGTTTGCAACAATAAAAGCACAATATTCAATTAAATATTATAATACTATGACAATTGATCAATTTAACTTTGCCGGAAAGAAGGCAATTGTACGCGTTGACTTCAACGTACCTTTGAATGAAGAAGGTAAAATTACTGATGACACCCGTATCCGTGGTGCTCTGCCTACACTGAAAAAAAT
>URGO01000051.1 GCA_900547435.1 uncultured Parabacteroides sp.
GCCACGGCGAGCTCGCTTCTGCGAATCTCGAGTTCCGGGCCCGACATCGCACGGTCGAGGCCGTCCGCCGACTTCGCATTGTTGCATTGCTCAATGGCTTCGAGCAGCTGCTTGCGTATCGCCTTCTCCTGCTCGGTGGTGAGATTCGGTGACGCCGAAGCCGAGGCGGTCGCCTGCACCGGTTCCGGCAATTGCCCTTCGCATGCGCCAAGCGTCACGCACATGCACAACGCAAGGCCGGCTGCACCCAGAGAAACGGCTTTCCTACGCGTGTTCATTTGCCCTCCTTGTCGCCCGACTCGGCGGCCGCGGACTGCTCCCCTTCGGTTTCTTCCTGAGAGGCTTCCCCGCCCTCGCTCGTCTCGGTGACGTCTTCGGGTTCCGTGGATTCAGTGGATTCATTGGATTCTGCAGACTGTTCGTCTTCGGAGGATTCAGATTCGTCAGTGTCCTGCACACGCTCGGCCTCTGGCTCGCCCTGCTCGGACGGCGTGGACGATTCCATGCCGACTTCGCGGGCCAGACGTGCGAAGTAGTCCTGCAGCTCGGCTTCGGTGATCACCGAAGTGGTGGTGCCATCGGTGGCAGACCCGTCATGAAGCCGACCGGACGGAAAGAGCTACTGAAAACAGAGCTCGTACTTTTGGCGATGGGATTCCTGAAGCCGGAACTCCCTCCGCTGCCGGAGAATGCTTTTGTGGCCGGAGATGCCGCCACCGGCGCGAGTCTGGTCGTCAAATGCATCGCATCCGGACGTAAGGCAGCCGCCGAAATAGACCGCTACCTTCAGACAAAACAAAATTAATCAATCGTTAAATAAAACTGAACCATGTGTGGAATAGCAGCTATATTCAATATTAAAAAACAGACACCGGATTTACGCAACAAGGCCCTGTCCATGGCAAAAAAAATCCGTCATCGCGGACCGGACTGGAGCGGTATTTATTGCGGAGGTTCGGCTATACTCGCCCATGAGCGCCTCTCTATCGTAGACCCGCAAAGCGGCGGACAGCCCCTCTATTCGCCGGACCGGAAACAGATTCTTGCCGTAAACGGAGAGATTTACAACCATCAGGAAATCCGCAAACGTTATCAAGGGAAATATTCCTTCCAGACCGGAAGCGACTGTGAGGTTATCCTGGCCCTTTACCAAGACAAAGGCATAAATTTCCTGGACGACCTGAACGGTATCTTTGCATTTGCCTTGTATGACGCGGCGCGCGATGAATTTCTCATTGCCCGCGACCCGATAGGTGTCATACCTTTATATATCGGGTTCGATAAAGAAGGTAAAGTTTATTGCGCCAGCGAACTCAAAGCCCTCGAAGGATTCTGCGACGCTTACGAGCCTTTCCTTCCGGAACACTACTATTCAAGCCGGGAAGGGAAGATGACCCGCTGGTACCGGCGTGACTGGATGGAATATGGGACAGTAGCCTATACGCTCAATCATACCGAAACGTGCAACAGAATCAAAGAATCACTCGAAGCAGCCGTGCGCCGACAACTGATGAGCGATGTCCCTTACGGCGTGTTGCTCTCCGGCGGTCTTGACAGTTCGGTTATTTCCGCCGTGGCTAAGAAGTATGCTTCCCGGCGCATTGAAAGCAACGGAAAGCAGGAAGCCTGGTGGCCCCAGCTCCACTCTTTTGCCATCGGACTAAAAGGGGCCCCGGACTTAGCCAAGGCGCGCGAGGTGGCCGACTTCATCGGGACGGTGCATCACGAAATCAATTATACGATACAAGAAGGTTTGGATGCCTTGCGCGACGTTATCTATTTTATCGAAACGTATGATGTAACTACCGTCCGGGCTTCCACACCGATGTATCTATTAGCCCGCGTCATCAAAAGCATGGGGATTAAAATGGTACTGAGCGGAGAAGGCGCGGATGAAGTATTCGGCGGCTACCTTTATTTCCATAAAGCCCCTGACGCGAAATCCTTCCATGAAGAGACCGTGCGCAAGCTCTCCAAACTCTATCTGTACGATTGCCTGCGCGCCAACAAATCCCTGTCGGCTTGGGGCGTAGAGGGACGTGTCCCGTTTCTTGACAAAGAATTTCTGGACGTTGCCATGCGCATTGACCCTAAAGAGAAAATGTGTCCCGGGAAAACCATTGAAAAGAAAGTTGTCCGCGAGGCTTTTGTGGATATATTGCCCGAAAGTGTAGCCTGGAGGCAAAAAGAGCAGTTCAGCGATGGCGTGGGGTATAGCTGGATAGATACCCTGAAAGCCATTACCGCCGAAGCCGTAAGCGACGAGGAAATGGCCCATGCGGCAGAGCGTTTCCCGATTAATCCGCCACGCAACAAAGAGGAATACTATTACCGCAGCATCTTTGCCGAGCATTTCCCCAGCGACAGTGCAGCCCGAAGCGTTCCGAGCGTGCCCAGCGTAGCCTGTTCTACGGCAGAGGCCCTCGCCTGGGATGAATCGTTCAAGCATATTAACGAACCCAGCGGACGTGCCGTGGCCGGCGTGCATGAACAAGCATACAACAATCAGTAATTGCAGAAAAAAGATGAAGATAAAATTCACTAAAATGCAGGGCGCAGGCAACGACTATATTTATGTCAACACGCTAAAGTATCCGATTGCCGACCCTGAACGATTAGCCATCGAATGGAGCCGCCCGCATACCGGAATCGGGAGCGACGGATTGGTGCTCATCGGCGCATCCGAAAAGGCAGACTTCAGTATGCGTATATTCAATGCAGATGGCTCGGAAGCCAAGATGTGCGGAAACGCAAGCCGCTGCATCGGCAAATACCTGTATGATTATGGCCTGACGGACAAGACCCGGAATATAACGCTCGAAACCCTCTCCGGCATTAAGGTGCTGAACCTGCATACCAACGGAAAGGACCGGGTTACTTCCGTGACGGTAAATATGGGCATCCCGACCGACATACATCCGGTAGCGTTAGGAGAGGATTATCCATTCCCGCAAGGAATTGCCGTTTCTATGGGAAATCCCCACTTGGTTATCTTTGTAGATGACTTGAATCAGGTGGATCTGCCGAATGTCGGTGCGGCATTAGAACATCATCCGTTATTTCCGGACCGAGTCAATGTAGAATTTGCCCAGGTAAAGAAAAAGTCCTATATTCGAATGCGAGTTTGGGAACGAGGTTCGGGCATAACCCAGGCTTGCGGCACCGGAGCCTGCGCCACATCCGTAGCCGCTTCGTTTTGCGGGAAATGCGGTAGGGAAAACGATATCGAAATGGACGGAGGCACACTACACATCTCCTGGAACGAAGCTGATGGCACCCTGCTCATGACCGGCCCCGCCGTAACGGTATTTGATGGAGAAATAGAGATATAAACACAAGATTATTCATACACATAACTGAATATAGTATATGGCATTAGTAAACGAACACTTCCTGAAGTTACAAGGCAATTATCTGTTTGCCGACATAGCAAAACGAATCAATGCATTCAAAGTCACCCATCCGGGAGCGAACCTCATCCGGTTAGGCATTGGCGATGTATCCCGACCGCTCCCCCCGGCCTGTATAGAAGCGATGCATCGTGCCGTAGATGAAATGGCCGATGCCCGCACCTTTCATGGCTATGGCCCAGAACAAGGCTACGATTTTCTGATAGAAACTATTCTCAAACACGATTTTGCTCCCCGAAGCATCAATCTCAGCCCTTCGGAAATATTTATTAGCGATGGAGCCAAAAGTGACACAGGCAATATCGGAGAACTGCTCCGTTGGGACAATAGCATGGGAATTACCGATCCGGTCTATCCCGTCTATGTGGACAGTAACATCATGTGCGGACGCTCAGGTACATTAGGAAAAGACGGGAAATGGAGCAATGTGACCTACCTGCCTTGTACTGCCGAAAATGGCTTTGTCCCTCAGGTACCTAATCACCGGGTCGACTTGATATACCTTTGTTATCCCAACAACCCGACTGGAACGACACTTACCCACGAACAATTGAAGCAATGGGTGGATTATGCAATAGCCAACGACACACTGATTATCTTCGACGCAGCTTACGAGGCATACATCCGAGAATCCAATGTTCCTCACTCTATTTATGAAATACGTGGAGCCAAAAAGGTAGCCATCGAAATACGAAGTTTCTCGAAAACCGCAGGTTTTACCGGTGTACGTTGCGGCTATACGGTTATCCCCAAGGAGGTTACCGCCGCTGATATTGACGGAAAACGTATTCCGCTCAATCCGTTATGGAACCGGCGCCAATGCACGAAGTTCAACGGAACCAGCTACATCACCCAACGAGGCGCCGAAGCAATATATACGCCCGAAGGTCAAAAGCAGGTCAAGGAGACTATCGACTATTATATGGAGAACGCCCGCATCATGCGTCAGGAACTGACGCAAGCCGGATTCGAAGTATATGGAGGCATAAATGCGCCCTATATCTGGCTGAAAGCGCCTCACGGCTTGAGCTCTTGGAAGTTTTTCGACAAATTGCTTTATGAAGTTAATATTGTAGGCACACCCGGTGTGGGCTTTGGTCCAAGCGGAGAGGGATATCTGCGCCTAACCGCTTTCGGCAAACGTGAGGATTGCATAGAGGCTATGCAACGCATCCGAAAATGGATATGATGTTCTAAACAAAAATACGGGACTCTGTATGAATCCCGTATTGTTATCCTATAATGCATCAAATAATCAATAGGCTCTTGCGAATAAGACGCGACGTGCGGAAGGTTTGCCAGTTACCATACACTTGCCCGGCGTCATATCACCTTCTAAAGGCAGACAACGAATGGTTGCTTTTGTTTCATTCTTGATACGTTCTTCTGTTTCCGGAGTTCCGTCCCAATGAGCCATGATAAAGTAACCTTGTTCGATTTTCTCCTTAAACTCGTCATAAGTATCAACTGTGATTGTATGCTCTTCACGATGTTTCAAAGCCTTTTGATAGATATTCTTCTGGATATCTTCCAGCAGGTTTTGTACATAGTTTTCGATGCCATCGCAAGATACAGTTTCTTTTTCCAATGTGTCACGGCGCATAACTTCAATGGTATTGTTTTCCAAATCACGTCCACCCATAGCCAAACGCACCGGAACACCTTTCAACTCATAATTGGCAAACTTCCATCCCGGCTTACGATTATCAGCATCATCAAATTTCACCGTGATGCCCAATTTCTTCAAATTAGCCACAATACCATCCACCTTAGCCCGGATCTGATTCAACTGCTCTTCATTCCGGTAAATAGGAATAATCACAACCTGTATAGGAGCCAAGTGAGGAGGAAGCACCAAACCATTATCATCCGAGTGCGACATAATCAGCGCACCAATCAGACGAGTGGAAACGCCCCAGGAAGTAGCCCACGCATAATCAGTCTTTCCCTCTTTATCCACAAAAGTAACGTCAAAAGCCTTTCCGAAATTTTGTCCTAAGAAATGGGAAGTTCCGGCTTGCAGAGCCTTGCCATCTTGCATCATTGCCTCAATCGTATACGTATCCAAAGCACCCGCAAAGCGTTCGCTTTCCGATTTCACACCACGAATAACCGGCATAGCCATGTAATTCTCGGCGAAATCCGCATATACTCCTTGCATTTTCTTAGCTTCAATTTCAGCTTCCTCGCGTGTAGCATGAGCTGTATGCCCTTCTTGCCACAAAAATTCGGCGGTACGCAAAAACAAACGGGTACGCATTTCCCAGCGCATTACATTCGCCCACTGATTACATAATATAGGCAAGTCACGATATGACTGAATCCAATTACGGTAAGTATTCCATATAATCGTTTCGGAAGTAGGACGGATAATCAATTCCTCTTCCAGCTTTGCTTCCGGATCTACGACTACGCCAGTCCCATCATGATTGGTTTTTAAGCGATAATGTGTTACTACAGCACATTCTTTCGCGAACCCTTCCACATGTTCAGCTTCTTTGCTCAAAAAAGATTTCGGAATCAATAGTGGGAAATAAGCATTCACATGACCAGTCTCCTTGAACTTCTCATCCAATATACGTTGCATCTTTTCCCAAATCGCATAACCGTACGGCTTGATTACCATACATCCACGCACAGCTGAATTTTCAGCCAAATCCGCCTTAATGACCAAATCCTGATACCATTGCGAATAGTTTACACTTCTTGGGGTAAGTTCTTTCAATTCTTTTGCCATTGTAATCTATTTATCGTTATATTGTTTATATTTATCTGTTTATCCAGGAATTATCACCTGTTTCTTATCCAACGCGCAAAGGTACAGATTATCGTTGGAATAAACGAAAAAAAAGAGAGGATTGAAATGAAAAATCATCATCAATCCTCTCAAGCTTTTAGAATTTTCGGAATATGTATCTTTTCCCATCATCCGAAAGTATAAGTTTTTTCCGACTAATCTCATCTACGGAAAAACTTCTTTGGGCAGAATTCCAATCTGTCCGCATAAGAAAATCTCTTTCCGCCTCAGTCGATTGAAACAAATCTAAAGACAATATTCCATCTTCATACGTATGATAACCATGCACCGCCAAATATTGGTCGGTAGCACGATCATAAATCTGATATTGGAACAAAGATGTCTGGAAATTATACCATACCGTATCGACTGAGGTAACCACCCCTGCGGACTCAACCTCTGTCAATTGCCATTTCCCTTCAAACTCGGTTGTATAAGAATCACAGGCATTCCATAAAAAGCCGGCAAGTAAACTTCCTAAAAAAGCTATCTTTTTCTTCATTTCTGCTAAGCTTTTTTCATTTTCATGCGCAGAGCCTCTACAATTGCCGGCACCAAAGAAATAACAATAATTGCCACCAACAATAGCTTCAGGTTCTCCTGAACAAACGGAAGATCACCAAAGAAATAACCGGCATAACAGAATAAAGCAACCCATAATGCAGCCCCGCTCATATTATATATAAAGAAATAATAATAATGCATACGCCCCATTCCGGCAACGAATGGCGCGAATGTACGTACAATCGGTACGAAACGGGCAATTATTATGGTCTTCCCACCATACTTCTTATAAAATTCGTGTGTTTTGTCCAGATAGCTCTGTTTGAATATCTTTGAGTTAGGATTACTGAATAGTTTCTTCCCAAAGAAATGCCCGATTTCATAATTGCATGAATCACCAGCAACTGCCGCAATAAACACAGTCAATGCCAATAAATGTACATCCAACGGGACTTCCGGCAAAGCCGCAATAGCTCCAGCCACGAACAACAACGAGTCGCCCGGTAAAAAAGGAGTTACGACCAATCCTGTCTCACAAAAAATAATCAAGAAAAGAATAGCATATGTCCATGTATGATAGTCACTAACTATCTCTATCAAATGTTGATCAATATGCAAAACAAAATCAATCAGAAATTCTATCAATTCCATGTCAGTAATATAGTATTAAATAAGACCTTTTGTACTTGGTAAATTATAATGGTAAATGTCACGGCGGACAGCCATCTTCAAAGAACGAGCCAATGCCTTAAAAATGCCTTCTATTTTATGATGTTCATTTTGCCCTTCCGCTTTAATATTCAAATTCATCCGGGCTGCATCACTCAAACTTTTAAAGAAATGCAAAAACATTTCGGTAGGCACATCTCCTACTCTTTCCCGTTTAAAATCCACATCCCAAACCAGCCAGGGGCGTCCGCCAAAATCCAGCACCACACTACATAGGCAATCGTCCATGGGAAGCGTATAACCATATCGTTCAATGCCTCGCTTATCGCCCAACGCCTTTCGCAAAGCCTCACCCAACGCAAGAGCGGTATCTTCTATAGTATGATGTTCGTCTACCTGCAAATCACCTTTTACTTGAATTGTCAAATCCATTCCGGCATGTTTTCCTATCTGTTCCAACATATGATCGAAAAAGCCCAGTCCGGTAGCAATATGCGTATCACCCGTTCCATCCAAATTTAATCGGATATAAACATCTGTTTCTTTCGTCACCCGGTGGATTTCAGTCATACGCTCTCCTGCAAAAAGGAATTCTGATATCCGGTCCCAGTCCGAAGTAATCAAAACAGGTCTTTGTGGCATCCGGGCAAGCAGTTCCTCATCTGTGTCACCCGCTTCATGCAACCAGATGCCCTTAGCACCTAAATTGTAAGCTAATTCCATGTCCGTAGGCCGATCTCCAATCACATAACTATTTTCCAAATCATAATCTCCGGACAGATATTTGCCCAACATGCCTGTACGAGGCTTCCGGTTAGGCGAATTATCTTCAGGGAAAGAGCGATCAATCAGAATATCCTCAAAAACAATGCCTTCACCTTTTAATGTTTTCATTATCAGATTATGGACAGGCAAAAAAGTCTCTTCCGGAAAAGAAGGAGTCCCCAATCCATCCTGATTCGTGACCATCACCCATTCAAAATCCAATTGCTTACGAATAAAATACAAGTTCCGAATCACTTTGGGGTAAAACTCCAGTTTATCGAAACTATCCAACTGATAATCTACGGGAGGCTCTATCACCAGTGTGCCATCTCTATCTATAAATAAAGCTCTTTTTTTCATAACGACATAACCTTTAAAGCAGCCACCAAGGCATTGTTCTCCTCTTTTGTCCCTACAGTAATGCGTAAACATCCGGCACACAAAGTCACTCTATTTCTATTTCGGACAATAATGCCTTTCTCGACCAATTGTTGATAGACGCTATCTGCATCTCCGACATCCGCCAAAATGAAATTGGCATCCGTAGGATACATTTTACGAACCAAAGGAAGAGCAGATAGTGCTTTCTGCAAACGGGTCCGCTCAGATAAAATCCGTGTAAGTTGCTCTTGCATCCTCTCCGGATTACTCAAAAGCTCCAAAGCCTTTTCTTGTGTCAGTTGATTTACATTATACGGATATTTTATTTTATTTAGTACCGCTATAATTTCCGAAGAGGCAAATGCCATGCCCAACCGAATGCCGGCTGCCCCCCAAGCCTTTGACAATGTTTGCAATACCACCAAATTCGGATACCTATCCAAATCTTTGGTAAAGGAAAGAGCCGCTGAAAAATCAATATAAGCCTCATCAACGACAACAATACCCTGGAAATCATCCAATAATTGATAAATATCTTTCCGATTCAAGCTATTCCCCGTCGGATTATTAGGAGAACAAAGATAAATAACTTTCACGGTATCATCCAAACTGGCATACATACCTTGCATATCTATCTGGAAGTCGGATGTTAACTTTATTTTTCTACAAGCCACATCATTTACTTCAGCCGCCACTTGATACATGCCATAAGTAGGATCAAGAGTCAACATAGAATCCTTTCCGGGTTGACAAAATGCACGGAGAATCAAATCAATCGGCTCATCACTGCCATTACCCAACAAAATACATTCTTTCGGCACCTGTTTGATTTCCGCAATTTTCTCTTTCAATTTCCATTGCATCGGGTCAGGATAACGATTGTAGGGCGTATTATAAGGATTCTCATTAGCGTCCAGAAAGACTGACGCACTACCATGAAACTCATCCCTTGCCGATGAATAAGGTTGCATGGAGCGAACATTAGGCCGCATCCATGCCTGAACATCAAATATTTTCTTTGCTTCCATACGCATTTAATCTAACAGTAACTGCATTCCGGTGTGCCTCCAACTGCTCGTTGGCAGCCATTGTCCGGATTGTATCTCCCAATCTACAGATTCCATCAGCACTAATTTCCTGGAAAGTTATTTTCTTGATAAAGCTATCTAAATTCACTCCAGAATATGCGTGAGCATATCCGTTAGTGGGTAACGTATGATTTGTCCCGGACGCATAATCGCCGGCACTTTCCGGTGTATAAAATCCCATAAAAACACTTCCCGCATTATGTATCTGCTCCGCAATCTCCGCATAATCCTCGGTTTGGATTATTAAATGCTCCGGGGCATACAAATTCGTAAAGTCAATTACCTCCTTTCGGGTCTTTAACACAATAATGCGACTATGCGCTAATGACTTTTCAACAATCTCTTTACGAGGCAACTCCTCAAGTTGCTCAGCTATCGCTTTCAGTACAGGTTCAACAATATCCTCATCCGTTGTTACCATAATCGCCTGACTATCCACACCATGCTCCGCTTGCGAAAGAAAATCGGCCGCAATATAAGCCGGATTCGCATTCAAATCGGCTATAACTTCTACTTCTGAAGGACCTGCCGGCATATCAATTGCTACGTCTTTCAAACTCACCCATTGTTTTGCCGCCGTTACATATTGATTTCCAGGGCCAAATATTTTATAAACTTTAGGAACTGATTCTGTTCCACAAGCCATAGCTACAATCGCCTGAATGCCTCCAATTTTACAAATCCGGTGTACCCCTGCAACTTGCGCCGCAAAAAGAATAGCCGGGTGCACTTTCCCTTCCCTATTCGGTGGCGTACAAAGGACTATTTCCTGGCATCCCGCTATCCGCGCCGGGACAGCCAGCATCAGCACAGTAGAAAAAAGCGGAGCCGTCCCCCCAGGGATATAAAGCCCGACTTTCTCAATCGGGACAGCCTTCTGCCAGCAAACGACACCCGGAGCCGTTTCTATTTTCTTCCCTTCAAACCGTTGGGCCGCATGAAATGTCTCAATATTTTGTTTAGCCGTAAGAATGGCTTGTTTCAGTTCTTCCGATACCAAGCCGTTTGCTTCCTGCATCTCTTCCTCTGAAACCAATAAATTTGAAAGCTCAACCTTATCAAATTGCTTCTCGTATTTTCTAATGGCAGCATCCCCATTTATCCGTATATCATTCAGAATGCTCTGAACCGTTCCAAAAAGAGAAGTAACGTCTATAGTTGCCCTTTGCACAAGTTTATCCCATTCGTTACGAGCAGGATACTTTATTAATTGACATCCAATCACCTTATTTTCCATCATATTCTCTAACCACTTTTTAAAGAATCATTTTTTCAATAGGCAAGACAAGAATGCCCTCAGCACCCAATGATTTCAGTTTACCTATAATTTCCCAAAAATGCTTTTCTGCAATAACCGATTGCACAGAAACCCACTCACCATTCGCCAAAGGAGTAACTGTCGGGCTTTTCATTCCGGGCAATACTTCAATGATCTCATTTACTTTATCTTTCGGAGCATTCAGTAGCACATACTTTTTCCCTTCTGCTTGCTGAATTGCCTCGAAACGGAACAACAATTCATCTAAAATAGATTGCTTCTCCGAAGAAAGTGACGGGTGAGCAATCAACAGGGCTTCACTTTTCATCACCACTTCAACCTCTTTCAACTGATTACTTACCAAGGTGCTTCCTGAACTGACTATATCAAAAATAGCATCCGCCAATCCTATGCCCGGAGCTATCTCCACAGAACCTGTTATCACATGCAAGTCAGCTCTAACCCCCCGTTGGGCAAGATAGTTTTTCAAGATTTCCGGATAAGATGTTGCAATGGTTTTCCCATTAAACCATGCTACACTACCATAATCTTCATCTTTGGGAATGGCAAGAGAAAGACGGCATTTACTGAAGCCCAAACGTTTCACCAGTCGAGCCTTGGCTCCCTTCTCTACATATTCATTTTCCCCAACTATTCCTACATCAGCCACACCGTTTGCAACCGATTCCGGAATGTCATCATCCCGAAGAAACAAAACCTCTACAGGAAAATCTTTCGCTGAAAGCAACAATACCCGCTTTGCTTTATCCAACTTAATACCCGCCTCTTCCAAAAGCTTCATTGTCTCTTCATACAGACGTCCTTTTGATTGTACTGCAATTCGCAACATATCTATTTCGTTTTAAATTATCTTTTCTGAAATTTTTCTGGATAAAACAAAAAAGCCTGCCGAAGAAAATCCGGCAAGCTTTCTATTTTATTCATTCGAAACATTCGCACACATCGAAGCCCACCGAACTATAATCCGTTGTTCAAATGGCAATGATAATGCAAATCTTTTCTTTCCATGCTTCAATTCATTTTTATCCAACCGCAAAGTTACAATAAATATTGAATGAACCAATAATTCTTACAATTTATTTCTCTTTTAATGCAATTCGTTTATTTTTATCGAAATGTGCCCATCGAAAAAAATCTAATATATTAGCCATTCATCGAAGCTAAAAATTCCATATTGTCAATGGTCTGTTCCAAACGCTGTTTTACAAATTCCATGGCTTCTACAGAATTCATGTCAGACAAATATTTACGTAAAATCCACATACGGTTGCGGGTTGCTTCGTCTTGCAACAAATCATCACGCCGAGTACTTGAAGCCATAATATCCACAGCCGGGAAGATTCGCTTATTCGAAAGCTTACGATCCAATTGCAATTCCATGTTTCCAGTTCCCTTAAACTCCTCAAAGATTACATCATCCATCTTTGATCCGGTTTCGGTCAATGCAGTTGCAAGAATCGTAAGGCTTCCGCCATTTTCTATATTACGCGCTGCACCGAAAAAACGTTTCGGCTTCTGTAAGGCATTGGCATCAACACCACCCGAAAGCACTTTACCCGAAGCCGGCTGTACCGTATTATAAGCACGCGCCAAACGTGTGATAGAATCCAATAGGATAACCACATCATGTCCGCATTCCACCATACGTTTTGCCTTATTCAATACAATTTCCGCTATTTTCACATGACGCTCTGCCGGTTCATCGAATGTGGAAGCAATCACTTCTGCATCTACACTGCGAGCCATGTCCGTTACCTCTTCAGGACGTTCATCAATTAGCAGAATAATCATATAAACTTCCGGATGATTAGCCGCAATCGCATTAGCTATATTTTTCAACAAGACAGTCTTACCTGTTTTAGGAGGAGCCACAATCAGACCGCGCTGTCCTTTACCTATCGGGGAGAACAAATCCACTACCCGAACCGCAATTTTATCATCTACTTTAACAGAAGAATGCTCGGTCAACATAAATTTCTCATCGGGGAAAAGAGGTGTCAAATGGTCAAACGGCACACGGTCACGCACCTCTTCAGGGGTACGTCCATTTATATTATCTACCTTCACAACCGGGAAATATATTTCTCCCACTTTCGGCGGACGAATAGCACCTTCTACCACATCTCCCGTCTTCAATCCGAAGAGTTTGATTTGCGACTGAGAAACGTAGATATCATCCGGAGAAGTCAAATAGTTATAATCCGAAGAACGGAGGAAACCATATCCATCCTGCATGATTTCCAATACACCCGATCCGACTAAAATACCATCAAATTCATACGTCTTCTCTTGAGGTGCAACATTAGAGTTGCTATTACTGCTATTGTTACTGTTATTGTTGCGACTATTATTCTGACGGTTATTATTTCGTGTATTATTATTGTTATCCGTATTCGAATTTACATTAGAAGTGGTTGGTTGTTGAGGCTGTTCGTTACTTTGACCTTGTTGTTTGCTTTTTTCAGCCTTAGGAGTCGAAGAAGTAAAAGGGAAAACTTGGTCTAACACCGATTTTGTGTCTCGATGACGGAATACCAATCGTTTCGGTTCATTTGTTTCCACAGAAGATGCGGCTGGCGTTTCCGACTGATTTTTTTGAGCTGCCGCATCCGAGGTGTCTGCGTCGCCGACAGATAAGTTCTCATCCTCATCATTCGTTTCCATTACCACCGGAGGCAATAACGGTTTATCTTTCATCACTTCTGTATCTACCGGAGTTTCTTCTACTGCGGCCGGAGTATTCTCGACACTCACAATGTCCTTTTCTACTTTATCTTTTTTTTCCATACGGGTTCTTTTTTTCTTATCCGTTTTAACTGCTTCCTTGCCGGCCGACGACTTGGAATCTACCGGCTTGTCGGCATCAACTTTTTTCTCAGAAGCTTTCACAGCATTTTTTGCTTTAGTTTTCCGCTCTATCTTTTTTGCTTCTTTCTCTTTCTCCTTTTCCACCTGAATACCAGCAAAAGAAATAGCTTGCTCGTCTAAAATTCTATATACCAACTCATTTTTCTTGAGCGCCTTTATCTTCTTTATACCCAATTCTTCCGCTATACTTTGGAGTTCTGGAAGAAGCTTTTCATTTAATTCAAGGATGTTGTATTTTTGCATATTGCACTTTAATAATATAAACCATTTCACTGTGTACCTCCACACGTTTTTCTACAATAGGACACAGGAATATAGTCTTAAATCTTTAATGAATATTTTATTTAAACCGATATTATCTCCTGACTTGAAGTATCAGGAACACATTTGTGGAGTAAATGCAGGGGCAAATATACGACTTATTTTTGGATAAATCACAAGTCTTCCGGATTTTTTTTCACAACAAGAATGCGTTTTGTAGATGAAGTAATGCGATAACGATTATCAGACCGTTCACCTATCAACCAAATAACATCTTTCCCGCTGCAAAGCAACCAGGCATCTTCCTTCTGTTTCAAAGAATATTTATGGTCCGAGAAATAGTCACTCAATTTTTTACGACCTTTCATGCCAAAAGGGATGAACCAATCTGATTTCATCCAATGGCGTAACAGCAAATCATCTGCCAGCAAATCATAATCAAAATAGGCTATATTCTTCGATGGGACCAGCCGAAAGGCCTGATTTTGCGGTACAACCGAAAGGGACAAAGAAATCGGCGAATCTATCTGAACTTCGCTTTTCTTAAACGAATAAATTCGTTCTCCAATTTTTCTTAGCTGATATAGCAATAAACAATCTCGATCTTTTATCAGCCGATACCCGAGCGAATAGAAATTCTTTCCAGACCCACCTCGCAACGAGTCGAATATCGAGACAACAACCTGCCTTGAAAATCCGTAAGGCTGCAATAATTCATATAAAATAGTCTGTGGAGACGGATAACTCAACAATGCCTGTACTGAAATCTTTCCATCTTCCCACAAATCCTTACGTGCCTTTTCTATCACAGAAAGATAAATTTCCTCTGCTGCCGATAAATGAGAAGCCGTCCGTGCCAACGTTTTCCGCACAGAAGGATTCAATTCCTCCAGTAAAGGCAAAATACGTAATCGGATAAAGTTTCGCGTATATTCATCAGATAGATTTGAACTATCCACGATGTAAGCATAATGCGACTCCGCCAACCAGTTCAGAATATCTCTCCTCGAAACCCCTAATAAAGGACGAACGACAAAACCATTCTTCGGACGAATGCCAACCAATCCCCTGATGCCACTTCCGCGCAACAGATTAATCAGCAACGTTTCAATATTGTCATCCTGATGATGGGCTACGGCTATCGCTTGAGCCCCCAGTCGTTTGCGCATCTCTTCAAACCATTCATAACGCAAATCCCGCGCCGCCATTTCAATGGAAATGTGCTTTTGAGAGGCATAAGCCCGTGTATCAAAATCCTGTTTATAGAAAGGAACATTCAGCCGGGAAGAAAATGAGCGGGAAAAAGCTTCATCCCGGTCAGACTCCTCTCCGCGTAAATGAAAATTGCAATGTAATGCCACACACGCATATCCCAATCGCACCAAAACAGCCAATAATGCCACCGAATCAGCTCCCCCGCTTAACCCGACAAGCACCGGCTTATCTGATGAAAGCAATTTATGTTCCTCTATATCTGCCCGAATCTTGTCTAACATAAGTCCCTTTTACATAAGAAGAGCGCAAAGGAAATACATCATCTCCTTTCACGCTCTATCCCTAACAGTAACAGTACAAAAAGATTCTTATTCTTCCACGCCTGCCAATTCAGGGTCAATCATAATACGACCACAATATTCGCAAACGATGATTTTCTTATGCATCTTGATATCCAACTGTCTCTGAGGCGGAATCTTATTAAAACAGCCGCCACATGCGTCACGCTGAATATAAACGACCGCCAAACCGTTACGCGCGCCTTTGCGGATACGCTTGAAAGCCGTCAACAAACGAGGCTCAATCTGAGATTCCAGTTTCTTCGCTTTCTCGCGCAAATCCTCTTCGTTCTGCTTCGTCTCGGCAATAATCTGGTCCAACTCCTCTTTCTTTTGAACCAAATCGCTTTTACGGCCCTCCAGATTTTCTTTCAAGCTGGCGATATCCTCTTTCTTTTTAGAAATCGCTTCTGTAAATTCCCGGATTTTCTTCTCGGAAAATTCCACTTCCAATCCCTGGAATTCGATTTCCTTGGACAAGTTATCGAACTCACGGTTATTACGCACATTGTCCAATTGTGCTTTATATTTTTCAATCAGAGCGTTAGATTCAGTAATTTTATGCTTCTGCTCATTAACGGAATACTCAAAGTTCTTGATATCCGCCTGATAGTTCCGCAAACGAGTTTCCAATCCGGCAATTTCATCTTCCAAGTCCTGCACTTCCAAAGGCAATTCGCCACGAAGAGTTCTGATCTTGTCAATTTCCGTCATAATCTTCTGAAGCTGATACAATGAAGAAAGCTTTTCTTCTACTGTGTACTCTTTTTCAGCTGATTGTTTCTCTTTAGCCATTCTATAAATATTTTACTGGGTTTGAATTAACATTCGACAAATGTAGGGCAAAGGTAGGGAATTTTTTTGAAATCACCGAATAAAAGATATCTTTTGTACATATTTCTGATTCATAATGCCCTATCACCGCCAACAAAATCCGGTCTTCCACGTCATAAAAATCATTATATTTCGCTTCACCCGTGATAAAGACATCCGCCCCATAATGAATCGCGTCATTAATCAGGAATGCCCCGCTCCCGCTACACAAAGCCACTTCCCGGATAGGACGGCCCGTTAAAGCGGAATGTTTCACACATCCGACGTGAAACAAGTCTTTTATACGTTGCAGAAAAGGCATTTCCTCTTCCTCTTCCGGCAACTCTCCCACTATACCCGAGCCGACTTGTTCCCACGTGTTAGCTAACGGATAAAAGTCATATGCAGGTTCTTCATAAGGATGGACAGAGAGCAATGCCCGCAAGACACCGGCTTTACGAAAGGCCGGCAACACCGTTTCGATACGCACTTCATGCGCCTGGTGCAACTCGCCTATCTCGCCACAAAAAGGATTGCACCCCTCATTAGCCCGGAACGTTCCTTCGCCATGCAGATTAAAACTGGACGAATCATAATTTCCTATATGACCGGCTCCGGCATTAAACAATGTCGTACGCACCAAATCTGCATACGCGTCCGGAACAAAAGTCACCAATTTAAGCAATGCTTCCTTTTGAGGACTCAATATACGGACATTCTGCAAGCCTATCAGTTCCGCCAGCTTGAAGTTCACTCCGCCATTCGCATTATCCAGGTTCGTATGCGCCGCATAAATCACCAAATCAAACTTGCACGCTTTCATCATGCAACGTTCCACATAAGTCTTTCCGGTCAACGACTTGAAAGACCTGAAAGCAAGCGGATGATGGGCGATTATCAAATTACAGTCCAAATCCAACGCCTCGTCTATCACCTCTTCGGTAACATCCAAGCAGAGTAATGCGCCCGTAGCCTCCTGATTGACATCGCCAACCTGCACTCCGGCATTATCGAAACCCTCTTGCAGGGGTAACGGAGCATACTCTTCTATTTCCTTTATAATATCTTTTATCTTTAGCATACTCAAGAGAAGTATTTTCATGCCGACCTTTTCATGAAAAGATAGTTACCTTTGGAAAGAAAGATAACTACCTTTAATGACAAAGGTCGGCATCTTTTTAAGGGGAGAGAAACTATGAGGAAAATACCTCCTTTTATTCCTTTACATCAACCTTTAGGCACAATTCGTCCAACTGAGCATCATCAATAACAGACGGGGCATCAATCATGACATCACGGCCTGAGTTATTCTTCGGGAAGGCGATGCAATCACGAATCGAATCCAATCCGGCAAACAGAGATACCCAACGGTCCAAACCGTAAGCCAATCCTCCGTGAGGCGGTGCACCATATTTAAATGCATTCATCAGGAATCCGAACTGTTCTTGCGCACGTTCTTCCGTAAATCCAAGCAACTTAAACATCTTATCCTGCAACTGGCTATCGTGAATACGGATAGAACCGCCACCTACTTCCACGCCATTAATCACCATGTCATAGGCATTGGCACGCACAGCACCCGGATCTGTATCCAACAAAGGTATATCTTCCGGTTTCGGCGAAGTGAACGGATGGTGCATTGCATAGAAACGCTGATCCTCTTCGCTCCATTCGAAGAGCGGGAAATCTACCACCCACAAACAAGCGAACTTGTTCTTATCCCGCAAGCCTAATTGATCGGCTACTTCCAGACGGAGTTCACACAATTGCTTACGAGTCTTCATGGCATCATCACCGGAAAGAATCAGAATCAAATCACCCGGTTTCGCATGGAAAGCCTCTTTCATTTTCTGAAGAACCTCCTGCGTATAAAATTTATCTACACTCGATTTCACATTACCATCAGCTTCCACACGGGCATAAACCATTCCTTTTGCACCGATTTGCGGACGCTTCACAAATTCAGTCAACGCGTCTAATTGTTTGCGGGTATAATGAGCCGCACCTTCCGCACAGATACCACCAATATACTTGGCATTATCGAAGACCGAAAAGCCATAGCCCTGCATAATATCCATCAGCTCGACAACCTTCATACCGAAGCGCAAATCCGGTTTGTCGCTACCATAATATTTCATAGCATCTTGCCAAGTCATACGCAAGAAAGGCTCTTTTATCTCTATAC
>URGO01000052.1 GCA_900547435.1 uncultured Parabacteroides sp.
CTATGTCTTGCTGGTAGGCTTGGGAATAGGAGCAGGTATTAAGATTGGAGCTTATAAGAATACGGTCAATTTCACGACAGACGATTCCTGCATGATGTGTCATGTCCATCCGCATGTCTATGATAGCTGGAAATTGTCCAAACATGTCAATAACGGAAGCGGTGTGCTGACGCATTGTGTGGATTGCCACCTTCCGCCACAATCCCAGACTTGGGCGCATTATTCGGCGAAGATGAATTTGGGTCTGAAGGATGTGTGGTCTTATCTGACGAAAGATAGCGCGGATTTCAATTGGGATATGAAGTCGGAATTGGAACATGCCATAAAATATATTCCGAACGAGTCTTGCAAGGATTGCCATCAGAACCTGTTTCCGGAAGGAATTACCGATGATGGGGTGACGGCACACCTTTATTATGAAGAGAACGAAAAGAAACTGGATTTGCAATGCATCAGTTGCCACTTGGATGCAGGGCATTACAATCCTAATTATTCGCACGCGCAAATGACGGGAATCCCCGGTACGCAGACCGCGGCCGTAGTAGATACCAGCCTGTTCTATAAAGAGGCGACACCGATTACCTCGTTTGCCAATTATACCGAACAGATTCCGGGTACAATGATATCCTTTAATATGATTGCCATACCGGGCGGAACCTTCCGGATGGGAAGCCCGGAGAACGAACCGTTCCACCAGCCGGACGAATCGCCGGTGCGTAATGTGACGGTTAGTCCTTTCTTCATGGCTGAAGTAGAGGTGACATGGGACCAGTATTGGGCTTTCTTTGCCAATACGATGAGCGAGGGGCGTACTCCGCCTGAGACGGTTTATGCCAATAATAGTAGCGATCCGGATGTGGATGCTATCTCCGGCCCGACTCCTCCGTTCGGATTCCCGGATCAGGGATGGGGAAGCGGTGACCGTCCGGCGATAACCATGACGCATTATGCCGCAGAGACCTTCTGCCAGTGGTTATCTAAGAAGACGGGCAAGAAATATCGCTTGCCGACCGAGGCCGAGTGGGAATATGCGGCACGTGGAGGAAGTGAGACACCTTACTTCTTCAATGGTAATCCGAAAGATTTTTCTGACCAGGGATTCTGGCGTAAGTTCTTTGATGCGGAAACGGATAGCATCAGCTCGTATGTGATTTATGCGAAGAATAGCCAGAACAAGACGCAAGAACCTTCAGCGGTAAAGGCCAATCCTTTCGGTCTGAAGAATATGTTGGGAAATGTCATGGAGTATTGCGCGGATAAGTATGATCCGGAAGCGTATAAGAAGGGAGGCGAAAGTGTTACCGACCCGATTTCGACTGAAGGTGATGAATGGGTAGTCCGTGGAGGTAATTATACTTCGGACGCGGCTGAGGTACGTTGTGCAGCTCGTGCGCATACGCAGCATGATGCTTGGTTGAAGACCGACCCGCAACAGCCCAAGAGTATTTGGTGGTATTCTGATATCAAAGGTATCGGGTTCCGCGTAGTGTGTGAATATGATAAATAAATAGTAGACGAGGAAACAAGTTGACAAGGCATTAGGCTTATAGCCTTTGTCATCGGAAGTCTCGTTAATTGTCCAACTAAAAAATTGAAAACAAAAGTAAGTGATATAATAATTGCTGACTAAAAAAACAATATTTATGAAAATGAATAATAGAATCAGTAGAAGGTCATTCCTGAAAAGTACGGCAATGGCCGGAGCCTTGAGCGCAATTGGCGGCGGAAGTGCTGCAACTGTATTAACCTCTTGTAGTGGCGGAAGCGGCGCCGGTTCGAATGCGCCGAAGGCATTGAAAGAACCAGGAACGTATTACATTCCGGAATTGCCCGATATGGCAACAGACGGAAAAGAGTTGAAAGCAGGTGTAATCGGATGTGGTGGCCGTGGTTCGGGTGCTGCGTTTAATTTCCTTGCAGCGGCTAATGGCGTGACGATTACGGCTTTGGGCGATACGTTTAAAGAACGGGTAGACGAACTGGCCGACAAGCTGAAAAAGGAAAAGAATATAGATATCCCTGCCGATAAGCGTTTCGTTGGTCTGGATGCCTATAAGCAGGTAATTGATAGCGGTGTAGATGTGGTTATCGTGGCAACACCTCCTGTATTCCGTCCGGAGCACTTCAAGTATGCGGTAGAAAAGAACAAACATTGCTTCTTGGAGAAACCGATTTGCGTAGATCCGGTAGGTTATCGTACTATCATGGCAACGGCTAAACAGGCTCAGGCTAAGAATCTGTGTGTCGTTACCGGTACTCAGCGTCATCACCAGCGTAGCTATGTTGAGTCTTACAAGAAGGTGATGGAAGGTTTGATTGGTGAAATTACCGGTGGTATCGTTTATTGGAACCAGAGTATGTTGTGGTATCGCGAACGTCAGGCAGGATGGAGCGATTGCGAATGGATGATCAAGGACTGGGTAAACTGGAAATGGCTTTCGGGTGACCATATCGTAGAGCAACATGTGCATAATATTGACGTGTTTACGTGGTTTAGCGGATTGAAACCGGCTAAAGCGGTAGGTTTCGGTTCTCGTCAACGTCGTTTGACTGGTGATCAGTATGATAACTTCAGCGTAGATTTCGTAATGGAAAACGGTATCCATCTGCATAGTATGTGCCGTCAGATTGATGGTTGCGCCAACAACGTAAGTGAGTTTATCCAGGGAACAAAAGGTTCATGGGATAGTTCAACCATGGAAATCAAGGATTTGGCTGGAAATGTTATCTGGAAATATGATTTCGAAGCAGAGAAGAATACTTATAAACAGACGGATCCTTATACTTTGGAGCATGTAAACTGGATTAATTGCATTCGTGGCAACAAGCCGATTGAGCAGGCTTCAGAAACAGCTGTTTCGAATATGGCGGCTATCATGGGACGTGAGTCGGCTTATACGGGTGCGGAAACTACATGGGATGCCATGACAGCTTCTGCTTTGGATTATACGCCGAAAGACTTGAACTTAGGCAAGATGGATATGAGCGGCTTTGTTGTGCCTGTTCCTGGAACACCGATTGATAAAAAATAAAAGGGAAAGATATGGCATTTAATAGAAGAAATTTCTTGAAAGCGGGGCTTTCGGGTGCGGCTATGGCGATAGGCGGTACGGCTTTTGCAGCGTGTGCTGGCAAACCGGCTTCGACAGAGGCTTCTCCGGCCGCTAAGCTCGCTGGAATACCTTATCAGTCGGCTGCCCAGCTGAATCTTTCTTTGCAGGAAGGGGTGGCTCCGGGCAATACCCTGAATGAGAAGCTGGACTTCATGGAGAAGAATGGCGTAGTCGGATTGGAACCGGGTGGTGGCGATCTGGCGAAGCGTGTCAACGAGTTGAAGCAGGCTTTGAATGGGCGTAATATCAAAATCAGTGCGATTTGTGCCGGATTTAAAGGCTTTATCCTGTCAACAGATGCGAAAGTGCGTCAAGAATGCATGGATACGATGAAAGAAATTCTTGCAGCAGCCGGCGAACTGGGTTCGGTAGGCGTAATCATCGTTCCGGCTTTCAATGGTCAAAAGCCTTGTATGCCTCATACGCAGGAAACGCGTGATTTCTTGTGCGAACGGTTTAATGAATTGGGTAATTTTGCGCATGAGCATGGTACAACCGTGATATTCGAGCCGTTGAATCGTCAGGAGGCTTTCTATTTGCGTCAGGTGGCAGATGCAGCTTCGCTATGTCGTGATATCAATAATCCGGGTGTCCGTTGCATGGGTGACTTCTGGCACATGTCGTGGGAAGAGACTTCAGATATGGGTGCTTTCATTTCGGCCGGCGAATATTTGCAACATGTCCATGTGGCTAGTCTGAAACGCCGGAGTATGCCGGGTGAAGATGGGGATGCCGACAATTATGTAGAGGGCTTTAAAGGCCTGAAGGCTATAGGCTATAATAAGTATGTGAGCTTTGAATGCGGATGCCAGAGCGAAGATAAGGCTGCAGCAGTGGTAAATGCGTTGAATTTATTGCGTAAGCAATGGGAAGAGGCTTGATAGCGAGGCATAACACATAAATTTAGACACGGAGTCACAGAGGAGGTTTTCTTTTTGTGGCTCCGTGTTTTTTGTCTATTTCTATGCCACTTTTCTCCTTATGCTATATTCGGTATTCATAAGAATAGACTTTTGTTAACTACCGCTTTAAAACCTATGGAATAGGAATAGGCTGGTGTATCATGCAATTTTCAAGCATTCGGGCCATCTCCGTAGGCGGTATTTTTTCTATCAGACGTAGGTCTTTCCCTTTTTCGTCCGGTGTCCAGCTATTCTCTCCTTCATCGTTCAATACGTGGAATGTACCTCTTTCTACCTCATAATACGGAGCATATCCTTTGATGGCCACCCAAACGGCGGTCAGGTCCCAGCTCATTCTTCCTTCCGGAGCCCCCTCTGCAAAGCAGAGTGTGTACACATCTTTCACGGGATTTCCTTCATCGGGTTGTTCCACCAGTCGTTTACCCGTAAGGACTTTATCGCCAATTTCGAATCCGCTATATAGAATTTCCGTAGGCCATTCTTCCGTCACCTTGCGGGATGCGGGCACATCACAATATACATTAAATTCTTTCCCTTGTGGAAAGGCACCCGCCATAGCCACGACTCTCTTCACCTTTTTAGCCACCAGCTCTTTTCCTGAAAGCGGGCTATATGCGTCTCCTTTGGAAAGCAATAAATCTTTCAGATTTGTGAAGAAGCCAATCGTGCAAATTACCACACTGTTATCCGGTTGAGCACTCAAAATTTTCCGATATACTTGTACGGCATCTGGCGCATCCGAAGTACGTGCGGTCTGATGCGGATAGTGCTCAGGCAAGAAATCTGTCCATTTCTTCTGATGCCAGGTGGTCATGGTTACACCTCCTTCGCTTTTAGGGGCACCTAAAGGCATATCCGGATGATTAAAATAGGTATTTAACACGTCAATGCACGGAACAGCCCGTTCATCTTTGTTGGAAGAGAGCGTAGCCAACACCTGCACCTCTCCGCTATCGGCTAATGCATACATTACCGCCACGGCACCTACATCATCATAATCCGGTCCCATATCAGTATCCAAAATCAGTCGGACTGGTTCCTTTCCGTTACATGCCAACAAGCACAAGGCTCCTATCGCATATCCTATCCATTTGATAAAAGAAAACATACGTATTTAATTTTTGAGTTTGTTCTGCGAACAAAGATACCTTTTTTATTTTTCTTTTCCAAAAGGGGAAATTTGCATGCCTATGTTCGCTTTCGTTCATGCTTGTTTCGATAAAAGGCACATGCTTTTGTTATTCTCAAGGGAATCACTAACTTTGTCTCGTTTTGTAGAGAATGATAACTATGCGAATAATTGAAATATGTGCAAATTCCGCTCAAAGTTGTGTAGAGGCGGAGGCTGGAGGAGCTAAGCGGGTAGAATTATGCGCCGGTATTCCTGAAGGAGGAACAACTCCAAGTTATGGCGAGATTCGTATGGCGCAACGTTTAACCTCAAAGATTGATATTAATGTGATTATCCGCCCTCGTGGGGGGGATTTCCTTTATACGGAGGCGGAAATCGACGCGATGTTGTTGGATATCGAAGTGTGCCGACAGTTGGGGGTTCATGGTGTCGTATTCGGGTGCTTGACGAAAGAGGGCAATATAGATATTCCGTTGATGCGCCGGTTGATGGATGCTGCAAAACCATTGTCGGTTACCTGTCATCGGGCGTTTGACGTGTGTAGAGATCCGTTTCGGGCGATGGAAGAACTGATTGGTTTGGGGTGCGACCGCATTCTGACCTCCGGTCAACAACCGGATGCGGTAAAGGGGATTCCGCTAATTAAACAATTGATAGACCGTGCCGATGGACGGATTATTATCATGCCCGGTTGCGGAGTGCGTGAGGAAAATATCGCTTTGATTGAAAAGGAAACGGGGGCGTGCGAGTTTCATACTTCGGCACGTAGCGTGCTTTACAGCCAGATGGAATATCGGAATGAACGGGTTCCAATGGGGAGTTGTGCGGTAACCTCAGAGTTCGAAACTATGCAAACTGATAGAGAAAAGGTGAAAAGAGTGGTAGGAAATTTCATTTTCTCATAAATTTTGTTTTCCTTTGCGGAAAATATCATTTTAAGATAGATTCAAGAGGAGGATATGCAAGGATTTTGTTTTTTTTAACAGGATGACAATTATTTTATTTTGAAAGCCGACTAAAAAATCCCATCTTTGCAGACATTAATTAGTGTTGACAGGATTAAATAGAATCTTAGAATACAATGTTGAGAATTGAAAAGTTCATTTTATTAGGAGTTTTGATGATAACTCAATTGCCGATATGGGCACAGAACAATACAGCATCTCCTTATACGCGATTAGATTACGGAGAATTGGCTGACCGTTCATTCGGTGCTGGTCGTGCGATGGGTGGTGTAGGAATAGGATTACGTTCTCCTAAACAGATAAATCCGATGAATCCGGCATCATATAGTTGTATGGATTCGTTGACGTTTATTTTTGATTTCGGAGCTTCATTGCAGGCGGCAACTTTTAAGGATGCTTCGAATGAGTCCAAGAAATTGAATGGAAATATAGAATATATCGCTTTGCAATTTCCGATAACCCGCTGGTTGGCTATGAGTGCGGGATTATTACCCTATTCGTTTGTGGGGTATGAGTTTGGCGAACAGGCTGAGATAGGGGATGAGACCTATCAAAACACCTATTCCGGCAATGGCGGATTAAACGAATTGTACGGTGGATTGTCTATAGATATATGGAAGAAACGATTGGCGGTAGGCGCCAACTTCGGTTTCTTGTTTGGTAATGTGGAACATGCGCAGGATATGGCAATTTTGTCGAGTACGTCTTATCGGAATAACCGTACGCAACGTATTGAGATTCGGGATATGCGCATGAATTTCGGTATTCAATATACACATCCTCTGAGCGCAGAGGAAAGTCTGACTTTCGGAGCGACTTATTCGCCGAAGAATAGTTTAAATGCCAAGACATACGAAGGTTTGACAAGAACCGATTATAGCGGTAGCACAATTATAGAATCGTCTGTCGATACGATTAGCGGTGTTGCTTACGATTTGCCGAACACATTCGGTTTTGGCGTTTCCTATATGAAGTATAATAAGTTGACTTTAGCTGCTGATTTCCAATATGAAGATTGGGGTAATTCGCAATACAGAGGCGAAAGTGGAAATTTCCAGAATCGCAAGCGTGTAGCAGTTGGGGCGGAGTTTCTTCCGGATAACCGAAATAAGAATTATTTCAAACAGATAAGATACCGCGTAGGATTTCATTATAATAATTCTTATGTGAAGGTGAACCGTAGTGCGGAGAACGATTATAAAGGCTATGGATATAATGAGTACGGAGTCAGTGTCGGTTTGGGATTGCCGGTAATGGATTACCGCTCGTTGGTCAATGTAGCTTTTGAATATGTGAAGGTTAAGCCGGAACATGTGTCGTTGATTGACGAACAGTATTTCCGGGTTACCTTGAATTATACGTTCAATGAACGTTGGTTCTATAAGTTTAAGTTGAATTAATGAATCAGTTAACTTTAATAGAAGATAATAAAGTATGAAGATCAAAGTTTTATTATTAGCTCTTGGCTGCACAATGGGAACATTGGGAGCTTACGCCCAGAAAGGCGTGGACAACGGAACACGGTTTGGTTCTGGAGAAGATAGCGTTCGTTGTATCACAAACATCAGTTTGTTCGTGCCTTACGCTAAAGGCGGAAATTATAAGGACGCTCAGGAATTTTGGAAGATTGCCTATACAGAATGTCCGGCTTCTACAAAAGATCTTTATTTGTATGGCGTACGTATTGTCGCTTGGCAGATTGAGAATGAAAAGGATCCTGCAAAAAAGGCTCAATTGTTAGACGATTTGATGGCGGTTTATGACAATCGTGTGAAGTATTTCGGTAATGATAAACGATACGGTAAAGACTGGATTGTGGCAAATAAAGCCGAAGATTATGTGAAATATGCAGGTGATAAGTTGGATGCAGATAAGATGTATGGCTGGCTGAAGGAGGTTGTTGATGAGAAAGGCAACGCTTGCGAGGTGAAAGCTACTTCTTATTTGATGTTTGCTTCTTTGAAGAAATTGCAGGCTGATCCGAATTTTAAAGATCAATATATTCAGGATTATTTGAAATGTGCAGAGATTATAGATGCACAGATTCAGGCTGCTACTGCTGCTAATAACCAAAAAGAACTGAAGACTTTACAGGCTTACCAGACAAATGTAGAGTCAAACTTCGCTAATAGTGGCGCGGCTGATTGCGAAACATTGGCTAATGTGTATGGCCCGAAACTGGATGAAAACAAAGATAATCTGCCGTTCTTGAAGCAGACTATCGCTTTGTTGAGAAAGTCTCGTTGTCAGGAATTGGATGTTTATTTCAAGGCTTCTGAGTATGCACACGCTATCGAACCGACTGCGGAATCAGCTGTAGGTTTGGCAAAGCAGGCTGTAAAGAAAAAAGATTATGATACAGCTATCAAACGCTTTGAAGAGGCTATCGGTTTGGAAACTGATGCAAACACCAAGGCTGAAGATTATTATATGATGGCTTTACTTGAATATGAACAGAACAAGTATACAAAAGCTCGTGAAGATTGCCGGAAAGCGGTTGAGCTGAATCCGAATTATGGTGCTCCTTATATGTTGATCGGTAATATGTATGCTTCTACGGCTAAGTCTGTTTATCCGAGTGACCCTGTTCTTATGAGAGCTGTGTATTATGCTGCTATTGATAAGTTCTCAAAAGCAAAACAGGTTGATCCGAGTTGTGCAGAAGAGGCTAATAAGCTGATTGGTTCTTATTCGGCACACTTGCCTTCAACAGAAGAAGTCTTTATGCATCCGGATTTGGAAAAAGGAAAACCATTTACTATTGGTGGTTGGATCGGCGAGACGGTTACAGTTAGATAATTGCATTGTATGATTCAACGTTTTCGAGGTAAAACGGATATGCAGAGCATAACAACTACAGCATCTGTAGTTGTTATGCTTCTTTTGTTTTCGGTTACTCTTTTTTCCTGCAATCAGGAGGTAAAAGAGGTGGTTGAGGTCTCTTCTGATCCGGAAAAAAGTTATACGATGAAAGCAACGCAGGTCAATACATTGATTTCAGACTCTGGCATTACGCGGTATCGGGTTAAGGCAAAAGAGTGGTTGGTGTTTGGAAATGCTAAAGAACCTCATTCTTATTTCCCGGAAGGCATTTATGTGGAGAAGTTTGATACAACGTTTCATACTGAGGCGAGCATTAAGGCTGATACTGCTTATTATTTTGATAAGAAAGGGTTATGGCGGCTGATTGGAAATGTTGAAGTGGAAAGCTTGCAAGGTGAACGTTTTAATACATCTGAATTGTTTTGGGACCAGAAAGCGGAAAAAGTATATTCTGATAAATATATCCGGATTCAGCAGAAAGAACAGATTATTACAGGAGTCGGATTTGAATCTAATCAAAATATGACGCGTTATCGTATATTCAATTCTCAAGGTGAATTCCCGGTAGAAGAGGAGGTCACTCCTTCTGCTCCTGCGGATAGTGTAAATACAGAGAATGTTATCGTGGTAGATAGTTTGAAAGAAGAATAAGTGGATAATATAGTAAACATAATAATTCCGTTGCTTTTTTCCGTATTCTTTTCGGGAATGGAGAGCGCTTTTCTCTCAGCTAATAAGCTTCGTTACGAATTGGATAAGAAGAATAAGAGCCTGACAAGTCGTATCTTGGATTTTTTCTTTCATAATCCGGAGTCGTTTATATCAACTATGTTGGTGGGCAATTGTATTGCTTTAGTCGTTTATGGTTTGCAGATAGCGGTAGGCTTGGAATTATGGCTTTCTTGTTTTGTTGAACCGATTCTTCTTGTTATTCTGATTGCCTCTTTGTTGGCTACTTTACTATGGCTTCTCGTCGGCGAGTTCTTGCCGCAGATTTTATTTCGGATCAACCCAAATCTGTCATTGAAGCTTTTTGCCGTTCCTTTATACATTATATATATAGTATTGTATCCTGTTTCGAAACTTTCATCGTTGCTTTCTTTTGTTATCTTGCGTTTGGCTGGAGTGAAAAATCTGAATGTGACGAAAGTTTATACCTTAGGCAAGATGGATTTGAATGATTTTATCCAACAAAGTATTGATGAAGCTTCAGATAAATCGGATATGGATACAGAAGTGAAGATGTTTCAGAATGCATTAGACTTCTCGAAGGTACGTTTGCGTGATTGCATGATTCCACGGACGGAGATAGTTGCGTGTGATAAAACCGTTTCTATGGATGAACTCAGAACCCGCTTTATTGAGACCGGGTTGTCCAAAATCTTGGTCTATGATGAAAATATAGATAATATAATTGGTTACATTCATTCTTCGGAATTGTTTAACCATCCGGATGATTGGACTGCAAGAATCCGTAAAGTGCCGATTGTGCCAGAAGCTATGGCGGCTAATAAATTGATGCGTGATTTGATGCAGGAAAAGAAGAGTCTGGCGGTTGTGGTGGATGAGTTTGGGGGGATAACAGGAATTGTTACATTGGAAGATTTGGTAGAGGAGATTTTTGGTGAGATAGAAGATGAACATGATGTGAAAACTCGGATTGCTAAGAAAATAGCGGATGATGAGTATTTGTTGTCTGGCCGGACAGAGATTGATTCATTGAATGAAATGTTTGGTTTGGATTTGCCTGAATCGGATGATTATATCACGGTGGCCGGATTCATTTTGCATGTTTATCAGAAGTTTCCCAAACTGAATGAATCGGTGATTTATGGGAAATATTCGTTTAAAATAGTTAAAGTAACTGCCACAAAAATAGAGTTAGTGCGCATGAAAGTGCGGGAAGAGTGAAAAAAAAGCTTGAAAATGATGTTGCTCTTTCTTTTTTTCGTATCTTCGTGCCCTTAAATAGTAAAATATAAACTTTAAAAATAAAAAACGATAAATGGCTACGCTGGAAAAAATTAGAAGCAAAGCAGGACTGCTGGTTCTCGTGGTGGGAGTGGCATTGTTCGCTTTTATCATCGGAGACTTTTTAAACTCTGGTTCGACTTATTTCAGACAATCACAGGAACGTATTGCTGAAGTAGATGGTGAAGTTATTAATATTCATGATTATCAGGCTCGCATCGATGAGATGACAGAAATGTACAAGATGCAGACCGGACAAACAAGCTTCCCGGATGAGACTATGGCACAAATCCGGCAGAATGTGTTTGATACGATGGTTGAAGACATCGTATTAGGTGAAGCTACGGAAGAAATTGGGATAGAGGTTAGCCCTGAGGAATTGTTTGATATGGTGCAGGGCGAAAATATTTCTCCGTTGATTCAGCAGATGCCGATGTTTGCTAATCCGCAAACGGGCGTGTTTGATCGTAATGCATTATTGAATTTCTTGAAAGCAATTGATAGCGATAATATTGCTAGTATGCCTATCGAACAACAGGATCAGCTTATCAAAGCGCGTAATTTCTGGTTGTTTTGGGAAAAGAATATCAAACGTCAACGTTTGGAGCAGAAATATACTACTTTGTTGACCAAGGCGATTGGTGCGAACAAACTGGATGCGAAAGAATCATTTGAGGAAAATGCCAAGAGTGCGGACATTGCTTACGCTATGCAGGCTTATTCGACTATTTCGGATTCGACCATTCAGGTAAGCAAGGGAGAAGTCGAGAAATTGTATAATCAGCGCAAGGAGTTGTTTAAACAGAAAGAAACGAAGGTCGTAAAATATATTTCTGTGGATATTCGCCCAAGTCAGGAGGATTATAATAATGCTCAGAAGGATATAGAATCTTTGAAAGATGAGTTCTCAACGAAAGAAAATGTTGCTGATTTGGTAAATGAAAACTCAGAAGTTCCATATGTGGATGCTTTCTTTACAGAGAAATCATTCGATCCGGAATTGAAACAGTTTGCTACAACGGCAGCTGTAGGTGATGTATATGGACCGGCTTTTGAGAATGATCGTTACAGAATGTTTAAGTTGGTTGCTAAGACATCAGCTCCGGATTCAGTGAAAGTGAGCCATATCATGTTGGTAGGTAACACAGAAGCTGAGACTGCTGCTTTGGCAGATAGCTTGATGGGTGTTTTGAAGAATGGCGGTGATTTTGCTGAATTGGCAAAACAATATTCTGCTGATCAGGCTAAGGAAAGAGGTGGCGAGCTGGGTTGGTTTACTGAAGTAACGGCCTTGAGAGGCGTCAATGAGGATTTCAAAGATGCGATTTTTTCAACACCGATTAACGAAGTGGTGGTTGTGAAATCTATGTATGGGACGCATTTGGTAAAAGTTACGGAAAAGACAGCTAATGTAACGAAGTATAAGGTTGCGGATATTGATATGACCGTTACTCCAAGTTCCAAGACATACAGCAATATCTATAATGATTTGAATCAGTTCTTGTCTAATAATCGCGATATCGCTAAATTGGATACAGCTGCTAAGAATGCCGGTTACAATTTAATTTCAAATGTGTCGATAACTCCGGATAACCAGATACTGGGGACTATTAAGAGTTCTCGTCCTGTTGTTCGTTGGGCATTCCAGAATGGTAACGGTAGTGTTTCGGATATCTTTGAGTGTGATGACAAATTTGTCATTGCTGCAGTAGAAAAGAGTTTGCCTGCCGGTTATGCTCCATTGGAACAAGTGGCTGCGGGATTGAAAGCTGAGCTGGTTGCTCAAAAGAAAGGTGATAAGATTGCAGAAGATTTAGCTGCCAAGAACTTGAGTACGGTTGATGCATATGCCCAGGCAATGAATTCATCGGTTGATAGTGTTAAGTTCATCTCTTTTGGCACACGTCGTATCTCAGGTATTGGAATGGAACCGAAACTGAATGCCGCTGTTTCTTTGGCTCAGGTTGACCAGGTGAGTGCTCCGGTGAAAGGAAATAATGGCGTATATGTATTTAAAGTATATGCAGAGAACAAGGATAGTAAAGAATATAATGAAGAAAATGCGATACGCGCATGGGATGCCAATAATACTTATCGTATTTCCTTCCAAGCTATCCGTTCATTGATTGATAAAGCTGATGTCGAGGATAACCGTATCCGCTTTTATTAATCCGAAGAGGGTATTTAACATCTTAAAATAAAATGAGATAGCGAAGCCGGAATCGTTGGATTCCGGCTTTGTTGTTCTATGTTGCTTTGACCGGAAAGGTCGCAACCTTTTAGGTAGGCATGAATTTTTCTGATGCAGGCAGTACCTGTTCGGCTTGTAATAACGCTGTAGTCTTTGTAATTTTGCAGCCGAAAAATAAAGCATAAGAAAAGTATGGCAGAATACAAAGAAATGAATGAGCAGGAGGTGCTGTTGTTAAGACGGAAACTGGATTTGTTGTTGAGAACCGGAAAATTGTTGGTGGAGAGTGCGGCTGATACGAACCGTGTGGACCGGAATATGAAACGGGTCGCTGCCTTTTTAGGGATTCCGGAGGATAAATTGCATTTGGATATCCGCTGGTCGATGATTATGGTAAATGTGAGTGATGAGGCTCATTCGTTTTCCAAATTTCAGAAGTGCGAGAAGCACGGCATTAACATGACGGCAATTACAGAAATCAGCAAACTTTCGTGGCGAGCTATCGAACAGGATTACACGCTGGACCGATATGAAGAAGAACTGGACAGAATAGCTTGTCAGCCGCGTAATTATAAACCCTATTTAGTCGCCATTTGTGCAGGATTTGCCTGTGGTGGATTCTGTAAGTTGTTTGGGGGGGATTGGATCGCCTTTTTGTTTGCTTCGATTTGTGCTTTTGCCGGGTTCCGAATACGTGCGCGTTGTATGGAATTCGGTATTAATGCTTATATGAGTATGGCGATTGCTGCTTTTATAGCCACTTGCCTGGCTTATTTGACATCGCTGACAGATTGGTCGTCTACCCCTTATCCCCCTTTGTTGGCTTGTGCGCTCTTTATTGTTCCGGGGGTTCCGCTGATCAACTTTGTTGACGATATGTTGGACAACTTTTTGCTGGTCGGCATAACGCGGGCGGCGAATACGGTTATGATGATTGGAGCGATGGCTTTCGGGATCGCTTTTGCTTTGCGCCTTTTCGTGATGAATGATGTGACAATCGACCATAAATTCAGCGAGCTTAGTATGGTTCCACATGATCCTTATTATGTTTATGCCATTGCAGCAGCAATCTCGGCAATGGGTTTTTCGATGATATTTAATATCCAACGTCGTCTGCTTTGGGTAGTTGCTTTGGGAGGAATATTGGCTGTATGCACCCGTAATTTTGTCAACTTCGAGTTGGGATATGGACCGGTTGTAGGTTCATTTATGGGAAGTTTCGTGGTTAGTCTGATAGCTGTAAAAGCCGTATATTGGTTCGATGTGCCGAACCACGTGCTGACGATACCTTCTGTTATTCCGATGATACCGGGTGTATTGATGTACCGTTCTTTGTTGGCATTTATCAATATGCATGGTGTGGTTGGAGAGGTTACGCATGCTTTTTATAATGGTATTAATTCGGCATTGATAATTTTCTGTATTTCGTTGGGTGTAGCTGTGCCAAACATCTTTGCCCGGCGTTATATAGCTAAAGATCGTCATAAACTTCTGGAACAGGAGTTGCAGAAGCGTAGAGAACGTGGCAAATTTATAGAATGGTAATACTAAAAGATATGGAACAACATTCACAAAACATTAACAAGGTCATCGTGCGTCCGTTGCAGATGACCGATTACAAACAATTGGCTCAGTCGTTCAGACGTGTCTATTCTGATGGCTCAGATGTTTTTTGGACACGCGAGCAGATTGAAAAGTTATTGACAATCTTTCCCGAGGGACAGGTTGTAACGGTTGTAGATAACAAGATAGTAGGTTGTGCGTTGTCTATTATTGTAGATTATGACCGTGTGAAGAATGACCACACGTATGCAGATGTTACCGGTAATGAGACTTTTAATACGCATAATCCTAAAGGAAATATCCTATATGGTATCGAAGTATTTGTGCATCCGGAGTATCGGGGATTGCGTTTGGCGCGTCGTATGTACGAATACCGCAAGGAGCTTTGTGAGAGTCTGAATCTGAAGGCGATTATGTTCGGAGGACGTATTCCGAATTATCATAAATATGCCGACCAGATGCGTCCGAAAGAATATATTGATAAGGTTCGTAAGAAGGAGATTTATGATCCTGTATTGACTTTTCAATTGTCAAATGATTTCCATGTTCGTAAGGTGATGACCAATTATCTTCCGAATGATGAAGAATCCAAACATTATGCGACTCTTTTGCAGTGGGATAATATTTATTACCAGCCGAAACCGGAGGTAATTGCCTCGAAGACTACAGTTCGTGTCGGACTGGTACAATGGCAGATGCGCCCCTATAAGAGCATCAAGGATGTGTTTGAGCAAGTAGAGTTTTTCGTAGATGCTGTGTCGGATTATAAGAGTGATTTCGTTTTGTTCCCGGAATATTTCAATGCGCCGTTGAAGGCGAAATTAAATGATAAAAGCGAGTCAGAGGCTATCCGCGAGCTGGCACAATATACTGATGAAATCCGTCGCCGTTTCATAGATTTGGCTATTAGTTACAACATCAATATCGTCACCGGAAGTATGCCGCAATTGCGTGAGGATGGGCTTTACAATGTAGGGTTCCTTTGCCGCCGCGATGGTTCGTATGAGACCTATGAGAAAATTCATATCACGCCGGATGAGGCAAAAAGTTGGGGACTTTCCGGCGGAAAGCGTGTCCAGACATTCGAGACAGATTGTGCCAAAATAGGTATTTTGATTTGTTATGATGTGGAGTTTCCTGAACTTTCCCGTATCATGGCCGATCAAGGGATGCAGATTTTGTTTGTGCCTTATTTGACGGATACGCAAAATGCTTATTCGCGTGTAAAGGTGTGTGCCCATGCCCGTGCTATCGAGAATGAGTGTTTCGTGGTGATTGCCGGAAGTGTAGGCAATTTGCCGCGTGTGCATAATATGGATATCCAGTATGCGCAGTCCGGAGTCTTTACTCCATGCGACTTTGCTTTCCCAACAGATGGTATGCGTGCCGAGGCAACCCCGAATACGGAAATGATTCTGGTATCGGATGTAGACCTTGATTTGCTGAACGAGTTGCATACATACGGAAGTGTACGTAACCTTCGCGACCGTCGTAACGACTTGTATGAGCTCAAGATGAAGAAATAAAATAAAAAAACGAATTTTACAGGAAGATTCCCAATTCTTTTCAGATTCGGACGATAGTTTTGCAGTAGAAAATTAAAGCAAAACAAGTATAAACTTAAAAAATTACGATTATGAAAAAATTGGTATTCTTCCTGGTTTGTTTGTTCACAATGCAAGTTGTAATGGCAGATAATGATAAACCTATCAGTTTCGAACAACTTCCGAAGGCAGCTCAGTCGTTTGTAAAGAAACATTTTGCCAATAAGAATGTGGCATTCTCAAAGGTAGATAAAGGCTTGTTCGATACAACTTACGACGTGATGTTTGTCGACGGAGACAAAATAGAGTTTGATAAGCAAGGCAACTGGACAGAAATGAAATGTAAACGTACGTTCGTTCCCGAAGCAGCTGTTCCGACACAGATTGTAAAGTACGTAAAGACAAATTATCCGGATGCTAAAATCTTACAGATTGAAAAGGACCGCTACGAATATGAAGTGAGATTGTCAAATTTCTGGGAGTTGAAGTTCGATTTGAAGTATAACTTGATTGATATGGACCGGGATGACGATTGATTGTCATTCGTTCTGATTAGTTCACATAAAAAAAGGATATATTCTTCGGCTACTGCATGATAGCCAAGGATATATCCTCTTTTAGTTATGATCTCTCCTTATTTGTAAAGATCTTCTTTGTAGTTGAATAGCCAGTCGGCCTCCTTCAGGAGCGGATGATGTTTGTCTTTTTCAGAAAGAACAACCTTGTCAGCCGGAATCCGCCAGTCAATGCCGAGAGCTGGATCATTCCATGCTATGGCACCTTCACTCTGAGGAGCATAGAAGTTGTCGCACTTATACTGGAAGATAACTTCATCGGTCAGGACACTGAAACCATGAGCGAAGCCACGTGGAATAAAGAACTGGCGATGATTTTCTTCGGTCAGTTCAACTGCCACATGCTGGCCGAAAGTAGGAGAGCCTTTACGAATGTCGACTGCTACGTCGAGGACAGCTCCTTTTACCACGAGAACCAGCTTGCTTTGTGCGAAAGGTGGTTTCTGGAAATGCAGTCCGCGCAATACTCCATAACATGATTTACTTTCATTGTCCTGCACGAAACGTACGGTACGTACTTGTGCGTTGAAATCTCTTTCAGAAAAAGATTCAAAAAAATATCCTCTGTCGTCTTTAAAAAGGCGTGGTTCAATGATGACCACGCCCTCTATAGCTGTTTTAATTACTTCCATATTAATAGTCCAGATTACTTTTACCCGTATGTCCTACTTCATCTATTACTTGCAGCAGATATTTACCGTACTGGTTCTTCAGCATAGGCTGCGCCAGTTCTCTCAGCTTGTCTGCCGTAATCCATCCCTGACGGAAAGCAATGCCTTCCAGACAGGCAATCTTCAGTCCCTGACGTTTTTCAATCACCTCGATAAACGTAGAGGCTTCACTCAGAGAATCATGTGTACCCGTGTCGAGCCATGCAAAGCCTCGTCCCAGCGTCTGCACCTTCAGTTCCTTGTCTGCCAAGAACTGCTGGTTTACAGTCGTAATTTCCAGTTCCCCACGTGCCGACGGCTTGATGTTCTTGGCTATTTCTACCACTTTGTTCGGGTAGAAATAAAGTCCAACCACTGCATAGTTCGATTTCGGATGAGCTGGTTTCTCTTCAATCGAGAGACAGTTTCCGTCCTTGTCAAACTCGGCTACACCATAGCGTTCCGGATCACTTACCCAGTAACCAAATACCGTAGCTTTCTTGTCCTCTTCTGCCGTGCGAACCGCTTCTTTCAACAATCCGGTCAGACCTGCACCGTGGAAAATATTATCACCCAGCACCAGACATACACTGTCGTTGCCGATAAACTTCTCTCCAATAATGAAGGCCTGAGCCAGTCCGTCCGGTGATGGCTGCTCTGCATACTCAAAGTGCACACCGAAGTCGCTTCCGTCACCTAATAGGCGTTTGAATCCCGGCAAGTCGAATGGAGTAGAGATAATCAGAATTTCACGAATGCCTGCAAGCATCAGTACT
>URGO01000053.1 GCA_900547435.1 uncultured Parabacteroides sp.
GGCTTCTATTATAATTTGAATCGTAGGAATAGATTAGACTCTCTTTTCTTTGATTCTTGCTTTCTTTCAGGTAAGAGCACGCAGATAATACAATTTTGCGCGACGTACACGACCCACTTTGTTTACCGTAATGCTTTCGATAAACGGAGATTCGATCGGGAAAATTCTTTCTACACCGATGTTATCAGACATTTTGCGTACGGTAAAACGCTTCTTGTCGCCATGTCCGGAGATACGGATTACAACACCGCGATACTGCTGAACACGTTCCTTGTTACCTTCCTTGATACGATAAGCTACGGTAATAGTATCACCGCTCTTGAACGAAGGATGCTCTTTCTTTGTAGCGAAAGCTTCTTCTGCAACTTTAATTAAATCCATTGTTTTTTGTATTTAAAATTGTTGATAATTATACGCAAATAAACAGGCTGCTTGTCCTGCCAGCGTTGCGTAAAAGCGCTGCAAAGTAACAAAATCTTTGTGAGATAAACAAATAGCGGACTTTTTTTCTTGTCCGGATTAATTATTTTCTCTACTTTTGAATCTGTTTTTTAGGGAAACGGATATGAAGAAACTTGTTTGTATACTACTCACTTGCTGGTTATCAGCCAGCTATTTGTCTGCCCAACAGATGCCTGCCCTCTACCGGGATGCAGACCGGGAGGCGATGAATCATTGGGCGGATTCGGTGTTCGACTCCATGAGCATGGACGAACGGATAGGGCAACTATTCATGATTGTGGCGGATGTCAAGACCAGCGCCCAGAATGTACAGAAGCTGAAGCGTTATGTGCGGGAACAAAAAATCGGAGGCGTATTGTTTCATAAGGGGAATCCGGCCGACCAAGCCTTTCTGACCAACCAGATGCAGGCGGAGGCGCGTGTGCCTTTGTTTGTCTCGTTGGATGGCGAATGGGGCTTGTCAATGCGCCTGAGCGGAACGACCCGTTTCCCCAAGAACATGATGATCGGGGCAATAGAGAACAAACTGCTGATTCGGAAATATGGCGAAGAGGTGGCCAGACAATGCAAGGAGATGGGCATCCATATCAATTTCGCCCCGGATTTGGACGTGAACAGCAATGATGAGAATCCGGTCATCGGCATCCGTTCGTTCGGTGAGAATCCGTATGCCGTGGCCGAAAAAGGGATTGCCTATTCCAAAGGACTAGAGGAAAACGGAATTATCTCGGTGGCCAAGCATTTCCCGGGACATGGAGACACCTCCGATGATTCGCACGAGACTCTTCCCGCCATCTATCACAACCGGGAACGGCTGGACTCGGTCGAACTGGTTCCTTTCCGGGAATATATCCGGCAAGGGTTTGCCGGCATGATGACCGGGCACTTATATATTCCGGCTTTGGACAAACGGAAAGGCAAAGCAGCCTCCTTATCCCAAGCCGTAGTAACCGACCTGCTACAAGACGAATTAGGATTCAAAGGTTTATGCTTCACGGATGCATTGGCCATGAAAGGGGCAAGTACGAAAAAGACCGATAATCCTTGCGTGCAGGCATTGTTGGCCGGAAACGACATACTGCTGGCCCCCCGTGCTCCGATTTCCGATTTCAAGGCAGTCAAAGAGGCCATCGAAGAGGGCACCATCCCGATGACATACATCGAATCCAAATGTCTGAAGATATTAAAATATAAGTATATTGCAGGGCTTCATCGCTATCAGCCGATAAAACTGAAGGGATTATCAGAGCGCCTAAACACAGGCCATGCGGCTTGGTTGGCCGCCAAATTGAACGAAGAGGCGATAACGGTACTGAAAAATGAAGAAAAGATATTGCCTATCGCGGATTTGAAGCGACCCAAGATTGCGGTTCTGACCATTGGCGATGCCATCACGGACGACTTTACCGAAACGGTTTCGTCATACGTTCAAACAGACAAGTATACCCTTACACGCTCGACAAGCGCGACGCGGGTACAACAAATCTACAACAAACTGAACTCATACGACCTAATACTCTGCGCCATACATACGGTACGGATTCCGGAAAGCGCGGCACTGCGGGAATTAGCCACAAAGAAAAAGCTGGTCTATACCTTCTTTACGATTCCTTATTTCCTTAAATCCTATAAAAAATCTATAGCTAACGCCCAAGCCGTTGTATTGGCTTACGAAGGCACTCCGTTGGCCCAACGCTATGCCGCACAAGTCTTATTCGGAGGAATAGGAGCCAAAGGGAAACTGCCGGTTTCGATTCCGGACCTGTACTTTTCCGGAGCCGGAATCTTCACCGCCAAGACCCGATTAGGATATCACGAGCCGGAAGAGGTCGGACTAAATCCGGAATGTCTGGATGAGATAAGCCGGATAGCCGAAGAGGGAATCAAGGCCAAGGCCTATCCGGGATGCCAGCTGCTGGTAGCAAAAGACGGCATGGTCATCTATAACCATTCTTTCGGGAAATATGATTATGAGCACCGCCAGCCCATCACGAATGAATCGGTCTATGACCTGGCTTCCGCCTCGAAAGCAGCCGGGACATTGCTTGCGGTTATGAAAGCTTACGATAAGAAAAGTTTTAAGCTGACCGACAAGATTGCGGATTATATTCCGGAATTAAAAGGTTCAAACAAGAAAAACGTGACGATAAAAGAACTCCTGTTCCATCAATCGGGCATCGTCCCGACCATCAATTTCTATACCCAAGCTATGGAAAAAGGAAAGTTTAAACCGGAACTGGTCTCTTCTACCCCCAAACCGGACTATCCCCTGAAGGTGGCCAAGAATATTTATCTGAAAAGTTCTTTTCAGGATTCTATCCTGTCTATGATCAAGAAATCGAAAGTCCGGAACAAAGCCTATCGGTATAGTTGCGTCAATTTCATCTTACTGAAGATGATGACCGAGAATGTATTACACCAACCGATGGACCGATTATTGCAAAATGACTTTTTTGCGCCGTTGGGAGCTTGGCATCTGACCTATAATCCGCTGGATAAAATAGATTCTCTACTGATTGCACCGACCGAATATGACAAAACAATCCGCCATCAGCTGATTCGAGGATACGTGCATGACGAAGCGGCGGCCTTTCAAGGAGGAGTTTCCGGCAATGCCGGGTTATTCTCAAACGCAAATGATTTGGCCAAGGTCCTTCAAATGTTATTGAATAACGGTGCATATGGAGGAGAACGGTATTTATCGGAAGAGACCGTCAGGCTATTCACCCAGACCAAAAGTCCGACATGCCGGAGGGGACTGGGATTTGACAAGCCGAGCATCGGAAGCAAAGCCTCTCCCTGCGGAGCTTTGGCTCCGGCATCGGTCTACGGGCATACCGGATTCACCGGTACCTGTTTCTGGGTTGACCCCGACCATCAACTGATTTATATTTTCCTTTGCAACCGGATCTATCCTTCGCGAATGAACACGAAGCTGTCTTCGTTGGACATCCGGACACGCATCCAGGATGCGATTTACAAATCATTAGCGGATTACCCCTCCCAACCTCATAAAGATTAATAAATAGGTATGTAAAGTTCACCGGCAGAGAACAACAAGAAGTTATAAACAAACTCAAAAACTAAAGAACTTAAAACGTATGTTATTTGGACACGGAGACGATTTCTATAGCGCAGGACAACAAATAAAAATCAATTACAGTTCCAATGTTTGGTATGGTGCGGAATTAGCTCCCTTAAAAGAACATATTTATCATACATTCGAACAGATTTCACGCTATCCGGAACCGGATGCAGCTTCCCTAAAACAGATGCTGGCCGAAGCGCATGAGGTATCTCCGGACAATCTGTTGGTGACGAATGGTTCTATCACGGCCTTCTACCTGATAGCCGAGGCCTGGCGACAAGCCAAATCGATGATTCTGATTCCTTCATTCGCCGAATATGAAGATGCCTGCCGACTGCACCACCATCAGATTACTTTTCATCCGAACAGACAGCCCTTAGAAAAATGTTCCGTAAAAGGAGAAGAACTTTGCTGGATCTGCAATCCCAATAATCCGGATGGTTCGGTAATTGAACGGGAAACTTTGCTGGAATTGATGCGAGAAAATCCGCAAACTCTTTTTGTGATAGATCAGGTATATGCCGATTTCTATCCCCACAAATTACTGGAATTAAAAGATATCTATACCTATCCGAACCTGATTCTGATTCAATCCATCTCTAAATTACATAAGATTCCCGGAATACGAATCGGATACATAACCGCATCCGCCAACATCATCCAACGGATAAAGCGTCATCTCATCCCCTGGTCGGTCAATGCATTAGCGATAGAAATCGGGAAATACACGTTGATACATCCTGAAAAGTTCATTTTGCCTTTACAGCAATGGCTTGACGACACACTTCACTTGCAGAAAGCTATCGGGGAAACAGGTATACAGACCTGCCCTTCCGCCGTCACCTTTTTCTTATGCCGTTTGCCGGAAGGAGAAAAGCATCCGAGTTAAAATCGTATCTGATTCAGGAAGCGGGAATATTAATCCGCGATGCATCCAACTTCCGGGAACTAGATGAACGTTGCTTCCGCCTTTCCACCCAACGACCGGATGAGAACCAGCTACTCACGGAATTTCTGAAGAAATTCCTTTCTCGAATGGCTTAAAAACAAATCAAGAGTTACGAGCCCGGATAAATCCGGCTCATAACTCTTAACTTGTAGTTGTTTACTCTACACGTTTGTTAATAATGATATGGCTCAAATAGCCGATAACAATAACAACTAAACCTGTAAGCAAAATCGCATTTGTCATACCACCTGTTAAAGCTGGAACAGCCAATATAACTACACCTACAAGGAGTACAATAACTCCTAAATTTTTAATCAACTCGTTCATGGTTATAGACGTTTTATTTGATTATTCATATTTTTATGCAAATAAAGCAATAATAACCCGATTGCGAAAATATTTTAGAACAAAAATGATGAATCCTGTTAAATTAGCACCTATCTTTGTCCAAAAATTAATCATTTCACCTATGAAACGTCTATTTTACATCTTGTACACCTGGTGTATCTTTGTACCGCTTTTCTTGGTACTGACTCTGCTGACCGCCCTCACGACGATAGTCGGTTGCCTTTTAGGGGGCGAACGTATCTTTTCCTACTATCCGGGCATGATTTGGTCGAGGTTGACTTGCTACCTGGCTCTTTGTCCGGTAAAAGTACGCGGTAAAGAACATATCCGGCGAGGACAATCGTATATATTCTCCGCCAATCACCAAGGAGCTTTCGACATATTCCTTATATATGGTTTTTTAGGCGTACCTATCAAGTGGGTCATGAAAGCCGGAATCGGGAAAATTCCTTTTGTGGGAGCCGCTTGCCGTGCTGCAGGATTCATATTTGTCGACCACTCTACGTCGAAAGCGGCAGCCCGTTCATTAGTAGATGCCGAGAAAGCGTTGCGTAACGGTTCGTCTATTGCGATTTTCCCGGAAGGGTCACGCACAGAAACCGGCCGGATGAGACGCTTCAAGAAGGGAGCTTTCCAAATGGCGGCCGACCAGCATCTGCCCATCGTACCGATTACCCTGAACGGTCCTTTCTATGTCTTGCCTATCGGATCGTTGAATCTTCACCGCCATGCCATGGAGATGGTCATCCACGAACCTATCTCTATTGAGGGCATGGATACTTCCCATAAAGGCTTGCAACAGATTGCCGATCAGACCCAACAAGTCATCGCACAAGATCTATGGGAAGAATTTAAGGATAGATAGATAAAATCCCCGCTTTCGTTATCTTCAGTTCAAATCCGGTGCTTTTCTTGCCGAATACATCACCGGTATCGGCTCCGATTGTGCCGCTGAATTGCCATCCGGCCAACTTAGGATGGGTATAGATAACGTTAGCCATCAGCGAAACGCCATCCTTTTTTTGGAGCAGCGGCTGGGTAGCGGTTCCCCACATATTCATGACCGTCAATAGCATCCGATAACGGAGATTCTCAGAAAATTTTCCTTGGAATCCGATGTGCCAGTCTTTGATGCGATTATTCTGAAAACCGGGTTTCCCATCTGCATTGTATTCCGGAGCCGGGAGCAAAGGAGAACCCACCCCCCGATTGAAATAAGAGTTGCCCGTTACATATTCTTCATTATTATAATAATTATCTCCCCCGCCTCCACGTCCGGGATGATTGTCCCGGTCGAACCAGATATAATGAAACGGCCCGCTCTGATTGCGCGTCGTCACAAACTCAAACACAAAACGGTCCAACCAGGAAAATTCCGGAAAATCCAGTTGTATTCCCCAAAGACCATCCATCCCATTCCGGAACTCCGTTCCCGATTTATCGTAACACAAATGCTGATAATACCCTTTGACTTTCCAGTCCTTTGCCGCATAGGTCAGACTGAAATCATAAGAGATATGATGACTACCCAAAACATTTTTCTGTGCCGATGCAGAAGAGTTATCCCCTCCCCGGCTTCCTACAACAACCCGGAGAAAGTCCACAAAAGAATGGGGCTGTTCACCCAGTTTCGGATCAGTCGATGTTCCGCCCCATTGTGCAATATGCTGGGCTCCGACCGTTGCCGAAAACGGGAAATCCCCTTCGGTATCTTTCAACTGAACAGACAAGGCCTTATGGTGCCACAATACATCCTTCACAAACGTATAGTTATCCGCATAAACGTCATCCAAGAACCCGGAATCCAAAGACTTTCCTATGCTGAAATTACCCTTTACCTGCAACCACCCCTTTGTACGAGGGATCAATGTATATTCCGGAACACAGATATTCACTTCCGGAATAGGACGAGCATTATTCGAGAGAATCATATCCCCACTACTCAGGAAAGGGTCAACCATCGACTGATAGCGTTCCTTGCTTCCCAGGCTCAACGCTATCCATTTATACCCCAATTCAGCATAAAACTGATGAATATATACATGCTTATAGCGTGGAACAGCCGCGACCAAGTCCAATCCTGCTCCCCAATAGAAACCTTCTCCGAAATGTTGCCGATGAAACACGCCGGCTTTCAGATAAGCATTATCCGACTCCAAAGGCACAACGCCATAGCGATTGCTGGCAATCCAGAACGGAGCATAATTGCCTGATGACAAAGTTACGCTCATTTCCGCCCGATAACTCGTAGCATCCTCAGCAAAAACCTCTTGTGCCTGTGCGGGCAATGAGCAGGACAAGGCAAACAGCGGAATGTATTTTAATAAATTTCTCTTCATATGAATTGTTGTTTAGAAGCGGTTTAACAAGGGAACGGCAGACAAGAAGTGAAGAGATAATGCCTTGCCAACCGATACCTTGTCAACTTGAAGCTCAATAAATAGCCTGTGCCTCCATGACACACTCCAGCGCACTGGAGTTGGCCGCCGCATTGACCGCATGGAACGGACCATACCAATAACACCCGAAACTCATGGTTTCCGGATCGTAGTTATTCCGGATAATCGATTCCGCATTCCTGATAATGAAATCGCGGTACAGCGGATTGTTGGTCACTTTATACAAGAAACCCAAATGGCGGATAAAGATACCCTTGAATTGCACCCCGTCATTGCTGATCGCCACATTCGGATTCATCTCACGCAAAATACCCTCTTCAGTAACCAGCTCCTTCGTAATCGTGGCCTTAGCTATATCTTCAGCCATTTTCAGGTATTTCTTTTCATGCGAATACATATACATCTCGGTCAATACCGCCATGGCGACACCCTGATTGTAGGTATAATGCGCATTGCGGTTCGGTGTGCAATCCTCTTTCAATCCATCTTCTATCTGATGGATCTCCGTGTTATACATTCCGGTCTGCAAATACCAATCCACCTCTTTCTTGAACCAATCAGCATATTTGTTCTTTCCGGTCTCATTATACAGACGGATAGCCGTCAGAGCAAACAGATTATTGGCAATCGAGTTTTTATAATGATGCGGATTCTTCCGCCAGTAAATACCTCCGCCACACACGTCATCACTCCATCCTCCGGTCATATCTTCAAAGATTACCTCCGCCATCTCCAGATACTTCTTGTCGTTGGTCAGCTTAAAGGCATTAATCCAAGCCAAAGCCCACCACCCTTCGTCATCGTAAAAATCATTGATGAAGTTATCGCAATAGTGATGAAACTTCCCGGTCGAATCAGCCACGGCATAATGCTTGGCTTTCTGGAAAACATCCTCAATCACCGGGACAATCTCTTTCTTGTTCTTGGTAATCTCCCCGTAACGGATAACCGCCGTCAGCAGATTGGCGGAGTTCCACCAGCCGGCTGTTTCCCAAATCCCGGTCGAATCGGTACGCCAAGTCAGCGAACGCTCCAAGCTCGCATGCATCTTGGTGTCAAACGGAGTATGCTTGTGACCCCCACAAGCCGAAAGCAGCACCAATAGGGCTGCCAAAATCACATACTTATTCATATTCATTTTTTATGTTGATTGATTTTTGGAATCTATATCACTATCCGGACAGGCATCCCCACGTGCTTCACTTCCATAAAGAATAGCCTTGGCATCGGGAGCCACTTGCCCAAGAGCTTTACGTATTCGCTCAATAATCTGTGGACGTCTCATATTGTCAGCTTTATAATCCGAGGCAAAGGTACGAAAATAGAAGAGAAAATAAAAACGCTCCCTTGCTTTCAGAAATAGTGGGGAGAAAAACAACATGTCCCATCAGAACTATTTTTATCTGATGGGATATGAATCAACTTACAACCAACCGCCCCAAAAGTAATGGACAGCATATGCTTCTTCCAATGCTTTCTTTACTTCTGGTCCATTATACCCTTGCCGGACAAATCGGGCTTGCAGTACAGAAAAAGGAGTTACATATTTGGCAGGAATAATGTAGACATTTTCTTTTTCCTCAGAAAGCAGACTATTATATAATGTGGTTATCATTCCCGGACCGGTAGTAGATAATACACATTGTTGTTTAGGTTCAGGATTTGCATATACCATTTTATCAGAGAAAGCTGTTTCTATGATTTTTTGCATAAAAGGATGTTTAGGCACAGACAGCATTAGGGCATTATTAAAAACACTCACTTTCTCCCCTTTCTTGTTAATATAGTTTTCCTCTTCGGAAAAACAACACGTTTTATTTTCCAACAAAGAATCCATGCGGGCCAATGATTGGTAATCAAAATCCACATACATCCCGCCTATTTTATCCAATATCAGATAACGTATCACATCCCATCGCTGTACATTATAAGGGAATGCCTGATACGACTCCCAATACTCCGGATAATTCGATAGAATGAAATCATTCATTTTCTGATTATCCCACACAATGTATTCCCATTCCGGATAATCACTTTTCCAACTTTCGCCCAACTTCTCAAAATGCTTGGGTAACGGTTCGTCTATTCCAGACCAGACCTGATGAATAATTTTCGGTATTCTGTTCATAGTATGAATATTATTTGTCAACATTTGAAAATAAAGTATCAATCAGCGTTTTGTAACCTGTATACATGGATTCCGATGTATAACGGGTTTCATAAACCCGTCTCCCTTGTTCTCCCAATTTCCTACATTCCGCATCAGCATGTAACAATTTTACAATCTCATCGGCAAGATTATACTCAAAGATCTTTGCATCCTCCCGATCTCCGATTTTGACGATTCCTGCATTATAACCTTCTGCAAACATTTCCTGCAAATTAAAGCCATCGGTCGTTATCACGGGCACACCATGCATCATCAACTCAATTCCCCAATAGCAGCATTGTTCGGTATAAGACGGTAAAATTCCGATATCGGTTATGCTTATCCATTCATCCAATTCCTTCTTGGGTATCTGGCCTGTAAAAATAATTTTGGAAGCCGCATTCCCGGTCAGCGATAAGACTTTCGGGGGATCCAAAAGATATCCGGCTATTACGAGGCGGCACTCCGGATAAACTTGTAAAACCTGACTGAAACACCGAATCAAGGAATAAACTCCTTTCATATAATGTACTCTTCCCGCAAATAATAGTATTTTTTCATGCCCGGATAAAAATTTCTCTGCCCGGATTTCTTGTTTCCTTTCACAAGAGACAGGTTTATAGGAATCTTTCAATCCGTTAGGTATCAAATGTATTTTTTTCGGATCTATCCCATAAATTTCCGTCAATACCCGGCGTGTTCCTCCGGCCAGCACAATAACGGCATCTGACAAGGTATACATAGCTTGTTCTGCCTTAAAAGATTTCCGGACTTTTACAGATTCTTCTTTCTCGGCATTCTGGGGAACGCTACGAACTGTTTCTTTTAATTTTTCTACATCTCCCCATAGCAAAGCCGTCCATATCATATCATGAATAGTAAATGATATTTTAGATAATGAGAAACGTCTCTTTAAAAAACGGATCAAATCATCGCACGGACTGTAATGCAACATAAAAAGATTGTCAGCTGAGTCTTCTATGTATAAACCTAAAAACTTCTCCACTACTTTAAAACAATAAGAAGCAGGGAGCAGAGGAAGTAAAAATTCACGAATGCCATTCTCTTCCCGTATGGCAAATGTTTTACAAGTACCATTATAACCTACTCGCGTGATACAAGCTCCCATCCGCTTCAACAAGGGAATCAAGGTTTGAAGATAAGTTCCGATTCCGTTTATACGCGAGTTCGCATCATCATCTATAATAATAACATTCATAGCATTACTCCTTTTATTATATATCTTTATACAACCAGCCAGCCAATCCTTTTCTCAAACCTAAAGGAGCTGTTTCCACATCTTCCGGAAACGATTGAACTACGATGAATGAACTTATATCAGGTGTATAAATATTTTTGCTTTTACTATGCATAAAAGATCGAAATGCATCAGCCAGTTTATTCAAAGAATCCGGCAAATGGCTCTCATTGAGATTGTTTATGGTAAATTTCACCTCATTTAAGAAATCAGCTGAGAATGGCATATTCCCATTTTGCTTTAAAGCTCCTTGCAATCTGGCTAATAGATAATGTAACAACCCCTCCAATCCGGTTTCCAAGGATAAATCATTGAGCCGATGCACACAAAGTTTTTCCATACGCTTATCTATCTCGGCACAGACTTGGATTGTATCGCATTCTACATATCCCTGTTGTGCCAAATATTCTATTCCCCATGCAATACCCGGCAATCCTGTCGCGAAGTCAAATCCGGTCTTACATTCCACATCATCCAATATACCATCTGTCAACTCATCTCCCAAATCAGAAAATACAGCACATCCTGTATGTCGTCCATAATCAAACAAAGATAGGGCTATACCCATTTTTCCATAAAGCAATCCCGGTGATTTTACAGAATATGCTTTTTGAATCAATTGGTTAATTACCAACTCTTTTGCTGTAAAAATATGTTCTTTCATACATTTCTCAAGCATCCAGTTCCAATTGGTTTTTAATCAGATTATAATAATATCCCTTTCGTGCCGAAAGTTCCTTATGTGTACCTTGTTCCACCAAACACCCTTTATCCAATACCAGTATGTTATCGGCATCTTTTACCGTACTAAGTCGGTGCGCTACGATAACTACGGTTTTCCCTCGATAAAAACTTTTCAAATTATGCATAATCATATATTCATTTTTCGTATCCAGAAAAGAGGTGGCTTCATCGAAGAATATAAATTCCGGATTTTTATATACCGCACGGGCTATTAATAAACGTTGCTTTTGCCCTCCACTGAGTTCTATTCCCCTGTTTCCAATTTTCGTATTGTATTTCATAGGGAGCGTTTCAATAAAATCATCTATGCAGGCTATCCGGGAAGCCTCCTTCACCTTTTCCGCATCCGGTTCGGCATCGGCTATGGCAATGTTTTCAGCTATACTGCCACTGAAAATATAGCCGTCCTGCATCACAACTCCACATTGCTCCCTCCATTTATCAGAGTCAACCGAACTCATTTTCTCTTTTTCCAAGTAAATATCACCTTTCTGCGGATAATAAAATGACAACAATAATTTCAAAAGAGTAGTTTTTCCGCTTCCGCTTGTACCTACCACTGCCGAAACTTTCCCCTTGGGAATCTCCAGATTCAGATCCTTCAATACATACGGGTTATATGTGCCGGGATATTTAAAAGAGACTCCTGTCATCCAAATACCTCTGTGAAGAACAGGCGGCATTATTTTATCCTCCGCATTTTCATCAGGCGTCTTCTGTATTTCAGATAACCTGTCCAAACTATATTTGGCTTGTAAAAAAGAACGGGATAAAGACATAATCCGGTTTACCGGTTCGCTTAATTGCCCCAACAAATAAGTTATTGTCATCAGCACTCCGATGGTCATTTTATCATGTATTACAAGATAAGCGCAAAAAACCACGACAAGGACATCCTTTACTTTATTGATAGAAGAAATACCTATAGTAGAATAAAAATTCAAGTATAAGTCTTTCAACTGATAGGTATTGATTTTTTCCTGAGTTTCTTTTACTTTGTCTATCTTGCAACGCTGGGCACTGTTAATTTTGATCTCCCGCATCCCCATTACCAATTCGTAGATATTGCTTTTCCCTTCAGATGATACCGCAAACTTCAAATAATCCACCATTTTTCGCTTTCGGGAAAAAAAAGAGAACCATCCCATACAAAGGGCAGAAAAAACAGGAATATCAAAAATACCTGATAATTGTAATAAACCAAGATGGCGGAAAAAGCCACAAAATTGGTTGTAACGAACAAGACATTGATGGCTTCATAAGTAAAAAAAGACTTCATGTTGTCTTGATCGTCCACCAATTGTATCAAATCTGAAGTGGCTTTCACATCGAAAAAACGAATAGGAAGTTTTATCAGTTTCTCCAAATAATCGGACAAAAAAGTAACTCCTACACTAAAACCTATTTTCGATAACACGATGTTGGAAAAACTGCTGGAAACAACATAGCTGAAAAACAAGACAAACTGACTAAGTGCCAAAAGCAATATCAGATGAAAATCCTTACCGGCTATTCCCTTATCTATAATCTGCTGGAATATCAAAGGGAACACCCAGTTAAGCACCATACCTAAGATGCTTAGGAATATTACAATCAAAAAACGGTTTCTGTATTTCCCTACTATTTCCCGGAATATGCTGAGTACCCTTTCCAACTTCTCGCGCAACGGAATCTTACGGTCTTTTTTCTGCCAAAAAGCCTCGGTCGGGTCTACAGCCAATGCTACTCCCTTATTGTTATTATCCAAAAAACCTTTTTGAAAAAGCGGCTCCGGAATTTTTATTTTCCCGAAAGCCGGATCTGCTATATGAAAAAAACAACTTCCCTCTTTATGGGATACTTTATATAAGATCACATAATGCTCCTGTTTCCAATAAAGCACAGCTGGTAAGGGCATTTTTTGAATCTCCTCATCTGTCAGTTTCAACAATGCCGTTTCAAATCCCATCTGTTTCAAACAGGAATTTATGTCCAATAAAGTAGCACCCACTCTTGTCAGATTGCACATTGCTTTTACAGTGCCTACCGAGTATTCGTTTTTATAATACTTACAAATCATCCGAATACAGGCAGGCCCGCAATCGTTGGAATCCAACTGATGCAAAAAAGGGAATTTATCCATGCAATTGCCTATTTCTGATAAACATATCCAACCGGTCTAATATTAATTCATCTATACGTTCTTCGGATTTATAAAGACAGGATTTATTCGCATTTTGATCTTGCTCTAGCATATAACGAGAACATCCACCTCCACATAAAGGTGCAATCCGACAGGTATTACAAAATCCATCTTTGAAACGTATATTAGCCCTGTAATCTTGCGATTTTAGCCACACTATATCTCCATTTTCGTTCAAATATCCATCTCTATTTATTACGTTAAAATCTTTTGCAGTACATTTATATATATCTCCGTTATAATTTATGACAGCAGTATTTCGTCTATCTCCATAGCAAGGATTTCTAACCATATTCACATCATTAAAAATGACATAAAGTTTTTTCTTATAAAAATAATCTACCACATTCCGGATTCCATCCAAATCTTTAGAAGGAGAACGTTCTTGCCAAACTTGATGAAAATCGACTTCCAAACGGCTTTTATCGTTTTCGGACAACATACTTAAATCATCAGCTATATCGGTCAACGAATCCAAACTCTCAGCCGTGTAATTTATGCGAAGGCGCACATCAATACCATTTTTCAATAAAGATATAACATTATGCAATATCAACGTGTAAGAATCTTGTCCCTTATAACTATAACGTATTTTATTGTGCGCTTCCTTACCTCCGTCCAATGTTATTTGGAATTGTACATTTTCATATTGCGCCAATACCGCAATCATCTCCGGATTCAACAATCCGCCATTGCTGGTAAAACCAATACTTGTGTACGGAATATGATATTGCTTGCATAACGCATCATGAAAGCGTATAATAGGCAACACAATATCTTTAAAATAAAGCAAGGGCTCTCCTCCAAAAAATGCAATGGGAAAAGATTGCAATTGGGATCGGGTTTCAACAACATGGGTCATATGTTTGAAAACTTTTTCCAAAGTTTCTGCTGACATTTTAGAATGAGGTATATGATTTTCATAGCAATACCAGCACTTATAATTACAAGCCAATGTTGGATTTATAATAATGAAATAATCCTTTTCATTTTCTATTATTGCTTGATTTTGATGATTTAAAATTTGAAATTCATCTACATCATCTTCTACATAAAAACCATGTTCACACAATTTCTTAAATAATGCAGGATGTTTCATTTCCATTTTGGCAGGATCATCCCAAAGGCTTTTATCTATTGTATGCACAAACAGAAATGCATCAGATAAAGCATTAAAAATAACATCTGTTTTTTCCGATAGCGGAATTAAAGAATTATAACAACTATTTTTCATGACAGTTTAAACAGAGACCACCCATATGGGCAGTCTCTACTTTTTAGAATTAATCGAATCATTTTTTATTCGCAATTGCAGTTATTCCCGTAACACTTACAATTATCTGTACCGCACAGACAATTATTACCAGCACCAGAGCCACCAGAGCCACCACTGCCTCCTGAACTTCCTAATAACAATAATGCTTCTTCATTCTCGATGAACTCTACTTTCTCCAGTTCGTCAACAAACGCCTTCACGCGGCCAAATTTGTTTTCCATACTTTTTGATTTAAAGAAATTATTCCTACTCTATTTAGGCTTTTCGGAATCCACCTTTATATATATATTATTTATATTCAATTCCGTTTTCCTCCTACGCGGTCTTTGACTCTAGAATTTGAAGTGTTTCTTTCTTGCAACTGTTTCACCTTCTTATTGCCAAAATTGTAAGAGACGCGAATGCCGACTTGGAATGCTTCGCCGCCGCTATACCGGTTTGTTACTAAGAAATCATTCGTCGTAACGGTTTTTCTGTAAGTATCGAGCTTTCCATCATTCAAATATCCGCTTCCTCTGTAATAAAGAGTCGCTGAAAAATCTTTAATCTGAGCGCTCAATTCTAATTGGAAGGATAGCGTGAGCGGCGTGATGGCGTAAGCTGTCTGCTCTTTGGAATGATAATCACCGGCGATATTAAACCGGATATTCTGCTTTGGAAATAATAGAAAACTATTATTGAAATTCGCACTTGTCAGATGACGAGAATAGCTTAATAATCCGACTTCTGAATCACCCTTCATGGAATTCCATGCGTAATTGGCAGACAGGTTCATATATCCTCTTCCATTCAAATAATTAAAGTAGGTACTATATCCGAAACCTACATAATTTCGTTTGCCCACATTTTCCGGCTTATTTTCAACTACGCCATCACCCACTGCTCGCTGTGTAACATTTTGCATATCAGTTAAGAGTTGATATTGAAGATAGAATGAATGACGATTATTGAAAGTATAATTGAGTTCTGTAAAAAAGTTTTTAGTCGGTTGCAAATAGGGGTTTCCTACCGAATATTCTGTCGGAGAAACACGTACGATGAATGGATTCAGGCTATTGAAGGACGGACGCTGTAAAGAATAAAAGGCTGAATATCCGATTGCATGCTTTTGTGATATTTGGTAAAAGACATTCAATTGCGGAAGTGGCCGGAAGAAGTCGGTTTTAAAAGACGAATTTTGCTGGTGTTCTTCTCCCTTATATCGGGTGTATTCAAAACGTGCCCCTAATGAGGTGTAGAGTTTATCATTCCATGTCTTTGAGAAATCAATGAATAATGCCGGCGTAAATTCATCGACATCAAAATCAGTGCTCGACTCCGGATTGAATACAAAATCATTATCTTTCCATCCTAAATATTCATTATTGATACGAATCGTAGAATAATAAGCATCAGCACCAAAATCGTACTTGAAACCATCTCCAAATTTTCCGCCATATTCAACCTTTGCTGAATAAATAGATGTATTCTGCGGCACTTTTTGCCATTCTTTCGAATAAAGAGATAGAAATTCTCCTTGTTCATCTACGTTATTCATTTCATTGATAACATCTTGTTTTCCTGTATAATATAGGTAATCTGCATCGGCTATCAAATAGTTCTTTCCATTTTTGGCATGGTATTGGTAGTTTAAATTGGCTGTTATTCTCTTTCCTTTATCCGTATTATCGGAATAAGAAGAAATATACTGGTCGGTATGCTGATAATGGGTCATGGTTTCTTTTTCTCCATCATTATCCCCCATATAGCCAAAGACATTCAAACCTAAACTTTTTGTATCTGAGAACTGATAAACACCCATGAAATTCATTTGATAGGTATGTCCTTTCGATTCGTCTATTCCGGTACGATTAACGGTATAATTTTCTTTTAAGTAATTTGTTTCTGCTTCTTCTTCTTTGTAATTTCTAAAATTTCCGACAAAAACACTGAGCAGGCTGCTCCATTTGCTTTTTGCATAATCTAAAGTAACACTTCCGGTTTGTTTAAAATCATGTGTTTTCCAAATCTGTCCGCTTAGAGAACCTTTTAATCCTTCATCCTCTCGTTCTTTCAATTTGATGGATAAGACACTGTTTGCTCCTCCATATTTTGCTTCGGGAGTACGAATAACATTTACGATTTCGATATTCTTTGCTGGCAGAGTTTTTAAATAAGCTACTAATGCTTCGCCCGAAAGATTTAATTTCCGATTATTCACATAAACTACCGGATTACCTCGCCCTACAACAGAAATTACATCATTCTGTACTGTTACCATTGGAATAAACTTTATGGCCTCAAAAGTATCCCCATTCTTTAAAGGATTGTCATTCATATTATAAGTCAATCCGTCCGGTGTTAAAGCTACGGTCTGCCGTTTGGCAGAAACTTTTACTTCGTCTAATGTAAAATCCGGATTTATTTCTAAGCTGATGATCAATAGCTCTTGCCCATTAAACTCCGATAATGCTAATTCACGCGGAAGATATCCAATGGCTGACACCACAAGAGCCGTAGAACGATCATCAACAGCTATCTCAAAATAGCCTGTACTATCGCTTTGGACGAGACTATTGCTATATTGATCTACGGTTGTGGCAATAATCGCCTGAGGTATAGGCTCTCCATCCTTATTAGTTACTCTCCCTTTTATTTTTTCTGAGGATAACACTTCTAAATTTTCTGCTGTTTCCACTACAGAATAAAAAACCGAAGAATGAACGGGAGAAATCAGTAGAAACTCACATCCTACTAAAAAAATCAATAAGATATAATTCTTTTTCATCAGTATAATACAAATATACCCGTTGGCGGAATTAAATTAGCGCATATTTAATTCTACCAATGGGTTTCTCATTTTTATAGTTAATAAAGTTTAT
>URGO01000054.1 GCA_900547435.1 uncultured Parabacteroides sp.
TTATTTTCTATCTCTATCTCTTGAAAACGCTAAACATTAATTGTCAGTTGTCAGATTTGTCAGTTGTCATGTCTTTTCCTGAAATCGGTAGACACATTTGGTGGTTAAAACTGAATATATAGACAGGTGTTTTCCGGAAACCGTAGACACAAGTCCTGAATACATAGACACCCTCACTGAAAAGGTAGTCATTGGCATAAACAAACTGATTATAGGCATGAACGAAAACAATCATAGGCATAATCGCCGGCGAAGACAGGCAACTTTTAAATGAAGAATGGCGCCCCTCCGGTGCGGAATGAAAATTTTTTATCCGGAGGGAATCCTTGATTCTTCATCCTTAATACTTCACTCTTAATCATATACGAGATAGTTAACATTAATTTGCGTTTTGTCTCCTTTTATTTTAAGAAAATCATCGGGCGAAATGACGTATCTTTATCCGGTGAAATGAAAAGAGAATGATTCATTAAAAATAGGTGCGCGATTTTGATTTTTACGGATTCGTTCTTCATCGTTTCGCAGGCTCTTTGGTGTATGAGTTTTTCTGTCTGCCTCAAAATCATTTGGAGATTCGCGTCCGAATCCATACCTTTGTATGGAAAATAAGTACAAAACAGATAGCAAGATGACGTTGACAAAAAATTCTCCTTTGATATTAGGGACAGAACCTATCGGTAAACTATTGACACAGTATGCCATTCCGGCAATTATCGCCATGACTGCTTCTTCGTTATACAACATGACGGATAGCATTTTCATCGGACATGGAGTAGGGGCTTTGGCTATTGCGGGACTGGCGTTGACATTCCCTTTGATGAACTTGGCAGCCGCATTCGGGTCACTGGTTGGCGTGGGAGCTTCGACATTGGTGTCGGTCAAGTTAGGACAGAAAGATTATCAGGGTGCCAACCTGATGCTGGGAAATGTATTCATGTTGAACCTGATTGTAGGTATTGCTTTTTCCATTGTATTCCTGCTTTTCCTGGACCCGGTGCTTTACTTTTTCGGGGCGAGTGAGCAGACCATCCCTTATGCACGGGACTATATGCGTGTGATTCTTTACGGAAATGTCATTACACATATGTATTTAGGACTGAACTCGGTGATGCGTTCGTCCGGATTTCCACAAATGGCGATGTACATGACATTGGTTTCCGTATTCATCAATTGTTTGTTGAACCCGCTTTTTATTTTCGTGTTTAAGTGGGGTATCGTTGGTTCTGCCTGGGCCACGGTTGTAGCGCAATTGATTTCCTTGACAGGTCAGTTGATACACTTTTCGCGTCCCACGCAATTGCTGCATTTCCAGAAAGGAATCTACCGGTTGCGCAAAGATTTGGTTTCAGGTATATTCTCTATCGGACTATCGCCTTTCCTGATGAATGTCTGCTCCTGCATGATTGTCATGCTGATCAACTTGGGGCTGAAGGAATATGGAGGAGACATGGCGATAGGCGCATACGGCATCGTGAATCGCATCGTTTTCCTTTTCATTATGATTATCATGGGATTTAACCAGGGTATGCAACCTATAGCTGGATACAATTATGGCGCGCGGCGTTTCCCCCGCGTCCTTGAGGTAACGAAGTTGACAACCTGGTGGGCTACGGGCGTGGCTACGGGCGGTATTCTCCTTTGCCAATTGTTTCCCTCATTCATCGTGGGATTCTTTACCACCGATCCGGAACTGATTGGTGCGGCGGTCTACGGATTGCATATCGTGTTCGGAGTATTTCCAATTGTAGGATTTCAAATGGTAGCGACAAATTTCTTTATGTCAATTGGTATGTCACGTAAAGCTATTTTCTTATCTTTGACACGTCAATTGCTGTTTTTGGCACCTTGTCTGCTCATTTTGCCTAAAATATGGGGTACGTTCGGAGTTTGGGTAAGTATTCCGATAGCAGATTTAACCGCTACGGTGGTTACCGCTATCGTCTTAATCCGGCAATTTAGGGCGTTCAAGGAGACGGCAGGGTAGAAGTTGACAAGTAGATGAGTTGACAAGTAAACGAGGTTATAGGTATAAGGAGGGGAACCAAGGTGAAAAGCCTTGTCAACTCGTTCTCTGGTCAACTTGTCTACTTAAAAACTAATGAACAAACAAACTTAAAAACTAAAAAATATGCTAACACCAAAGCAGGCAAGTAAAGTGCTTTGCGGAACTATTCTGGTAGGTTCACTGGCTTTCACTTCTTGCAACAATCAAACATTCAACACAGAGATTAATCTGATACCAGAGCCGTCTGAGATGAGTATCTCCTCAGGAATATTCAAAATAGACAGTGCCGGATTAGTAAGTGGTACGGAATCAAAGCAGGTACGCGTTCGGGTAGATCCCGATTTGTCGGAAATCCCGGCCGAAGGATACAGGCTGAAGGTGGACCGTGAAGGAGTGCAATTGACCGCCCGGACGGAAACGGGACTCTTTTATGGAAAACAGACCCTGCTTCAATTGTTGACACCCGAAGGGCTTCCTTTCGTGCAAATCACAGACGCGCCAAGGTTTGCTTATCGCGGACTGCACTTGGACGTTTCCCGTCATTTCTTCCCGAAAGAAGAGGTTATGAAAATCCTAAATGCAATGGCTTATTACAAACTGAATACCTTGCATATGCACCTGACAGATGCAGCGGGGTGGCGTATTCAGATTGACAAGTATCCCAGACTGACCACTGAAGCCTCTTATCGCACACAATCCGACTGGAGGGAATGGTGGGACAAAGGTACGGATCGCAAGTATGTGAAAGAAGGAACGCCCGGTGCATATGGGGGGTATTATACCAAAGAGGACATACGGGAGATTCTGGCATACGCCAAGGAAAAGCATATTAATGTTATTCCGGAAATCGAATTTCCCGGACATTCGGAAGAGGTGTTTATCGCTTATCCCGAATTGTGTTGTGCCGGTAAGCCTTATACCAGTAGCGATTTTTGTATCGGAAATCCGAAATCGTTCCAATTTATGGAGGATGTGCTGACCGAAATCATGGAGCTTTTCCCATCAACCTATATCCATGTCGGAGGAGATGAAGCCTCGAAAGCTGCGTGGAAAAAATGCCCGAAATGCCAGGCGCTGATGAAAAAGGAGGGCTTGAAGGATGTCAACGAGTTGCAAAGCTATATGATTCATCATGCGGATGAGTTCCTGACAAGCAAAGGACGCAAGATGATAGGCTGGGACGAGATTATGGAGGGTGGACTTTCTCCGCAAGCTACCGTGATGTCCTGGAGAGGGGAGTCGGCCGGATTCCAGACAGCCCGGATGGGACAAGACGTGGTGATGACACCGGGCAATTATATGTACTTCGATTTTTATCAGGCTGATCCTCGCACGCAGCCCTTCGCGATTGGTGGCTATACCCCGATGCGGAAGGGATATGGCTATAATCCGTTACCGGAAGATTCATTGAGCTCGGACGAGGCTAAACATATCCTCGGTGTTCAGGCGAATACGTGGACAGAATATATTACGACCCCGGAGCATCTGGAGTATATGATGTTCCCCCGTGCCTTAGCCGTAGCCGAGATTGGATGGACCCCGCAAGCGAAACGGGACTGGCAGGATTTCAAGCCTCGTGTGAATGCCCATATCCCGGTACTGAAGAAGATGGGGTTGAACCCGTTCCCTCTTTCATACGAATTGGATTTCTCGATGAATGTGGATACGTTGAAGAAAGAGATAATGGTTTATCTGGACGCGGAGAAGTATCCGGCGGAGATTCATTATACCACCAATGGTTCCATACCCACCCAAGCCTCTCCGGTTTATCAGGATGGTATTTTGGTGAAGGATTCGGCAGATATCCGGGCGGCTATCTTCGAACAGGGACAGATGATGGGCGATCCTTCGGAAAAGCGGGTTGATTATCACCGGGGTATTGGCAAACCGATTCATTTCAACAATCGCCTGTATCCGGGGTATATGGCCGGAGGTGAACAGGCCCTATTGGATGGCTATCGGGGAGGACTAACCTACCTGGACGGACGTTGGCAGGGCTATACCGATAATTTGGATTGTGTCATCGACATGGGTACTCCTTCTTCTGTCCGGTCAGTTTCCATCCGTTGTATGCAACTGACCGGCCCATGGGTGTATCAGCCTTTGGAGGTGGAGCTGTTGACTTCCGAAGATGGCAAGGATTATGTGTCGCAAGGAGTTATCCCGACCTCAATTTCCCCGGATGACGCGATGCTGAATTTCCAGACATACGTTTTTACGGGAGATTGGAATGCCCGTTATATCCGGTTGAAGGCGAAAAATCAAAAGGGATTTATCTTTGCGGATGAGATTGTAATATGGTAAGTAAGTTTATGAGTTTGTTAGTTTATACGTTTGAAAGGTTGAAGTGTACCCAAAACTTATAAGCTGACAAACTAAACTTAAAAACGAAAGAACTCAAAAACAAATAAACTCAAAAACTTAAATGGAATGAAACGACAAGTATTAGCACTCTTGTTATGCGGAGGTCTGTATGCTTCCGCACAACAACCGGTCGATTTTGTAAACCCATTTATTGGTACCAGCAACTTCGGCACGACGAATCCCGGAGCGGTATGTCCGCAGGGGATGATGAGCGTTACTCCGTTCAATGTAATGGGGTCGCCCACCAATAAGTTTGATAAAGACGCCCAGTGGTGGTCTACGCCTTACACGTCTGACAACGACTTTTTTACGGGGTATGCGCACGTTAATCTGAGTGGCGTGGGATGCCCGGAACTCGGAAGTCTGCTCCTGATGCCTACCTCCGGAGAACTGAATGTGGATTACAAGCAATATGGGAGCCATTATCGGGACGAAGTGGCTCGTCCGGGATATTATAGTAATGTCTTGACCAAGTATGACATCAAAACGGAGGTAACTGCTACACCCCGTACCGGCCTTGCCCGTTTTACCTTCCCGAAAGGAGAGGGGAATATCTTGCTTAACCTCGGCGAAGGGCTGACCAATGAATCCGGCGCGACGGTACGTTTCGTAAATGATACCGAAATAGAGGGCAGCAAGCTTTTGGGTACGTTCTGCTATAATCCGCAAGCCGTTTTCCCGATTTACTTCGTGATGCGTGTCAATAAAGCTCCTAAGGAACGTGGGTATTGGAAAAAACAACGTCCGATGACCGGGGTGGAGGCCGAATGGGATATCCACGCCGGAAAATACAAACTCTACACCAAATATAACCGCGAGATAAGCGGGGATGACATCGGGGTGTGGTTCCGGTACGACACCGAAGAACAGGCCCAGATAGAGGTGAAAATCGGAGTTTCGTTCGTGAGCATAGAGAATGCGCGTGAAAACCTGGACAAAGAGCAGCCTGCGTTTGATTTTGAAGGTACGGTAAATGCCGCCCGTTCAGCTTGGAATAAGGATCTGTCCCGTATTACCGTGGAGGGAGGAACGGATGATGAAAAGACAATTTTCTATACAGGTTTATATCATCTCTTGATTCATCCCAATATCTTGCAAGATGTGAATGGCGAATATCCTAAGATGGAAAGTCTGGAAACCGGGAAAACCTCAGGTACCCGTTATACGGTTTATTCCTTGTGGGATACTTACCGGAATGTCAGCACGTTGATGACTTTGCTTTTCCCGGACCGCCAACTGGATATCATCAATACAATGATTGATATGTATAAAGAAAACGGATGGCTCCCGAAATGGGAACTTTATGGACGCGAGACTTTCACGATGGAAGGTGACCCTTCAATCCCTTATATTGTAGATGCGTATATGCGCGGATTGAAATCGTTCGACATCGAGACAGCTTATGAGGCTATGCGTAAAGGCGCAACCACTCCGGGCGAATACAACCTTCTCCGTCCGGATGCGAACGATTATTTTAGTTTGGGGTATGTGCCCTTGCGCGAACAATTTGACAACTCCGTTTCTCATGCATTGGAATATTATATAGCCGATTGGAACCTGTCCCGGTTCGCCGAGGCATTAGGAAAGAAGGATGATGCCAAGCTCTTCCTCCAACGTTCGATGGGGTATAAACATTATTATTGTAAAGATTTCGGAACACTTCGTCCTATACTTCCCGATGGTACATTCTATTCTCCATTTGACCCGAAACAAGGAGCTAACTTCGAACCTTGTCCGGGATTCCATGAAGGGAACGCCTGGAATTATACGTTTTATGTCCCGCATGATATCAAAGGCTTAGCCAAATTGATGGGAGGCCAGAAAGCATTCATCGATAAGCTTCAAAGCGTATTTGATGATGGCAATTATGACCCCGCCAACGAACCGGATATTGCCTATCCGTATCTGTTCAGCTATTTCAAAGGAGAAGCCTGGCGCACGCAAAAAGAGGTGCATGATGCGTTGAAATCCGGTTATCATAATGCGCCCAATGGTGTACCCGGAAACGAGGATACCGGAACGATGTCTGCATGGGCCATATTCTCGATGCTGGGATTCTATCCGGCATGTCCGGGAGATGTAAACTATGTACTGACTTCGCCCACCTTCGATAAGGTAACCATCCATTTGGACAAACGTTTCTATCCGGCGGGTGATTTGGTGATAGAATCCAAACACAATACCCCGGAATCTATTTATATTCAAGAGATTAAAGCCGGAAATAAAAAACTGAAAGGCTATACGATTTCTCATGAAGATTTAGTGAATGCCGGTACGTTGCAATTCACGTTAGGTGAAACACCTAAGAAATAAAACAGTTTCTAAAAGCAATTTAATTGCATCCTCTTATTGTTTTCTGCTTTTCACATAGGTGATGAGTTCTTTTCATTATTGTGATAAACTCTTTTCATAAACGTGAAAAACGTTTTTCTGCTTTGTGAAAAACGAAGATTCATGGAATAAAGATAGTAAAAATAGGAGGAAATGTAATAGTTGGAGGAAAGAAACGCTGTATTCTTATAGAGTGGCCCAGCAAAAGAGTCCTTATTTGGGATAATTACCGGGCCACTCTTAAACTACTATATTTATAAGAGAGTGCCCAAGCTATTTACCTCCCGTACCAGCATATAGTAATACTGCAAAAAACAAAATGCATTGTTCAGTATCTCACTTTTTTGTATTATCTTTGCGAAAAACATAAAATCTCCATTGTATGCACAAAAATGTAAAATCAACATTAGTTGTACTGGCTTCAACGTTTTTGTTATCGGCCTGTACACCAACGGCAACAGACAATAATACGCCAGCTTTGTCACCTATCGAGTATGTAAATCCTTATGTTGGAAATATCAGTCATTTGCTGGTTCCTACATTTCCGACGATTCATTTGCCTAATAGTATGCTTCGCGTATATCCGGAACGGGCTGATTTTACAGGCGACCGTTTGAATGGTCTGCCTATAGTCGTTACGAACCATCGTGAAACGTCTGCGTTTAACCTAACTCCTTATCAAGGACCGGAGAGCGGTTTGAAGCCGGTCATTCCGTTGAGTTATGACCAGGAGCGGTTGAGGCCTTACCGGTATCAGGTTTATTTGGATAACGCCAATGTGGAAGTGGATTTTGCTCCCTCACACCAAAGCGCAGTGTATAATCTGACTTTTGAGAAACAAGAGCCTACTTATTTAATATTCAATACACGCCGGGGGGAACTGAAAGTAGAAGGAAATGCGGTCAGCGGATATCAATATATAGATAATAAAACCAAAGTATATCTTTATGCAGAAGTAGATAAAACTCCGGAGAAAGTGGGTGCATTGGCAAATGGTTCGATTGATGCCGGCCAATCGCAAAAATCGGGCGAGAATGCTGCTATCGTATTGGCTTTCCCGGCTCTGGCGGGAAATATAGGTGTCCGGTACGGCGTTTCGTTTATTGATGTTGAACAGGCCAAGAAGAATTTACAACGCGAGATTTCCGCATATGATGTGAATGTCGTAGCTAAAGCTGCGCAGGATATCTGGAATCGTACATTGGGCAAGATTGAAGTGGAAGGCGGAAGTGAAGATGACAAGGTCGTTTTCTATACCTCTTTGTACCGTTGCTATGAACGCCCGATTTGTTTGAGCGAGGATGGGCGTTATTATAGTGCAACGGATGGTAAGGTACACGATGATGAAGGGCAACCGTTTTATACGGATGATTGGATTTGGGATACCTATCGTGGCGCGCATCCATTGCGGGCTTTGATAGAAACAGAGATGGAGGGGAATATTATTAAATCCTATCTGCGGATTGCCCAAGAGGGAGGAAAAAACTGGATGCCGACATTCCCGGAAGTTATCGGTGATACGCATCGCATGAATTCCAATCACGGTGTGGCAACGGTAATCGATGCTTACCGGAAAGGGGTACGCGGATTTGATTTGGACAAGGCCTACGAGGCTTGCCGCAAGGCTATTGAGGAGAAAACTTTGATTCCATGGTCCAACGCTCCGGCTGGTTGGCTGGATGATTTCTATAAGGAGCATGGATATATTCCGGCATTACGCCCGGGTGAAAAAGAAACCGTCCCGAATGTGTCGATGTGGGAAAAGCGTCAGCCCGTAGCGGTTACATTGGGCACGGCATACGACCAATGGTGCTTGAGCCAGATTGCCCAGGAATTGGGAAAGAGAGAGGAGGCTGAGCATTATTTGAAGTGTTCATATAATTATCGTAATCTGTTTAATCCGGAAACGCATTTCTTCCATCCGAAGGATAAAGATGGAAAGTTTATCGAGCCATTAGACTACCGATATGATGGTGGATTGGGCGCGCGTGATTATTACGACGAGAACAATGCATATGTGTATCGTTGGGATGTTCAGCATAATGTGGCTGATCTGATTTCGTTGGTAGGAGGAAATGAAACCTTTACGGCGGCTTTGGATTCGATGTTCAATACGCCGCTGGGCATGTCGAAGTGGCAATTTTATTCCACTTTGCCTGATCATACCGGTAACGTAGGTATGTTCTCTATGGCCAACGAGCCGAGTATGCATGTGCCTTACCTATATAATTATGCAGGGAAACCTTGGATGACGCAAAAGCGCGTACGTACGTTATTGAATCAATGGTTCCGGAATGACCTGATGGGTATGCCGGGAGATGAAGATGGCGGAGGTTTGGCTTCGTTCGTGGTATTTAGTCAGATGGGGTTCTATCCGGTTACTCCCGGAATGCCTTCTTACAATATCGGAAGTCCGGTCTTTACCAACATGAAGATGACATTGAGCAATGGAAAGACCTTCGAGATCAAGGCGAATAATGCTTCGGCGGAGAATAAGTATATCCAATCTGCTCGTTTGAATGGAAAAGAATTAAATCAGGCTTGGTTCAATCATAGTGATATCATGGATGGTGGTGTCCTGGAATTGGAGATGGGGCCGAAAGCTAATAAGGCATGGGGTGTTGAGACACCTCCGCCTTCAGCGGGTGTTTTGACTCGATAAAAAGTATTAAAAGAGGTATTCATGAAGAACGTATTCCGTTCGGAGGCTCTTCCCGGTTTGATAAGAGGAGAAAGATACGGAATGCGTTCTTTGTTTTTAAGGATAAAAATAATAATGAATAGAGATAAGTTCATCGGATATGCATCACTCGCTTGTTTGGTAAGTGCTGGTGTTGCATGTACAGATAACGGAAGGAAAAACTTGGCCGATACACAAAACCCGAACATCATTTTCATTCTTTGTGATGATTTGGGCTATGGGGATTTGGCGTGTTATGGGCAAAAGTATATCCAGACTCCTAATATAGATCGGTTGGCGTCTGAGGGCATGTTGTTTACCCAAGCCTATGCGGGTAGTCCGGTGAGTGCGCCTTCACGAGCCGCCTTGATGACGGGGCAACATACCGGGCATTGTAAGATTCGGGGGAACAAGGAGTATTGGAGCGGAGAGATGCTATATGGTGAGAATAAGGAATTTACGGTTACCGGCCAGATGCCTTACGATACAGCGCACGTGATTCTTCCGGAAATTATGCGGGCCAATGGTTATACGACAGGTATGTTCGGTAAATGGGCCGGAGGTTATGAAGGCTCAGAGTCTACTCCGGATAAGCGAGGTATTGACGAGTTCTTTGGCTATATGTGCCAGTTCCAGGCGCATCTTTATTATCCGAATTTTTTGAATCGGTATAGTAAGTCAAAAGGGGATACCGGGGTGGTTCGAATCCCACTTGAGAAAAATATACAGCATGCCATGTATGGCGAGGATTACCGGAACCGTACACAATATTCGGCTGACTTGATTCATCAGGCGGCTATGGAGTGGTTGGATAAACAGGATGGAAATCAGCCTTTTTACGGCTTTTTTACCTATACGTTGCCTCATGCGGAATTGGTTCAACCGGAAGATTCCCTTGTACATTATTATATAGAGAAATTCCAAAACGATAAATCTTATCCCGGGTCGGAAGGTTCACGTTATAATCCGGTAATGCATGTACATGCGCAATTTGCGGCTATGATTACCCGATTGGATTGTTATGTGGGGGAAATTATGCAATGCCTGGAGGAAAAAGGCTTGTCCGAAAATACCTTGGTTTTGTTCTCCAGTGATAACGGACCTCATGAGGAGGGTGGGGCCGACCCAGCCTTTTTCGGCCGGGACGGAAAGCTCCGCGGATTGAAACGCCAATGTTATGAAGGAGGGATTCGCGTTCCTTTTATTGCCCGTTGGCCGGAGAAGATAAAAGCCGGAACAGTAAGCAATCATATTTGCGCTTTTTATGATATTATGCCTACATTTTGTGATTTGATAGGTGAAACGGATTATGTGCGTAAATATGGGAATTCCAATAAAAAGCCCGATTATTTTGACGGATTGTCTTTTGCTCCTACCTTACTGGGAGATACAATAGCGCAGGAGAAGCATGATTTTCTGTATTGGGAGTTTGAGGAGACTGATCAGATCGGGGTTCGCATGGGAAACTGGAAGATGGTTGTGAAAAAGGGCAAACCTTTTCTCTATGATTTGGAAACCGATTTGCATGAGGATAGGGACATCGCCTCAGAGCATCCGGATATTGTCAAACAAATGCTGGACATTATAGCTTCTCAGCATGTGGAAAGTCCGGATTTTAAGGTGACGTTGCCGGAAAGAGACTCAAAATAGGCTGAATAAAAAATTAAATGAAAAAATTAAACAGGTTCTTAATAGAATCAAAAAATAAATATTATCTTTGAAGCTGAATGAAACCATGAAATAAATTCAATTAGATATGGATACAAAAATTCAAGAGCTGACCGATAAAATCTATAAGGAAGGCGTAGAAAAAGGAAACGAAGAGGCTGCTCGTATTATTTCGGATGCGGAAGCACGAAAAAAGGCTTTATTGGATGAGGCCGAAGCGCAGGCTAAGGAAATCGTGGCCGCAGCAGAAAAAAAAGCTGCCGAATTGAAAAAAAACACAGAGGCTGAGTTGCGACTTTTTGCGGCTCAGTCGGTAGAAGCGTTGAAAAGCGAAGTGACGAATCTGATTACCGGAAAAGTCGTGTCAGATAATGTGAAAGCTGTTCTGACTGATGCAACTTTCATGCAAAAGGTAATTTTGGAATTGGTGAAGAGCTGGCAAGAAGCCGGAGGATTGACCGTCCAGACCGCTAACGCTGAAACACTCCGTTCTTATTTCCTCTCGAATGCAAAAAGCTATTTGGACAAAGGATTGAAAATCGAACAGGTGAATGGTAAGAAAGCCTCGTTTGCTATTCTTCCGGCCGACGGGTCGTATAAGATTTCGTTTGGCGAGGAAGAGTTTGTTGAATTCTTTAAAGAGTTCTTGCGCCCGCAATTGGTAGAGGCTCTTTTCTAAATGACACGCGCTATGAGTAAGTATTATTGCTTGATAGCAGGACTTCCCAATATCGCCCTTGATGATAGCAAGCTTGCCTATACGGTATCCGGATTCCGGGAAGAATTGGATGGCATATTGACCAGCAAGGATAGGAGGCTCATCGACCTCTTTTTCCTCAAGTTTGATAATGCCAATCTGATTCAATTCCTCAAAACTCCGGATGCGGAACCTGATGGACGCGGAACAATCTCTGTAAGTGATTATCGTGCGGCACTCAGGGCTTTGCGGGATGAAGAGGCTATACCGAAAGCGACAATTAAGCGCTTACCTGCCTACGTGGTGGATTTCTTGAAGCTTTATCTCCAAAGTGAAGAAAAAGGCGAGGCGATGGAAAATGTCTCGTGGAATGACCGCTTGGCTGCTTTCTATTATGCATATGCTATGAAGTGTGGAAACCGATTCGTGGCCGATTGGTACGAATTGAATTTAAATATGAATAATATGTTGGCGGCAATAACCTGCCGGAAGCATGGATTGGATAAGTCCGGTTATATCGTAGGCGAGAATGAGGTGGCTAATGCATTGCGGACATCGAATGCGCGTGATTTCGGATTGGGTGATACGGTGGAATATCTTCCCGACTTGCAACGCATCGCGGAAGAGACCGACCTGATGGCCCGGGAAAAGAAAATAGACCTCTTGAAATGGGGCTGGCTTGAAGAGAATACGTTCTTCAAGACGTTCGACATTGAGAGCGTCTTTGCCTATATGCTCAAACTGGAGATGATTGAACGCTGGGTGACCTTGGACAAGACGACCGGCGAAAAGACTTTTCGCGAAATTGTGGGTGCCATGAAGAAGGGTAGCGAGAATGCCTTGGATGAGTTTAAAAGAAATAATGAAAAATAAATAATATGGCTACAAAAGGAATTGTAAGAGGAATTGTATCCAATCTGGTAACAGTAGAGGTTGACGGACCGGTTTCCCAGAATGAAATCTGTTACATTTCTGTCGGTGGCGTCCGGTTGATGTCGGAGGTCATCAAAGTAATAGGAAAGAATGCCTATGTGCAGGTATTCGAGAGCACACGTGGTATGCGTGTAGGTGATACTGCCGAGTTTCAAGGACACATGTTGGAAGTAACCTTAGGACCGGGCATGTTGTCGCGCAATTACGACGGTTTGCAAAATGATTTGGATAAGATGCAAGGCGTGTTCTTGAAGCGCGGTGAATATACTTATCCGTTGGATGAAGAGAAGAAATGGACTTTCAAACCCTTGGCCAAGGTGGGCGATGAAGTAGAAGCAGGCTCTTGGTTGGGTGAAGTGGACGAGAACTCCCAACCGCACAAGATTATGGTTCCATTCACCTTCGAAGGAACTTATACCATCAAGAGCCTTGTCCCGGAAGGGGAATATACTATCATGATACGATAGCCGTGCTTTCCGATGCGAATGGCGAAGAGGTAAAGGTTACGATGGTTCAGAAATGGCCGGTGAAGAAAGCCATTACATGCTATAAAGAGAAACCACGTCCCTTCAAGCTCTTGGAGACAGGCGTCCGTACGATTGATACGGTGAATCCGATCGTAGAAGGTGGTACGGGATTTATCCCTGGTCCGTTCGGTACAGGTAAGACGGTGCTCCAGCACGCCATCTCCAAGCAGGCGGAAGCGGATATCATGATTATCGCGGCTTGCGGTGAGCGTGCGAACGAGGTGGTGGAAATCTTTACGGAATTCCCTGAATTGGGTGACCCGGATACCGGACGCAAGTTGATGGAACGTACCATTATCATTGCCAATACCTCAAACATGCCAGTGGCAGCCCGTGAAGCCTCTGTCTATACAGCTATGACGATTGCAGAATACTACCGGAGCATGGGATTGAAGGTATTGCTTATGGCGGACTCTACTTCCCGTTGGGCGCAGGCCTTGCGTGAGATGTCTAATCGTTTGGAAGAGCTCCCGGGAACGGATGCTTTCCCGATGGACCTCTCGGCTATTTTCGCCAACTTCTATGCCCGCGCGGGTTATGTATTATTAAATAATGGTAAGACGGGTTCGGTTACATTCATCGGTACGGTATCTCCGGCGGGTGGTAACTTGAAGGAGCCAGTGACGGAGAACACCAAGAAGGTAGCTCGTTGCTTCTATGCCTTGGAGCAGGAGCGTGCGGATAGGAAACGTTATCCGGCGGTGAACCCGATTGATAGTTACTCGAAGTATTTGGAATATCCGGAGTTCCAAGAATACATCTCCAAGCATATCTCTCCGAGTTGGATTGATAAGGTAAACGAAATCAAGACGCGTATGCTTCGTGGTAAGGAGATTTCGGAACAGATCAACATTTTAGGTGATGACGGTGTGCCGGTAGATTACCATGTGACGTTCTGGAAGTCCGAGCTTATCGACTTTGTTATCTTACAACAAGATGCGTTCGACCCGATTGATGCCGTGACTCCGCTTGTGCGTCAGGAATTCATGTTGGATAAAGTGATTGCTATTTGCCGCGCTGATTTCCAATTTGAGACCTTCCTCGAGGTAATGGATTATTTCAAGAAAGTCATCAATATCTTCAAGCAAATGAACTATTCGGAATACGAGAGCGAGCAGTTCAAGAAATTCAACGAAGAGTTGGATGCTTTGTTAAAAGAAAGAATGAAATAAATAGATAATCAGTATGGCAACAAAAGCATTTCAAAAGATATATACAAAGATTACCCAGATTACGAAGGCAACCTGTTCGTTAAAGGCGACAGGTGTCGGGTATGATGAGTTGGCTTCGGTAGATGGTAAGCTGGCTCAGGTGGTAAAGATTATCGGTGATGAGGTAACGTTGCAGGTATTCTCCGGTACGGAAGGCATACGTACGAATGCCGAAGTCGTATTCATGGGAAAGGCACCTTCGTTGAAGGTAGGAGACCAGTTAGCAGGACGTTTCTTCAATGCCTATGGTGAACCTATAGATGGGGGACCTATACCTGAAGGCAAGGAGGTCGAAATCGGAGGTCCTTCGGTTAACCCGGTACGTCGTAAACAGCCTTCTGAACTGATTGCAACGGGTATTGCAGGTATCGACTTGAACAATACGTTGGTGACGGGGCAGAAGATACCGTTCTTCGCCGATCCGGACCAACCGTTCAACCAAGTCATGGCCTTAGTGGCTATGCGTGCGAAGTCGGATAAGATCATCCTTGGGGGTATGGGTATGACCAATGATGACTATCTATTCTTCAAGAATACGTTTAGCAATGCGGGTGCGTTGGACCGTATCGTGAGCTTCATCAATACAACCGAAGACCCTTCGGTGGAACGTATCTTGATTCCGGATATGGCATTATGTGCGGCTGAATACTTTGCCGTAGAGAAGCATGAGAAAGTATTGGTCTTGTTGACCGATATGACAAACTATGCCGATGCGTTGGCCATCGTTTCGAACCGTATGGACCAGATTCCATCGAAAGACTCTATGCCGGGTTCCTTATATTCAGATTTAGCCAAGATATATGAGAAGGCAGTACAGTTCCCCGATGGCGGTTCTATCACAATTATTGCGGTAACAAGTTTGTCGGGTGGCGACATTACGCACGCGGTACCAGATAATACAGGTTACATTACCGAGGGACAGCTCTATTTGCGTCGTGATAGCGATGTGGGCAAGGTTATCGTTGACCCATTCCGTAGTTTGTCTCGTTTGAAACAATTAGTGACAGGCAAGAAGACCCGCGAGGATCATCCGCAAGTAATGAATGCCGCTGTTCGTCTTTATGCCGATGCTGCAAATGCAAAGACTAAATTGGAAAATGGTTTCGACTTGACAGATTACGATAATCGTGCATTGGCTTTTGCTAAAGATTATTCTTCAAAGCTATTGGCTATCGATGTGAATTTGGATACAACCGAAATGCTGGATGTGACATGGAGCCTGTTTGGAAAATATTTCCAGCCGGCTGAGGTGAACATCAAACAGAACTTGGTCGATAAGTATTGGAAGAAGTAAAAAGTTCCATGGGATGAAACAGAAGTTCCATAGGCATGAAACAAAAGTTTCAAAGGCAGAAACTTCTCATTGGAAGGGAAGATAATGTCCTTAAATAGTAGAAAAATATGGCAATAAAGTTTCAATATAATAAAACATCGCTTCAACAATTGGAAAAGCAACTGAAGATGCGTGAGCGTTCGCTCCCTACTATTAAGAGTAAAGAGAGCGCGTTGCGTATCGAAGTGAAACGTACCAAAGACGAAGTGAATAAGTTGGAACTTCAGCTGGAACAAGAAATTCAGAGCTACGAGAGTATGGTGGCATTGTGGAATGAATTTGACCCGACATTGATTCGGGTGAAGGATGTTTCGTTGGGCACCTAGAAAATAGCGGGAGTAATTGTTCCTGTCTTGGACGAGATCCAGTTTGAGATAGGGCGGTATAGTCTTTTTAGTTCCCCGGCATGGTTTACCGATGGCATTGATTTGCTCAAGAAGCTGGCCCGTACGGGAATTGAAGCTGAATTTTCCGGTATGAAGTTGGAGTTGTTGGAACATGCCCGGAAGAAGACGACCCAGAAGGTGAACCTTTTTGAGAAGGTGCAGATTCCGGGATACAAAGATGCAATCCGTAAAGTGAAACGCTTTATGGAGGACGAGGAGAGCCTGTCGAAATCTTCACAAAAGATTATGCGGGCGAACCAGGAGAAACGGAAAGCGAAGGAAGAAGAGGAGGCAAGCGTATGATAGTAAAGATGAGTAAATATGCCTTTATGGTGTACCATAAGGAGTATGATACGTTCCTTTCTACGCTTCGTGACTTAGGTGTCGTCCATATCAAGGAGACAAACTCCGTGATGGATAACGAGAGGTTGCAAGAGCTTCTGGCTGAGCGTAAACAGATCAATACGCTGATGCGTTACTTTAAGAACCTCCATGCGGCGGAGAAAGACGTTAAGTTTGCCCCGGCCCGTGAGTTGACGAAAGAGGAAGGCTTGAAGTTGGTGCGTAAGATAGAGGAATTGCAAGATAAGAAAGCGCAATTGATCGCTTCCAAGCAATCGATCGAGAAGGATCTGGCTTATATGGAAATATGGGGTGAGTTCAGTTATCAGAATATCAACCGTCTGAAAAGAGTGGGATACGATGTTACGTTCTTTACCTGTCCTACCGCTAAGTACGAGCCGGAATGGGGCGTGCTGTATAACGCCATTCTGATCAATAATTTCCAATCGGTAACGTATTTTATCACGATTACCAAGGAAGGTACCTTGATCGATATAGACGCTGAACGTCCGAAGATGCCGGTTCAAGGATTGGCGAAGTTGCGTGCCCGTCTGGATCAACGTACCAAGGATATCCAGAATGTGGAGGATGAGCTGAAACATCGTGCCGTGGAGGATTATAAAACGTTGGAGGAATTCGATAAGAACCTGCAGGACGAGTTTAATCTTTCTAATGCGTTAGTGCAGACAGACCGGCAAGCGGGTGATAAGCTCATGTTGTTGGAAGGTTGGGTGCCGACGGAAAACGCTCCGGCCTTGGAGCACGAACTGGATAAGCAAGGTTATTTCTTCCAGCAATTAGAGATCGAGGATGGGGATAAGGTGCCTATCAAGTTACGGAATAATAAATTCAGTAAGCTGTACGAGCCTATCACGAAGATGTTCTCCTTGCCTAATTACGGTGAACTTGATCCGACCCCGTTGTTCGCCCCGTTCTTTATGCTGTTCTTCGGACTTTGTTTCGGCGATGGCGGATACGGTTTGTTGGTCATGATCGCTTGTACGATCTTGAAGAAGAAGGTGAACCCGGATTTCAAGCCTTATTTGACCTTGTTCCAGTATTTAGGTTTCGCCGCCTTATTGGTGGGTACTTGTACGGGATCTTTCTTCGGAGTGGCCTTGGCGGATATCCCGGCTTTGTCAAAGATCAAGAACTACTTTGTGAATAGCGACAACTTGATGACATTCTCTATTGTCATCGGTTTGGTACAG
>URGO01000055.1 GCA_900547435.1 uncultured Parabacteroides sp.
AGCGACGGACAAAGTCGTTGTAGTTAATCCTCCCCAAGAAGCAGATGCCCTGGCTATCCTTTCGCTTGGCACTGGGGAGCTTTTGCGCTTCGGCAATGGCACGCACCTCGCTTTTCATCAGATGTCCGATAGGAAACATCAGTTTCTGAATTTGCAGGCGGGTAATCTGTCCTAAGAAATCAGTCTGGTCCTTTACGGGGTCTTTTGCGGTTGATAGCCATACCTTCCCGTTGATTTCGGTCGTGGTGGCATAATGCCCCGTGGCAATTTTGTCGAAATCCTTTCCCCATTTGTCTTCGAAGCACCCGAACTTGATATATTTGTTGCACATCATATCCGGATTGGGGGTTAAGCCACGCTTCACGGAATCAATCGTATAGCTGACCACCTTCTCCCAATATTCATCGTGAAGCGACACCTGCTCGAAGCGGCACCCGTATTTCTTGGCGATATACGATGTGATTTCAATATCCTCTTCCGCCGGGCAATCGATATAGCCGTCCTTATCTTCCATTCCGATACGGATGTAGAAGATTGTCGGATCGTAGCCAGCCTCCTTCAACAGGTGAACTACGACAGAGCTATCCACGCCTCCCGATACTAATGCTGCGATTTCCATATATACTCTCGTTTTGTTTTCGATTTGCAAAGGTAATAGGATTTCTATAAATTGAAAATTGAAAATTGAAAATTATAAGCAGATAAGTTAGGCAAATCTTCTAAGTTTTTGGAGTGGCATATATTTTATGTGTCTTTAAATGGACGCATAGCAGGAACTTATAAACTTATAAACACAAAAACTCATAAACTTAAAAGAATATTGCTAAATTTGCCTCCGATGGTAAAGGAAAACGAAGAGGAACAACGGTTAGCGCAAGAATTGGCCACCGGAAGCCGAAAAGCCTTTCAGGAGATTTTCATGCGTTATTACCCTAAGGTCAGGTACTTCGTCCTCGGACTGGTCAAGTCGGATGAGGATGCAGAGGATTTAGCTCAGGATATATTCGCCAAACTATGGACGAACCGGGCTGCTTTTGCAGAGGTGCGGAACTTGGGCGTTTATCTTTTTGTGCTTTCGCGGAACATGACCTACAATTATATCGAGGCGAGGCAGCTTCGGCAAGAATGGCTTCAGGAAAAGCCTTTTGATGAGGAGGATGGTCATTCGCCTTACGAGGATTTAATTGCCAAAGATTTGACTCTTTTGGTGGATTTGGTGGTTGAAGGTCTGCCTCCGCAACGTAAGACCATCTATAAATTAAGTAGGGAAGCCGGATTGTCGAATACCGAAATAGCCGAGAAACTGGGTTTGCAAAAGAAAACGGTCGAGAACCACCTGAACTTGGCTCTGAAAGAGCTTCGGAAGGTTTTACTCTTGATACCATTTCTATATTTATGTTAAATTTTTAGGTGTTAAGGGCAATAAGGTTGTCTTTATAGTAAACAAGGAAACGTAGAAGATGAGCGATATTCAAAAGATTATTACCAAATTTTTCCATCATTCTTTTTCGAAAGACATGATAGACCGGGTGCATCGGCGTATGATGGCGAAGAAGAATGAGAAGGAGCAGGACGAGGCGTGTTTCTCTTTATGGGAGGAAATTGGCTTCCCGGAAGACGAACGCCGGTCGGAAGAGGCTTTCAAGCGCATCCAGCGTCGGGTGGATTTGCCCGGCCCCAAACCTGCGCTATCGTTTTTCTCCAAATGGGCGCGTATAGCCGCTTTGTGGATTCTCCCGTTAGTACTGCTCGTTTCATCTATTTATATGTATAAGGACGCATCAACAATCCGTCATCATTTGGCTCAGGTTTCGATGATAGAACATTTCGTTCCGGTCGGAAAGCGCGAAATGGTTACCCTTCCCGATAGTAGCCGTGTGTGGTTGAATTCGGGGAGTGTTCTGGTTTATCCTTCGGCTTTCTTCGGGGACCGGCGTGAAGTATATCTTTCCGGTGAAGGTTATTTCGAGGTGGAAGGCAACCGGGAGAAACCTTTTATCGTAAATGTCCGTACCTTAGGCGTGGAGGTGCTGGGGACGCGCTTTGACGTATGGGCTTATCCGGAGTCGCAAGAGATAAAAACGACCCTGGAGCAAGGTTCCGTGCAGGTGCGTTTGAACGAAGCGTCTGATAGAATCTATCAATTGAAGCCCAACGAACAATTGGTGTATCATGTAAATAATAAGGAGGTGGATGTGCGTCAGGTCCGGTCTGCTGATTACTCCGATTGGCGGAGCGGAGGCCTGTTCTTTGATAATGCGTCATTCCGGGATGTTATCCGTACAATAGAACGCAATTACGGGGTAACTGTTCACCTGCATACTTCCGTCTATAACGATAATCGCCTGACCATTCATTTCAAAAAGGACGAATCGCTTGAAAACATCTTCATGCTCTTGAAAGAGTTGATTCCGGGATTGGAATATCAGATTGCTCCGAAAGATGTTTATTTGGACTGATTTTCAAAGCTAAAAAAGATGCCTATCTTTGGTTTCGTTCATGCCTACCTTCTTTCCCGTTTATGCCTACCTTTTGATTCATTTATGCCTATGTTTTTTTCCAAAGGGTGCACCGTTTTTCTTTTCAAAACTTATCTTTCATAATTGAAATATAGGGTTGAAAAAGAGTGAGTTCTTGCGAATTGACTCTTTTTTTTGTAAAAAATTTGTAACATCGGTTGGGTGCAAAACTATTTTTAGCTGTCCTTATATCAAAAAATTGACTTAAATCAATGTATTTGTTTAATTAGAATTTGATTTATTGTACTACAATGAACAAACACAAGACAAGACGGATTGGAACCTATTGCTTGAGTTTTTTGGTGGCAAGTTGCTTGCAAGCCAATGCGCAAAAGGTTTCCTTTAGTGAAGGAAGCATCTCTCTGAGAGAGGCTTTCCAGAAGATTGAGGCGGCATCCAACTACAAGATTGCCTACAACGGCACAAAGTTGGACGTGAACAAGCGTGTAGAACTAAACCAAAAAAACACGGAAGTGTTGGAAGTTCTAAATCAGATTTTGGCAGGTACGGGATATACCTATTCGGTGAAAGGGGACTATGTGGTTATCACCCCACCCAGTCAGGATTCTGTAAATCAGAGTGTTAAGAAAGTAACGGGTACTATTGTTGACGAGGCGGGCGAACCGATTATCGGTGCGAACGTGCTTGTTGAGGGAACCACCAATGGTACGATTACCGACATTGATGGTAAATTCTCGTTGGATGTGCCTGAGGATGGAATGTTGGACATTTCTTACATCGGCTTCCTGACCCAGAAGATAAGCGTAAAAGGACAGAGCGATTTGAAAATTACCTTGCGGGAAGACACGCAAAAACTGGACGAAGTCGTAGTAGTAGGTTACGGTACCCGTTCGCGTAAGAGCCTTACCGGTGCGGTAGACCAGGTAAACGACGAAGTGTTCGAGAACCGTCCGGTTACCAATGCCACACAAGCTTTGCAGGGTGCTTCGGCCAACTTGATTATCCAGAGCAAGAATGCCAACCCGAATGACAATAGCATGAATATCAACATCCGTGGTGTCAGTACGATGGGTAACAATGATCCGTTGATTGTTATCGATGGATTGATTTCAAGTTCCGGAACGTTGAACAACCTGAACCCGAACGATATCGAAAATGTATCTGTCTTGAAGGATGCCGGTAGTGCGGCTATCTATGGTTCGCGTGCTGCGAATGGTGTCATCTTGGTTACTACAAAGAAAGGTGCGGCCGGAAAGCCGAAGGTGACTTTCAACGGACAGGTGGGTTGGCAAGACCCGAACATTCTTTTCCATCCGGTAGAAGGTTGGCAAAACGCCATGTTGAGAAACCAGGCTAATATCAATTCAGGTAGTACTCCGCAATTCTCACCATCTGATATCCGTGATTTGTACAACCATCGTGATGAGGAAGAATGGTTGTACGACCAGATCATGAAAACGGCTCTTCAACAGAATTATAATGTAAATATATCCGGAGGTAGCGAGAATACTACCTATATGGTATCTGCCGGATATTATAATCAGGATAGCAACTTTGAAGGAAACTTTGGTATGGAACGTTATAACTTCCGTAGCAATTTGACCACCGAGTACGGACGCTTCAAGTTGACTACCTTGATGGCATACAACCGCAAGAAAGAGCGTACCGTAGCCGGAGGTACCGGTAACGTAATCATCAACTCATCCCGTGTTCCTTCTTATTATTACTATAAGTTTAATGAAGGAGACAAGTGGCTGGTCAACGATGTTGTGGGTGATGATAACCCGATGGCTTACTTGAAGGATGGCGGTTACGAGAAGAAAGACGAGGATAACTTCATCGGTAGCATGAACTTGGATTTCAAGATTATGGACGGATTGAAAGCAACCGGTTTGATTGGTTTGGACTTGACGCAACATCACCGTTATCGTCGGGATAAGAAAGTGCCTTTGTATTCTTCGGCAGATTTGGAAAATCCGGTATTGTATATCCACTCGAACACGATGACTGAAGATTACAACGAGAAACGTTATACCTTGAGTACACAGTTCTTGTTGAGTTATGATAAGACATTTAATGAAGATCATACCGTTTCTGCATTGATTGGTGTATCTAATGAATCCTATACCAAACAGGCTAGCCGTATTGCCTGGACTTATACGGATGAAGACTTAGGTTTGCCTACTACGGATGACTCTATCCAAGATAAGGACAATAAGAACTCGAATGACGATACCGACCAGACCAGTATCACCTCTTTGTTCGGTCGTGTAGGCTATAATTACAAGGATAAGTATTACGGGGATTTCTCGTTCCGCTATGATGGTTCGTCTAAGTTCGCGAAAGATCATCGTTGGGGTTTCTTCCCTTCATTCTCTGCCGGTTGGCGTCTGTCTGAAGAAGAATTCATGGATACGTATAAGAGTAATATCGGTGATTTGAAGCTGAGAGCATCTTACGGTATATTGGGTAATCAGAACGTAGATAACTATTCGTACCAGACGGTTTATACAATGTATACCAATGGGTATGTATTCAATAACCAGATTGTTCCGCGTACGGAATATACAGATGGTAACTCTTTGCTGACTTGGGAAAAGGCTTCTAACTTCAATATCGGTGTGGATGCGACTTTCCTGGATGGTAGTTTGTATGTATCGGCCGATTACTTTAGCAAACGTACTTGGGATATCCTGTTGACTCCGGAGGTTTCTTCTACTTATGGTGGATCAACCGCAAAGGAAAATGCCGGTGAAATGAAGAACCAAGGTTGGGAACTTACCATCAACTATAGGTTGAATTCCGGAGATTTCCACCATAATTTTAATTTCAACATTTCAGATTCAAGAAACAAAGTTACCGATTTTGGTGGTGAGGAGCGTATTGATAACAACGATGAAATGTATAAGATTATCCGTGAAGGAGAAGCATTAGGTTCTTACTTTGGTTATGAAACGGATGGTTTATTCCAGAGTTATGACGAAATTAACAATAGTGCTCTTCCTGTTGGAGCTTCTGTCCACCCCGGGGATGTGAAGTATGTAGACCAAAACGGGGATGGGGTAATTGATGCTGAGGACCGTGTAGTAATCGGTAATGCGTTCCCACGTTATACATTTGGTTTTACCTATAACGTAGCTTGGAAAGGTTTGGATTTGAATGTTATGTTGCAAGGCGTAGGAAAACGTGATCAGTTCTTGCGTGGTGAGTTGATGGAACCGTTCCATAGTAACTATTCGTATTGTATCTATGAGCACCAGTTGGATTTCTGGACACCTACCAATCCGGATGCTCGTTGGCCGCGCTTAGGTGCTCCGGGTTCAGCTTCGAATACGAACAACTGGAGCCAGCCGGGTGATAACCACATCTTGAATGCGGCTTACTTGCGTGTAAAGAACATTCAGTTGGGATATACGCTTCCGCAAACTTGGACTCAGAAGTTTGGTGTCTCTAAATTGCGTGTCAGCTTGAATGCAGAGAATCCGTTGACCTTCTGTAAGAACTCGTTTATCGATCCGGAATCTTCTGAATTCGATAGCAACATGGGTGGTATTGAAGGTGTAGCTGCAAATAGTGGACGTAACTACCCGACACTTTCTTACTATGGTTTCGGTTTGGATATTGAATTTTAAACTATCAAGGTATTATGAAAATGAATGTATTTAAATATAGCGCAGGTATTGCGTGTGTGGTACTTGCTTCATTGACAACTTCTTGTAATGAATTGGACTTGGCTCCGACCAATAAATTCACCGAGTTGAATTATTGGACCTCCGAGGCCAAAGCATCTGCTGTATTGAGTCAGGCTTATAGCCAGATGATGAATTCCAGCAAATATTTTTCGGATGAACGTTTGTCGGACAATCTGTATGAAGGACGTGGTAGTACGGATGAAAAGAAAATCACATCCGGACAGGTTACTACGGCATTAGGTCGTTTCTCAACGGAATGGAGCGATGCTTATAAAGGTATCAAAACCTGTCATACGTTATTGGAGAACATCGACCAAATTGATATGAATGAGTCTGATAAGGAAGTCATGAAAGCGCAGGCGCGTTTTATCCGTGCTTATCTTTATTTCCGTTTGGCCAATCATTTTGGGGATGTACCTTTGTTTGACCACACCATAACCATTGAGGAAGCCAATAATATCAGCCGTTCTCCGAAAGCGGATGTCATCAATTTTGTCCGTACGGAATTGAATGAAATCGTGAATATATTGCCTACTAAGGAGGAATATGCAGAGGAGGATAGAGGCCGTATCACCAAAGCTGCTGCTCTAATGTTATTGGCTCGTACTTATCTGTATGAGAACGATTGGCAAAATGTGGCTTCTATTTGTGAACAGATCATGAGTGGTGAGAATGGACAATATGCTTTGTTCCAAGATTATTCTGGTTTGTTCTTGCCGGAGAATGAATACAATGATGAAGTTATTTTGGATCTGGGGTATTTGTTCCCGAATCTTACTTGGTCTGAAATGTATGACGGTATTCCTTTGTCGGTAGGTGGTCGTGTCAACGGATTTGCTCCGACTCAGGAATTGGTGGACGATTACGTTATGTTGAACGGAAAAGGCATCAATGAGGCCGGTTCCGGATACAACGAAGATGAACCTTACGTAAACCGTGACCCGCGTTTGCAAGCTTCTATCGTATATCATGGGTATCAGTGGACAAATGGTGATGGCGTAACTTCTACAATCTATATCCGTCCGGGTTCATCTGCGGATGCTGGTGCTTCCAATTTGGATGAATATGCCGGACAAGGACAGAATGCAACCGGAACAGGGTATTACTTACGCAAATGGTTTGACCCGACTGCTCCGGCAGGTATGACCTCCGGTTTGAACCTAATCCTGATGCGTTATGCGGATGTATTATTAATGTATGCTGAGGCTAAGAATGAATTGGGGCAGATGAACGAGACCGTTTGGAACCAGACTATCCGTCCGATCCGTGAACGTGCCGGATTTACGGATGCCGGTGCCTTGAATTATCCGACTAGTGGCGATATGCGTACGATTATCCGTCGGGAGCGTCGTTGCGAGTTGGCTATCGAAGGCTTGCGTCTGTATGATATCCGTCGTTGGAAAACGATAGAAACTGTACAGAATGGCCGGCTTCATGGGGCTAAGTTTGCGGCAAACAATACGCAATACATAGAATTGGATGCCCGTTCATTTGATCCGAACCGGGATTATCTGTTCGCTATTCCGCAATCTCAACGAGATATCAATCCGAATCTGACTCAGAATCCGGGTTATTAATAAAGTATGATGTTTAATACCGAAAAGACAAAAGAAGAATATGAAAATTTTGAAATACATAATGCTCTTTGCCGTGCTGGCTGGTTTTGCCGCTTGCGATAGCGATGGCGAAGTAAGGCATTTAGGCGTAACAGCCGTTAAGACATTATATGCGCCCGACAACGGTGAAGCTGTTGTTTTGCAATCATCAGCTTCTGCGTCTCTTTATTTTGAATGGGAACCGGCATTGGCCGAAGATGGCGGTGCGGTGTTGTATGAAATCGGATTCTCCTTGGAAGGCGGAGACTTGGCTTCGCCCGATACTCTGATTGCTGCTGATAACAACGGGGCGGAGAATCATGCGACTATCACACACAAGACTTTGAATCAGATTGCTGCTGAGCTGGGCGTGGGTTCCGGTGAAACAGCTACCTTGAAATGGACGGTATTCTCTTCTAAGGGTATCAATCCGGTAAAGGCAGAAGAGGAACGCACATTGACCTTGACCCGTCTGACCGGTTTTGCGAATATTCCGAGCGAAGTGTACATCACCGGTGAAGCTACTGAAGGCGGCGCTGATTTGGCGAGTGCTTTAAAGATGAAGCGATTGGCGGATGGTGAGTTCGAAATCTATACGAAGCTGACCGCAGGGCAGTCTTTCCATTTCGCAAACGGAACTTCTGACGCTTCAACGACCTACTCTACGGCAGATGGCAAGATTGTGGAAGCCGGAACTTCGACCGTGGCTACGGAAGGTGTTTATCGTATCACGTTGGACTTCAACACCAGCATCTGTACCTATACGTTGGTAACACGGATTGGTTTCTATTTCTGTCCGAACGATGAGGTATTGTTTGATTTGAACTACATGGGTAATGGGGTGTTCCAGGCCGACAATACCGTAACCTTCAAGGAAGAAAGCTGGGGACGTGACGAGCGTTACAAGTTCAGAATGTTTATCAAGGAAAATAACGGAACGGCTGAAGAGCGTGAAGTGGAATGGGGTACGCTGAATGCAACCGATTCTCAACCTACCGCAGACAGTCCGGACTCTTATTATTATCTCCAATTGTTCGAGACAACATCGCAATGGGACAATAAGTGGAAATTGATGAGCATCTATGATGGTGTTCCGGCAATCTTCACACTTTATTTGTCTGCCGATGGCGATTATACACATAGTGTTGAATTTAAATAATCGAAGTACATCATGAAAAAAATAGTTTCAAAACTAATGTTCCTCGCATCTTTGGCTATCGCGTTTGCCGGATGCGATGATAATATGGGTGACACGGACAACCGCCTGGCAGCTTCGAACGGAATCATCGAGCCGGCCGACGGGACATCGGTCGTACTGGAAACCTCGGCTTCGGCAAGTACCTATTTCGAATGGGAATATGTTAATCCGGAAGAGGCCGGAACAGTAATTTACCAAATCGCGTTCGATACGGAAAGCGGGGACTTCTCCAAGCCGATTTATATGCTTTATTCCGATAATAATGGATTAAAGAATTGTGCGACAATCTCGCATCAGACCTTGAACGATATCGCGGCTAAGGCAGGGATAACCTCTTCGGCTACGGGGACTATCAAGTGGACGGTATTCTCAGCAAAAGGCATGAACTCGGTGAAGTCACCAGTGGAAAACCGCTTGACCATTACTCGTCTGGCCGGATTTGATGTTGTTCCTATTGATGTATTCGTTACCGGTGAAGCTTCGGAAGGCGGTACTGATCTGGCTTCCGCTCAGCGCATGAAAGCTACGGCTAACGGCGAATTTGAAGTTTATACGCAATTGAAAGCCGGACAGCCTTATTATTTCGCAAATAGTAATTCCGGAACGCCTACGACTTATTCTACTTCTGACGGATTGATTCTGGAAGGCGGAACCTCTACGGTCGAGACAGATGGTATCTATCGCATCACCTTGAACTTCAATACCGGTGCATGTACCTATTCGTTGGTAACCGGAATCGGGTTCTATTTCTGTCCGACGGATGAAGTCCTGTTCGATTTGGATTATATCGGTGGAGGTGTATTCCAGGCCAAAGGTACCGTAACCTTCAAGGAAGAAAGCTGGGGATTAGACCAGCGTTATAAGTTCCGTATGACGATGAAGGATAATGGCGGAGCCGGTGAGGAGACTACTTACGAGTGGGGTACGGTAGATGCTTCTATCGACAATGCGCCGACTGCATCCAGCCCGGAAGACTATTATTACGTACAGCTTCTTTCTAACTTGACGCAGTGGGATAACAAGTGGAAACTGATGGATCAGTTCAACGGAGTAGAGGCTACTTATACGTTATACCTGACCGCTGATGGTGAATACACGCACTCCGTTACTTTATAATAGGACGGAATAGTTAGGTAGATGTGTTGAAACAACAAAAGCACAGAGTCACGGAGATTTGGATCTCCGGTGGCTCCGTGTTTGATTTAGGACACACACTTTTCATATAAACAAAAACAGATACAATGAAGAAGTTTTTATATTTCCTGCTTCTGCCTCTCCTCTTCTGTGCTTGTAGCGATGATGAGGAAGGAACGACTACCGATCCTGCCGACGAGTACCGTATTGACTGGTATGCCGCGGCTGATAGTAGTTCGACCGCCCTGCTGAATCATTTCTGGAATGCGGGAAGCCGTTATTTCAATTATGATAGCAATGGTAATACGCAATTCCATTATTGGCCTCAGGCTCATGCTTTGGATGTGTTGCTGGATGCTTATCTGCGCACAGACAATGCTCTTTATTCCAACTATTTCGACCAATGGTTTGAAGGCGTAAGGGCGGCTAACGGTAATTCTTTTCTGAATACTTTTTATGATGACATGGAATGGAATGCGTTGGCTATCCTGCGTGCTTATCAAGCTACGGGTGAACAGAAGTATAAGGATGCCGTTCTGGAGATTTGGCAAGACATCAAGACCGGATGGAACGAGCAGGCCGGTGGAGGAATCGCTTGGAAGAAAGACCAGCTGTATAGTAAAAATGCTTGTTCGAATGGACCGGCATGTATCCTTGCAGCACGCCTGTACCAGGAGTTTGGTGATGAGGAGGACCGCGAGTGGGCTTCCCGAATTTATGATTGGGAGAAAAGTACGCTTTTCAATGCGAACAACGGAGCGGTAGCCGATAACATCAACGCTAATACGGGTGAGATAAATACCGGTTGGGTGTTTACCTATAATCAAGGAACATTTGTAGGTGCAGCCGTTGAATTGTTTAAGATTACCAACCAGCGCGCCTATCTGAATGATGCCATCCTTGCGGCGGACTATACCATCAGTACGTTGGTCAGCAATTCCATCCTGAAAGATGAAGGAAATGGAGACGGAGGTCTGTTTAAAGGAATATTTGTTCGTTACTTTACAGAGTTGATTCAGCAAGATCGTCTGGAGGCTTCAACGGCCAGAAGATATATCCAGTTCCTGACTCAGAATGCAGAGACATTGTGGGAGTCCGGAACCGCCAAACCGGCTGTATTGTTCGGTACCAATTGGCAAAATGCTCCGGCAGGCTCAACCGGTCTGACCGAGCAACTGAGCGGATGTATGCTTATCGAGGCCATGGCGAAGATAGACGCGCTTGCAGAATGAGATTTGTTTTTAATTCTTTATACCATATATAATAAGCATTAAGGAGTGTGTGTCAAAATGGGTGAAAACACAGAGTCCCGGAGGCATGGTCTTTTCAGAAATGAATTTTCTGTGTCTCTGTGGCTCCGTGTTTAACTTCCCGCATAGGGGCTACTCTCTATTGGAAAATATTACAAAATCAAAATATCAAGCAAAATGAAAAACTATTTATTAGCAGGCTTACTCACGCTTGGGATTTGCTCAAGTTGCCAGTCCGATAAGAAACTGACCGATTATGTGAATCCCTTCTTGGGGACCGCAACCCTTTGGGAAAAAGCGGATTTAGGATATGAACGGCATTGGACGACGAGGACATGGGGGGCCGAGGTATTTCCCGGGTCATCTGTTCCCAACGCTATGGTGCAGCTCAGTCCGATAACCATGTTCCGGAGCGGAGCCGGATATCAATACGAAGATACGCTTATTTACGGATTCTCGCATACCAACAAAGGGCATTGGAATCTTCTTCATCTGCCGATACTTCCTGTTACAGATGGATTTGCGCCGAGTGATTATTGCTCCGGTTATTCGCACGATAACGAATCGGCCGCTCCGGGGTATTATCAGGTCTTCCTCAAACGCTATGGCGTTAATGCGGAACTGACCTCCACGTTGCGGTGCGCTTATCATAAATACACTTTCCCGAATGATGCAGATAAGAAATTATTGATAGATATTACTCGTACCAATAATCCGGTACGTGATTATAGTATCAAGCAGGAAGATGATTATACCTTCTCCGGAAATCAGGATGCGGAAGGTAATATCCGTTTTTATGCCGTATCTAACTATAAGATTAAAGATATCATCAACCTGAAGGATAGCGGGCATGAAGTATATATAGTGAATTATGCCGATAGCAAAGGCGGAAAACCGTTGGAAGTGAAAATCGGTTTCTCGTTTGTCAGCGTAGAGAATGCCAAGATGAACTTGGAAGCGGAAATGCAGGATAAGAACTTCAATCAGGTACGCGATGAAGCCAGCGAGACCTGGGAAAATCTCTTGTCGAAGATACAAGTGGAAGGTGGTACCGAACGTGAAAAGGGTATCTTCTATTCTTGCCTTTACCGTTCTTTCCTTTGGCCGGCGCTGCGTAGCGATGTGAATGGCGAGTATACCGATGTACAAGGCAATGTATGCAATAATGGGTTCCGCTATTATACCAATCCTTCCTTCTGGGACGATTACCGAAACAAACTGATTCTTTTGGGAATGATTTCACCGGACGTGACGACTGATGTGATTAAGTCTATTACCGATAAAGGGGAGAAGAGCAACGGGTATATGCCTACTTTCTTCCACGGTGACCATGCCTCTACTTTTGTAGCCGGAAATTGGTTGCGCGGTATTCGGGATTTTGACCTGAACCGGGCTTATCAATTGCTCCTGAAGAATGCCACCGTACCCGGAAAGGGCGGACGTCCTTATTTGGACGAATATATTGCTCAAGGATGGATTGCCGAGAAAGATACGACCAATGTGCCTACTTGGGATGAATACAAGGCGGCAGTAACCAAAACGGTCGAGTATGCTTATGATGATTATGCAACGGCGCTGATTGCGGATGAGTTGGGCGATGCCGCCAATCGTGACCTGCTGTTGCAACGCTCCAACAACTACAAGAATCTGTTCGATCCTTCAACCGGATTCTGGCGGGGTAAGATTGCGGACGGGAGCTGGATTAAGGATTTCGACCCCTATTATCCCTATTTTGCATATATGTATCGTGAGGCAAATGCCTGGCAATCGCTTTTCTTCGCTCCGCATGACCCGGAAGGCATGATTAAGCTTTATCCTTCGGAAGCTGCGGTCGAGGCTAAGTTGGATTCGCTCTTTACCGAGCCGTGGCGGAATTATGAGGTGCACAACCTGACCGGTTTCATCGGCAACTATTGCCATGGTAACCAGCCGGACCATAGCGTGCCTTATACCTATTATTTTATCGGGAAGCAGGAGAAATCGCAGGCTGTGCTGGATAGTATCATGAATCATTATTATGACATGGGGAAAGAGCATCTGGCCTATGCCGGAATGGACGATGCCGGCGAGATGTCAGCCTGGTATGTATTCAACGCAATGGGTATCTATACCTATTCGCCGGCAGACCCGGAATATATTGTGAGTGTTCCCTTGTTCGATAAGGTACATTTCACGTTAGACCCGCAGACAACCTTTACGATTACCCGACAAGGTACGGGACGTAAAATCAAAGATATCACCTATGACGGACAAAAGATAGATGGATGGTTCGTATCGCACGACCTGCTCCGTCAAGGGAAAGAGCTTATCATCACTACAGAGTAACTTAATCTATAAGATTTTTGGGTAAAAGAATCAAATCCCGGAGGGTGCGTGAGTATCTTTCGGGATTATTTTTTATATGATTGCGCCTACTTCGTGTTCATAAGCCTTCCCTTCAGGATAGGTTTAGTGTTTTTATCCTCCAAATCTACCCTTTTTGTATAGAAAACCCCTATATTTGGAAAAAATTATCCCATTTCTCTTGCATATTCATTTTTCCTCCTTACCTTTGCAGTGATTCCGCAGCGGATAGCGTTCCGCGATAGGGAGTCACTTATTACATATTGTAAGCATTTTACGAGGATTATTCCAGTATTAGAAATCCGGAAAATTTTTAAACACAACGGAATAATGAACAGTAAATGCTTGCGCTTGGTACGTATTTGGTTTGATTTCTCATTATTATTTTAATAAAGGGAATTGTCTCATATCGTACAAGCGCGGGCTGTTGTTCTATTATTGTTGTGTGGGCTATTTTTCCGGATGCCTTAATACTGATAGTAGACAACGTAGCCCGCGCTTTTTTTTATGCTTGTTCATAAGCGGGAAGTTGTTTATAGACTTCGTAAAATTGGATTGTTGAACACTTTTAATCAATTATTTATTAACAATTTAATTATTACGTTTTATGAACAAAAAAGTACTTACACTTTGCGCGGGCTTCCTGCTCGCAGGTGGGTTGTTTAGTACTGCCAATGCGGCCAAACTGAGAACAGTGATGGATAATGGCAAGTACTATCAATTAAAAATGACAAATGAAGCACTTAACACAACGACATGGAGTGCAACTCCTACAACTTGGGATGCTCAGTATTTGTCAATTGATGCAAGTGGCGCTTCTTTCTTGCATACAGCTGATGCTACAGAAGGTTTTTGGACAATCAAAAATGCACAAAGACCAGGAGAAACTTTACCTGCTGGATTGACTGCAAAAATTCAATTGATCAACTATGCAACTCAAGAACCTTTAACTATCACTGTTGGAACAGAAGAAATTAATATCTTCTACACAGAAGAAGGCTCTCATGGCAATACGGGATTAGTATGTTTTAATGCTGCAAATCAGAAATTGCAAGTTGGAGCTTATGCTTCTCCTGCAACAAACGCAGATGATTTGTCTGCTATGAATTTTACAGCACAATCAAACTTTTATTTTGCAGCTTTAGATGCAGAAGAGATTGATGAGGAACCTATTTCTGCAGCAAACTTGAACGCAGAATTGCAAAACGGTTTCCAAATTCAGATTGGTGAGACAGTTAAAGGTAAATTCAGTGAATTTACAAAGTGGGCTACAGATGAAAATGGAAATGGCAATGTGTTTGCAGGTACGTTGTATGCTGAAGCTATTGGTGCAACAGGCAATTACTATTTGCGTAAAGGGAAAAATGGTGATTACATCGTTTTGACTAAAGAACTTTGGGGCGGCACAAATTCTGATTTGAATGGTACAGACAATGACAAAGGTTATCGCTTCGACTTGTATAACGCGCATGACTTTGCTCAGTTAACGAATAAGGATAATGCTGCTTTCCAAATCTTGAAGACTTACGATTTTGGACCTGCTTATGGAGATTCTTTGATTGTAACTATGCCGTCTGTAGACGTAATGGGTAGCACAAAAGAAGTCCGTGTGTTTGTTGCTGATGTGAACAATCAAAGCTATTTGACTATTGTTGATTATGATGCGGCTAATGATCGATTGACACAAACAGATGCTAAGGAATCTCCTTACATCCGTTTAGGTAAGAGCAACATTGTTGACTTCAAGGATTTTGCAGGTAAAGTATGGAATATTACCTCTGGAAATAAGATCCTTTCTCCGGATGCAAAGGATGGTGGCGAATTGGATAAATTCATTAGCGAGTTCGATCCTTCTTCTGAAGTGATGTTGAACGCACCGGAAGGTGAATGGTTACCTTATTATACGGATGCAGATGATTATGGCTTCGTAAACCGTGAATCTGGAGTAACGTGGAACTTAGGTCAAACAGATGACGCAGGTAATTATTGGGTAGTACGTCAAGCTGCTGCAGATAGTTATACAGTTTGGAGCAGTAAATATGCAACGGGAACTCCGAAATATACCATCAATATCACAGAAGCTGCTTCGAAAGTGGGCAAGTTGGCGGACGGTAGCTATCATAGCATTACGGATGCTGGTTATGCGAAGTCTGAAGATGCTGTAAAAGCAATGGATGGCAAGTATCTGACTATTGAGAACGGCGTGACGGGTGCAACTATGTATGTAGGCAAGAATGCGGATGATGAAGTTATCTTGACGGAAGATCAAACTAAGGCTATCGAATTCCGTGTGAAGGATTTGGAACACGATTATACATCGCATAGCGGTTTGGCTGGTGTTGATACATTACAGCATTATACTACTTATTATGGTTACGATATCAACGGTAAGTTGGCGAATGTTCAGGATACGGTTCGCTTCCAGCACTTCCGTTTGTTCGAACATTTCTCTGAAAAGTATTTGATTTATGATGTAACTGATCAGAAGTTTATCTTGTCTAAACTTTCCGCTACGGAAAATGCGCATGAAGACTTCAATATGGTTATCAATGCAGATGGTTGGGTTAATAATGTCTTCTCTACTTTCGTATTGAAGAAGAAAGCAGATGGTAATTATAATATCGTTTCTTATTACGATGTCAATTATCCTATTTGTGAAAACAACCATACAAGTGTAACAGGTGACTTCGATAATTACTTTGAGACAAATCTGTTCAACGGTTGGCGCAATAAGATTGGTGGCAATAGCTTGAAGATGGAAGGCAATATTGGCAAAGCTACTATTGACAACACGGCAAACATCTACACCCACACCAACGAAGACCGCATCGCTTTGGTTGATATTGAAACACCGGAATACATGAAGGTAACAGGTGCTATCGATACCGCGAAGATCTCTTTGCAACGTCAGCCGAACTTCTTCTTGTATGAACACAATGCGAACGGTACGAACTTCTTGAGCATGGAACATGTTGCTGACGTAGAAGATATGAAGGCTGCTATCTTGGTTGACACGGCATATGTACGTAATAATACATACAAACCGCAATACCTGTTGGCTGTAGGTGCAAAACATGTTGAACCGGTATACGATAACGCAGGTCACATGCTTGAGCCGGATACAACTTACGGTCGCTTCTTGGTAAATATGGTAGATTCTGCAATTGTTTACGGTCTTGACAAGAAGAGCAATCCGTACATCCACGAACAGTTGAACGGTGACGATTACTATCGCCTTGCCTTCATCGATGGTATCCATACAGGTGATAAGTTGATTCTGAACACAGCTAAGGCGAAGACTACTATTGATTTGAGCAACAACAGCGATAAGGTTTGCACATTCGCATTCCGTTATGTTGACGAAGATCGTGAAGGCGTGAAGATTGAAACATTGTATGGAGTTGCGGCTAACGGTACTCCTATCCGTGGTTGGTTGAAGTATCAGAACAATGTTCCGGTTGTAACACGCGACTATGACGATGCTCACGTATTCTTGGTAGACAACACGACTACAGAAGCTCCTACCGCAAACGAAGAAATCTCTGCTAACGCAGTTGTTTCAGTAGTTGCAACCGATGGTGCTGTAATCGTTAAGGGTGCAGAAGGAAAGAGCGTTATCGTAAGCTAGATCATAGGTAAG
>URGO01000056.1 GCA_900547435.1 uncultured Parabacteroides sp.
TTATGTTTTATAAGCTTTACGACCTAACATTATATTACGTGTATACACGATGAAGCCCGTCGACTGGCTCAGTATCAGAATCGGGTCCAGCCGGATAATCGCGTAGGTAAGTATCATCAGCGAACCAATCAGGCTCTGAATCCAAAATCCGACCGGAAGCACGGATTCGCCTACCTTGCGGGAATAATACCATTGATAGACGAAGCGCAGGGTGAATATCACCTGCCCTACCGAACCGAAAGCAATCAGCCAGACCGGTATATCCTCATCTTTGAAAAACGAATCGACAAATGCGGAGAAATCATTCAAGACAAACAGGGCTGCGACTATGGGAGTCAACCCTAAAACCACCCGCAACAACGTCGGGATGCGATGCCACATTCCTTTATCGTTCAGGTTCCAAATGTAGATATAGAACGAGATGAACTGCCCCAAGATAATCGAGAAGTCGTTTCTTAACCAGCCATACACGCAAAGCAAATAAGCCCCAATCAGGCTAAAGAGCCAATAGAGTACCGGAGATACAACCCTCTTCTGCTTCTCCGAGAGTATCCATTGGACCAGCATACGTGCCGAGAAGAATACTTGCGCGATAAGTCCGATGATATAAACGCCTATCATAGATTCGTGCCGTCAATTCGATAATTGATATAGCGCTTGCGCATCCACCGATAAGCAAAGCAGTCCACAAACGGAGATACCAGCCTGTTCCACAAATGATATTTCGACACACCCGCCACACGGGGGAAGTGACGCACCGGAATCTCCTTCATCTTTCCTCCCACCAGGTCAATCAATGCGGGCAGGAAGCGATGCATTCCGGTAAAAAAGGGAATCCGCTTGGCATAATCGGTATGCATAATCTTCAGCGGACAACCGGTATCGGTGGCTTTGTCGTGCGTCATCCTACGCCGGAAACCATTGGCTATCTTCGATTGCAGATTCTTGAAAAAAGAATCCTTGCGGTTGGCGCGGATGCCCATCACCAATTCATAGTCTTTTGTGTAAGGAAGCAACAGGTTGAAATCCTCCGGGGCAGTTTGCAGGTCGGCATCAATATATCCGACCAACGGAGAGCAGGCTACGTCAATACCCGCCTTCATGGCAGCACTCAGTCCGCCATTCTTGGCCAAATTGCAATAGAAGAAATCCGGCCTGCGCCCGCAAATATCCTTCATCATCGAAAGGCTATTATCTTTCGAACCATCATTGATAAAGAGGACACACGCCGGCACCAATGCCTGCTTCAGATAAGCCGAGAGGCGCTCCTCCAAGGCGGCCATATTATCCTCCTCATTATATATCGGGACGATAATCGTCAATGTATATTCATTCGTCTTGTTCATCACTATTTCTCACGAATCACAGTTACATAATTAATGAAATCTTTCGTATAACGCCGATGACCTTCCGGCCAGGGATTATCGTCATAACGACCAATCGGCGTCAACTCCACTTTATCCGACCAATATTCCGGCAATACCTCTTCGGCTTTCTCTTTCGAAACCAACGCGAAGGGCAAAGCTTTCCGGACCTGCAACGTGTCGGACAAATCTATTGCCAATATCTTCCTATAAGCCGCATAGACCAGCTCTATGCGGAGCGACTCTTCCGAATCCCGGTAAAAAGGCAAAGACTCCAAGGCCTCTATCTTTCGGGTCTGGCTAATGCTGTTCCGCTCGGTATTGGTGACGAAACTCCCGATATAAGGCATCAGGAATAGCTCTGCCACCATCATCAGCCCCACAACGCCCAGCAAGAATGAATAAGGGCGTACCTTCCGCCAAGCATAATACAACCCGAACCCTATCCCCAAGCAAAGGAGTGACAAGAACAGATAAGCCACCAATCCCATGTGCATCTCGCTATACATATATTTATAAAGCAAGAAAGGCAAAGCACACGTCACAAGCATAATCAGCCCGGCATTCATCCGATACAATATACGTCCCCAACGATCGTCTGCCTTCATCTGCTCTATCCAATACACAAACAAATGTGCTCCGGTCAGTACGGCAGGAATCACAATAGGCAACAGATAACGGCTTTTTTTCTCCGGAACAAGCGAAAGGAAAAACAGGACCAGCAACATCCAAACCAACGTGAAATAATAGGGCTTAGGGTTGGCCAATCTCTTCTTCCAGACAGGGACAAGCAATGCCGTAAGCGTCAACAACGACCAGACACCGGTCTCCAGGAAGAACTTCCAATAATACCACCACGGACGGACGTTATAATTTATCCATGAGCCGGATTCTTTCTTCAAGACATACTCCATCATTTCCGGATGGCTTACATAAATATAAAGGTACCACCAACTACTGATAAGGAGCGTCAGGAATAACATCCATAGGCATCCTTTCCATTTCCCCGTCAGGTTTATCTTATAAAAAACAGCATACGCACAAAGGAACGGAAGCAGGAGCGCATAAAAAGAAACCGGTCCTTTCCCCAGGAAAGACAATCCCAGCATCAATCCGGCCATCGTAAACCAACGCCAATGGCACGTCGTAGCCTGCAAAGCTTGGAACAGATAATAAATCGCCACGACCATAAACGCATGGCAATAAATATCCCACGATGCCGTTCGTCCCATCAAGACTATGCTATAAGAGGTACACAACAAAAGCACCGCAATAAAAGCATATAGCCTGTCGCGTGTAAGCCGGAACGCCAACAAATAGAGAAACACCGCCAGCAACACACCGGCCATACCTGTCACGGCCCGTTGCAATCCTATATTGTCCGGCGATATAAACTCAATCCCGGCAGCTATCCATGTAGGCAACGGAGGTTTCTCTAAACGTAATTCCCCGTTCATCGTAGGGGTCAGCCAATTCCCGTCATACACCATCTCGCGAGCCGTAATCAGATTACGTGACTCCATAATATCTACAAAGATGGCTTCATTATTGACAAAGAAAGCACAACAAAACACAACGACCAAGAGCAGCCATTGCCTAACAGGATTTCTTTCTGCCTGATTGATCATCTTCTTTTTATCATCGTCTCATTCATTTCAGCTCTCTGATCTTGATATTACAGAAAGCCACCTCATTCCCATGGTCTTGCAATAAAATATGTCCTTGGGGAGCTTCTCCGAAACGGCCATTTGCATTATATTCGGGAGCAGCATATTTACTACCCTTCACCAACTCACGATAAGCCTCGCTACAACGCTCATATTCCAATACTTTCACGCCATTCAGCCAATGCTCCACATGATTGTTCGGAAAGACCTTCACAACCGCCGTGTTCCATTCGCCTACCCCGTTGAACTTTACATTCTCACTCTTAATCAAATCATACAAACTACCCAATGTGCGACTTCCGGGGAAAGTCGTATATAACTTGGCATCCGGATGAACGGCATCATCCAAAATCTGAAATTCCAAACCATACGCCGATCCTTTTTGCTTTTCACCTTCCGTTACAAAATACTTGATGCCACTATTCGCTCCGGTTGTAATCTTAAAATCCACACTCAGTTCGAATGCTGAATATTGTCCGTCCGTCACGATATCCCCGCCATTGGTCGACTCGCCTCCATCCGAGGCTTCCACTACCAGCATACCATCTGCTATGTGCCAGCCTTTCGTCGGGAAAGCATCCAAATGCGCCCCACGCCAGCCCTGAGTCGTCTTACCATCAAACAACAATTTCCAGCCATCAGCCTTCTCCTGCTCGGTCAATTGATTCCGGACAACCGTTTGCACTTCTTCTTGCTGAACTTCAGCTACTTCTTTATTCGCATTCTTATTACCTGAGCACCCGAACAACAAAGCCGTTGCAGATACCAGTACACACATCACTTTTGCATTCATCGTATTTATATATTATTTCTTTGGATATTTCCGCCATAAACTCCACCATTTCAATTGCAAAACGCCAAACAGGGCTTCACCAAAGATAGATGAGTTCATTTTTGAAGTTCCTAATACGCGATTGATAAAGATAATCGGCACCTCAATGAGTTTGAATCCGCATTTATAAGCGGTAAATTTCATTTCTATCTGAAATGCATATCCTTTGAAATGGATGTGGTCCAGGTCTATCGTCTCAAGCACATGCCGACGATAGCACTTAAACCCGGCCGTTGTGTCATGTATCTGCATACCCGTTACAAAACGGACATAGACAGATGCGAAATAGGACATCAGCACCCGTCCTAAAGGCCAGTTCACCACATTCACGCCATTGCAATAACGTGAACCAATCGCCACATCGCCCCCTTGTTCGGTACAAGCGGCATATAGGCGAGGCAGGTCTTTCGGATTATGGCTGAAATCAGCATCCATCTCGAAAATAAAATCATACTTGTGCTCGATTGCCCACTTGAATCCGCAGATATAAGCCGTACCTAAGCCCTGCTTGCCGGATCGTTCCACCAAGAACAAGCGTTCCGGAAATTCTTGTTGCAATCGCTTCACAATAGCAGCCGTTCCATCCGGAGAACCATCATCTATAATCAACACATGAAACTCTTTCTCCAGATTAAAAACCGCCCGAATGATATTTTCAATATTCTCTTTCTCGTTGTAAGTCGGTATTATAACTATGCTATCTGACATATCTCTTATCCCAATGCATTAGAAACTGGTTACAAAAGTAATGCAAATGCCCTAAAAATGCGCATATTTTGCACTAAATTTGCCTAATGGGTCCTATTTACGCCATTTTTTTAGAGATAAAGACGATGGTTCCAAAAATTCATGCCTATGTTCGTTTCCGTTTATGCCTATGTTTGCCGGCGTTTATGCCTACCTTTTCCGTCAAAGATGCCTACCTTTTTCAGCATAGGTTTTACCTTATTTTTCCACCTTAAATTTATTTATGTCCCCGATATTTTTTGATACAATGTTCGGAAGAAAGAAAAGATATAAATAAAAAATTGTAATTTTGCCACTTCGTAGAGATTAATGAATAAACAATATAATAAAAATGGAATTAGCGAGTAAGTATAATCCCGCAGATGTGGAAGGGAAATGGTACCAGTATTGGCTGGACAATAAGCTTTTCAGTTCGAAACCTGATGGACGTGAGCCGTATACCATCGTCATCCCGCCGCCTAACGTGACGGGCGTGCTCCACATGGGACACATGCTGAACAATACGATTCAAGACATCCTCGTGCGTCGTGCCCGTATGCAAGGCAAGAACGCGTGCTGGGTGCCGGGTACAGACCATGCCTCGATTGCCACCGAAGCGAAGGTGGTGAATAAGTTAGCGCAAGAGGGCATCAAGAAAACCGACCTCACGCGCGAAGAGTTCCTCAAACATGCGTGGGCATGGACGGACGAACACGGAGGTATCATCCTGAAGCAGCTCCGCCGCTTGGGTGCGTCGTGCGATTGGGACCGGACGGCCTTCACAATGGACGAGACGCGTAGCAAGAGCGTCATCCGTGTGTTTGTAGACCTTTATAATAAAGGGTTGATATATCGTGGCGTACGCATGGTGAACTGGGATCCGAAAGCCCTTACGGCTCTCTCCGATGAAGAGGTTATTTATAAGGAAGAACATAGTAAGCTTTACTATTTAAAATATAAAGTAGCCGGAGACCCTGATGGACGATATGCCGTTGTAGCCACGACCCGTCCGGAGACGATTATGGGCGATACGGCGATGTGTATCAATCCGAACGACCCGAAGAACCAGTGGCTGAAGGGCAAACAGGTGATTGTGCCACTCGTGAACCGCGTCATTCCGGTGATTGAAGATGAGTATGTAGATATCGAATTTGGTACGGGTTGTTTGAAGGTGACGCCTGCGCACGATGTGAACGACTATATGCTGGGCGAAAAGCATAACCTACAGAGCATCGATATCTTTAATGATAATGGTACGCTGAGCGAGGCGGCCGGTCTTTATGTCGGCATGGACCGCTTCGATGTCCGCAAGCAAATCGAGCAGGATTTGGCGGATGCGGATTTGCTGGAAAAGGTAGAGGCTTATACCAACAAGGTAGGTTTCTCGGAGCGTACGAATGTGCCCATCGAACCGAAGCTCTCGATGCAATGGTTCCTCAAGATGCAGCACTTTGCCGACATGGCGTTGCCTCCGGTGATGAACGATGAATTGAAATTCTTCCCGCCGAAGTATAAGAATACGTACCGCAATTGGTTGGAAAACATCAAGGATTGGTGCATTAGCCGCCAGCTTTGGTGGGGACACCGCATTCCGGCTTATTACTTGCCCCAAGGCGGATATGTGGTAGCCGAGACACCAGAAGAGGCCGTGAAGTTAGCACAAGAGAAGACGGGGAATACGAACCTGACCCTTGCCGACCTCCGTCAGGATGAGGATTGCCTCGATACCTGGTTCTCTTCTTGGTTATGGCCGATTTCGCTCTTCAACGGTATTCTTGATCCGGACAACGAAGAGATTAAGTATTACTATCCGACGAGTGACCTTGTGACCGGTCCGGATAGCATCTTCTTCTGGGTAGCCCGTATGATTATGGCGGGTTATGAATATAAGCAGGATATGCCATTCCGCAATGTGTACTTTACGGGAATTGTCCGAGATAAGATTGGGCGGAAGATGTCGAAGTCGCTGGGTAATTCGCCCGACCCGCTGGAATTAATCGACAAGTTCGGGGCAGATGGTGTGCGTATGGGCATGATGCTCTCGGCTCCTGCCGGAAATGACATCCTCTTCGATGAGGCACTCTGCGAGCAAGGACGGAACTTCAACAACAAGATATGGAATGCTTTCCGCCTCGTGAAGGGTTGGAACGTAGCTGATAGCGAACAACCGGAATACGCGAAACTGGCCACAGAGTGGTTCGAAGCGATGTTGGCCAAGACGCAGGCCGAAGTGGACGACCTCTTCTCGAAATATCGTCTAAGCGAAGCCCTCATGGTAGTTTATAAACTCTTCTGGGATGAATTCTCAAGCTGGTATTTGGAGATGGTAAAACCTGCCTACGGTCAGCCGATTGATAAGGCAACGTATGAGAAGACATTGGCCTTCTTCGACACCTTATTGAAACTTCTGCATCCTTTCATGCCGTTCATCACCGAAGAGCTTTGGCAACATATCTACGAACGTAAGGAAGGCGAAAGCATCATGGTACAGACGTTGACGACACCGAACGCATTCGATGAAACCCTTATCGCCCAATTCGAAGCCGCAAAAGAGGTCATCAGCGGTATTCGCACCATCCGTCTCCAGAAGAACATCGCGCAGAAGGAAGCATTGACGCTGGAAATAGTCGGGATGAATCCGTTGGTGAAGTTCGACCCGATCGTGGCAAAGCTCTGCAACCTTTCGTCCATCTCGGTGGTAGAAACGAAGGCTGAAGGTGCCGCTTCCTTCCTGGTAGGCACGACCGAATATGCTGTTCCGCTGGGCAATCTGATCAATGTAGAAGAGGAATTGAAGAAACTCGAAGCCGACCTGAAATACCAAGAAGGCTTCCTGCAAAGCGTCCTCAAGAAGCTCAGCAACGAGAAGTTCGTTAGCAAAGCCCCAGCCAACGTCATCGAAATGGAGCGCAAGAAGCAATCTGATGCCGAGACGAAAATCGCCGCGCTGAAGGAAAGCATCGCCGCTCTAAAAAAATAAGGTTATCCTATAATCAAGTAGGAGGTAAATACTAATATCATAGGTATTTATCTCCTACTTTTGTATTTACCGCCTCTCACACCACCGTACATGCAATTCCGCATACAACATTTCTATTTGAATTACTTGTGAAACCATTCCCCCCAACAGTTGACCAAGGCTATGAACACACCATGACTGCTTATTTCCAATACAAGAGATAGATTCTGTAAAAATGGTATGATTTGCCGATATATAGTTACAGCATTCTTTCTTATCCTCATGTAATTTTGCATCAGATAAAAATAGAATACAATGAAGAAAGTTATAGCAACAATCGCCTTCGCACTGGCAGCAAGCCGGTCCGCGATGGCACAAACAACAGACAATATGGATAGAATCGAAGTATGCACGCAGAATTACCGCACCTTGTTCGGCGGTGAAGCCCTGACCGGGCAGGGCACGGACCCGGAAATGATGGACATCCTCCAGAAGTTCATCTTTGGTGAAGTATTCCAAACGGGTGAATTGACGCTGAAACAGCGCGAAATGATTACCTGCATCACCCTCGCCACGATGCAGACGCTCCCGCAACTGAAAGCTCATGCGGGTGCGGCACTCAATGTGGGCGTCACACCGAAGGAACTGCGCGAGGTGATGTATCTCACCGCCCCGTTCATCGGCTTCCCCAAGATGCTGAATGCCGTGGCTACGGTGAACGAGGTGTTCAAGGAGCGGGGCATCTCCCTGCCGTTGGAAAAGCAGGGCACGGTAACGGAGGAAACACGCCACGAGACGGGCAAGGCCATTCAGAACAAGCTCTATCCCGGCGGCATCGCCTCGGTGATGGAAGACGTGCCCGGCAACATGGGCAAGGATGTGGAACGGTTCCTCACGGACTATTTCTTCGGCGGCATCTACAGCCGCGGCGCACTCGACTTGCAGACGCGCGAGTTGTTAGGTTACTGCGTACTGACCACGTTGGAAGCCGAGAGCCAGCTCCATTCGCACTATCACGGCAACATCAACGCCGGCAACTCGCCCGAAACGCTGACCGCTGCCGTCATTCAGTGCCTGCCCTACATCGGCTTCCCCGCCACTATCAAGGCGTTGCGCATCATCAAAGAGGAATATGCCATAAAATAACTGATTTATGAACAAGATTATGTTGACATTGGCGGCGGTAATGACCATGAGCTTTGCCGCCTGCGCCCAAAACAAAGGAGAAAAGAATATGCAAACCGAAAACAAACCGCTGGTCGTGTATTTTTCCGCCACCGGCACGACTGCCAAAGCAGCCCGGACGATTGCGGACGTTACAGGCGGCACCTTGTACGAGATTGTTCCGCAACAAGCCTACACCTCCAATGACCTCGACTGGAACGACAAACAATCGCGCAGTTCGGTGGAAATGAACAATCCGCAGGCACGTCCGGCATTGAAAGATACGAAACTGAATGTCGCTACCTGCGATGTTATTTTCATCGGCTATCCTATCTGGTGGGACCAGGCACCACGAATCATTAACACATTCATTGAGAACCACGACCTGAAAGGCAAAACGCTCGTCCCGTTTGCCACTTCCGGTGGAAACGGGATAGGTAATAGCGTAAAAGAATTAAGGAAAGCCTATCCCGATTTGGAATGGCAGGACGGCAAGCTGCTGAACAGGGTCTGCCGGAATACCGTTCAAAACTGGGTCGGTGATGTGATGGGGAAGTGAGAATATTACCCAACGGAGTGGAAATGACGATGGAAGGTTTCGGCGTATTCCAAGTATCATGAACAGAACTTAGTGGAATGTGTGGCATCATGTCCTTTATCTATTTCAGCGGAAAAAGCTTTAGTTGTTTTGAGTACGATATTCCTTAGGTGTACATCCTACTTCTTTCTTGAAGAAGCGCAGGAAATGTTGCGAGTATTGGAAGCCAAGCATGTCGGCAATCTGCTTTATGCTTGCGTCGGGGGCGAGTAAAGCATTCTTTGCCATTTCGATAATTTTAAGGTGAATATGTTCCCTTGCCGTTTTACCCGTTTCGGATTTAACCAAATCCCCAAAATAGTTGGGCGACAGGCATATCTTATCTGCAAAATACTTCACTGTGGGTAATCCTTGCTGTTTGACCGCACCCGAATCCCAGTATTCATCTAATAATTTCTCAAAACGTACAAGCACATCGTTGTTCAGTTCTTCGCGGGTGATGAACTGGCGTTCGTAAAAGCGCATGCAATAGTTGAGCAGCACTTCGATGTTGGAGATAATCAACGGTTTGGAAAACTTGTCAATGGGATGCTCCAATTCGTGGGCAATCTTGTTCATGTAATCCTGCACAATCAGGCGTTCATCCACGGACAGATGCAAAGCCTCGTTGGAAGCATACGAGAAAAAGGTATATTGTTTTATCTTCTGAGCCAATGGTGTACGGTGCAGGAAGTCCGGATGAAACAGCAATGCATCGGCTTCCGGCACGGGACCATCCTCAATACGGTGAATGCCTACGGTCTGCCCCGGTGCAAAGCATACCACCGTTTCATCATCGAAATCATACTTCGTCTTACCATAATTGATGGTGCATCCCACTGTCTTTTTCAAAAAGAGCGCATAAAAGCCGAACGTCATCTTATACGTCGGCGGCTGGTTTTCCGAGCGGTCGAAATGCACAATGCCGACCAACGGATGTTTGGTCTGAAACCCGAAAAAACGGTTATATTGTTCTATAGTATCCGCTTTTATTATTTCCATATTTGTAAACGACTTAATTATCCATGACAAATATACGCTTTTATCTCATATCTCTAAAATGCCATAGTGGAAAAGATGTAATTCTGGTATCTTTTTCCGTATTACATATACCTTACTGATATTCAATATTGTATAAGTCAAAATAAATCTGTGTTTGAGGTACATCTATCCGTTATCTGGGTATCTGCTAATATAAATGTAGTGGCTACTTTTGCATCATCTTAAATATAAAGACGATAGATTATGCAACTGATTAGCAACAAAGAATTTGGAGGCGAACGCCCATTGTTCACCTCGCACGACCTCCACTTGGACAATGTGACCATACTTGCAGGAGAATCTGCCATCAAGGAGTGTAGTAACATCGTAGCCACCAACTGCCGCTTTGAGGGGAATTATCCTTTTTGGCACGTGCATGGCTTTACTATTCAGAACTGTTACTTTGCCGTAGGCGGGCGTTCCGCACTTTGGTACTCCGACCATCTGAAAATGACGGATACGGTAATCGACGCACCTAAGATGTTCCGTGAAATGAATGACATCGACATTAAGAATGTCGAAATGAACGATGCGGACGAGGTGTTTTGGAGATGTAACCGCATCCGAGTAAAGGACCTCAAACTGCACGGCGGCACTTATCCGTTCATGTTCAGCAACGACATCTATGTGGACGGATTGGAAAGCGACAGCAAATACGTTTTCCAATATGTGAAGAATGTGGAGATACACCATGCGAAGATTACGACCAAGGATGCCTTTTGGGAAGTAGAGAATGTGACAATTTATGATTCTGAACTGAATGGGGAATATCTTGGCTGGCACTCGAAGAACCTGCGCCTTGTGAACTGTCATATCACGGGTGAACAACCTCTCTGCTATGCACACGACCTGATTTTGGAGAATTGCACATTCGATGCTGCCTGCGACCGGGCCTTTGAGTATTCCACCCTAAATGCTGACATTAGAGGAAGCATCACCAATATCAAAAATCCCATGTCAGGAACAATCATTGCTGATTCCATTGGTTCTGTCACCATTGACGAGAATATCAAGGCGCCTGCCGATTGTGTAATTCAGGAACGAGGCAAATGAGATGAAAGCTCCTGCTGTCAGATATGCCATTGTCATTGCCTATTTTCTGATATACGTGGTATGGGGTTCTACCTATTATTTCATAGGCGTGGCACTGGAAGGTCTTCCGACTTTCCTGCTCGGTGCTTTACGTTTCAGCGTGGCCGGGGCAGTGCTGCTTTTGTTATGTCATATCCGTGGAGAAAAAGTGTTCCGCCCCGCGCTTGTCCGCCGTTCAGCAGTTAGCGGCATTGTGTTGCTTTTTGTAGATATGGCAGTCATTATGCTGGCGCAGCGTTATGTAAGCAGCAGTCTGGTCGCGATTGTCGCCTCCTCCATAGCCATTTGGATTACATTGTTTGACGTACCGATGTGGAAGCGAAATTTCCGTCATGCAGCAACGCTTTGGGGGCTGTTGTTGGGATTTGCAGGGGTCGCCATGCTCTATATGGAACAGTTGGACGGAAAAAGTGCATTAAGTCGGCATGGTGAATATGGCATGCTGATTCTGATAGCAGGCTGCATCTCGTGGTCGCTGGGTACGCTTTACGCCAAATACCGCTCGTCGGCCGTAGAAGAAATAAACGGCTTTGCAGGCTCGGCATGGCAGATGTTGTTCGCAAGCCTGATGTTTTGGGCTTGTTTCGGATTGTCAGGAGAATGGCCTGCGACAAACCTTTCGGAAACATCCGGCACGGCTTGGTGGGCATTGTTCTATCTGATAGTATTCGGTTCGATGCTTGCTTATTCCGCCTACGTGTGGTTGCTAAAAGTGCGTCCGGCAACGGAAGTTGCCACCCATGCCTACGTCAATCCGGTTGTAGCTGTCATTATCGGCGGGATTGGAGGCGAAGAAATAACAATGATTCAACTGGCGGGACTGGCTGTCATATTGGTCAGCGTCATGTTGGTTAATAGAAAAGACAAGAACTATGCTTTGTACAAATGATATTTCCCCCGTAAAGACTTCCGAGCGCTATGTCATCCTCGATGCCCTGCGCGGCTTTGCCCTATTAGGCATCTGTATGGCAAACTTCCCGGAGTTTTCCCTTTACACGTTTCTTTCGCCGGAAACGGCGGCAGCTATGCCTACGGCTGTGGCAGACACGATTACCCGTTACCTGCTGTACATCTTGGTCGATGGCAAGTTCTATACCTTATTCTCCCTCTTGTTCGGCATCGGCTTCTCCATCATCATCCGCAATGCGGAGCGGAAAGGGGCGAACGGATTCTGTATCTTCTACCGGAGAATGGGGATGTTGCTTCTCTTCGGTTTCCTGCACATGATGTTCATTTGGAGCGGCGACATTCTGATGCTGTATGCCTTGTTGGGAATGTTACTTCCGTTGTTCAGGCGTATATCGGACAAGAAACTGCTTGGGTGGGCATTGTTCTTCCTTATCCTGCCGATAGCTGTGGATGGCGTATGCGAAATGACTCATACCAACTTGGCACTGCCGTTCATTCATTTGCAAGATACCTATTGTGCAAAATATGGCATCAACGAAGCCTACTTTGCCTACTGGCTGCACGATGCGGAGGACTATGGGGCAGTATTCCAGTTCCTTGTGCAAGGTGCTTGCGTCCGGATGCAGGAGTTCATCATAGGGAACCGTTATTTCAAAGTTTTGGGCTTGTTCCTTATCGGCTTTTATATTGGCAGGAATCGCATCTATGCCGATTTGGAAGGCAGAAGGGATCTGTTGGTGAAAGTATTTCGTTGGGGCTTGACGCTGGGTCTGCCCTGTTCGCTCCTCTATGCCTGGAGCAGCATGAGCGGACATCATTTCGAAAATACCCTGCACAGCGTGTGCTATTTCATCAGCGTCTATCCGCTCGGCTTCGCGTATGCCGCAGGCCTGTGCCTCCTCTACCTAAAATGGAAAGAAGGAAGTATATGGAAATGGCTGGCTGCTCCGGGACGGATGGCATTGACGAACTACATCGGGCAATCCGTCATTGGTATGTTCCTGTTCCATGGTATCGGCTTGGGATGGGGAAGCACAATCGGACTGTGGCATACGGAAGTAATCGTTCTGGTTGTCTTCCTGTTTCAGGTGCTGTTCAGCCGTCTGTGGCTTTCCGGTTTCAAGTTCGGGCCGTTGGAATGGATATGGCGGATGCTAACATACGGGAAATGGTTAGAGATAAGATAGAGTTTTGTAGTATTTAAGAAATAGATTCATAATAAAATAAAATTCAACATGCGGATTTTGCGATTTGTAGTTCTATTTAATCTGCTATGTGCATTCCATTTAACCGCACAGGTAAGATATTCAGAGAAAGGGCAGGCAATGCCTCCTACCACGCAGCACTTAGGTAAGGAGGCTTTCGCCCCAAGTAACCAGACGGTCATCCGCTGGCTGGGTAACGCCGGCTTCTTCATTAATAGCCGGAGAACCTGTATCATGGTAGATCCTTTGTTGATAGGCTTTGATATGCCGCTCTTGATAGAGCCTCCCATTTTGCCAGAAGAGGTTCCGGCTTTGGATGCGGTTCTGATAACCCATAGCGACAACGATCACTTCAGTATACCAACTTGCGAGCAGTTGGCGGCTGTCTGCCAAGAATATCATTCTACACTCTATGTCGATTCGTTGATGAAGCATTTGCGACTGCCTTCTTTCGGACATAGCTTGACAGATACTTTCCAAATCAAGGATATCGCGGTCAGTCTCACCCCGGCATGGCATACGTGGCAAAATGAGTTCGGAGGTTTCGACCGTGTATTTCAACGGGAAGATTACTGCGGCTTCCTTATCCAAACCGCCGATGGTTTGGTTTGGGCACCGGGCGACTCCCGTTTCTTGCCGGAGTTTTTGCATTTGCCTGCTCCAGATGCCATCTTCTTTGACTTTTCGGATGATGGCTGGCACATCGGTTTGGATAATGCGGTTAAGGTAGCCAATGCTTATCCGGACGCACAACTTTTGCTTTCGCATTGGGGCACGGTGGATGCTCCAGACATGAAGCCTTTCAATGCCGACCCGAAAGATCTGGAAGGGCGGATAGTGAACCCTGAACGTATTCATGTGCTGGCGCCTGGAGAGGCATTTACACTAAAAGCCTCGAAAGAAATAGAATAAGACATAAAGCCCCTCAGGCCACAGATTTGAGGGGCTTTACTATACGTCGCGCCACTCAACTCTTTTCTTCTCAATTTACATCACAAACTCCTGCAAATGCGTCGAGGCAGTCTGTTTCCCACGATACAATCTTGTATATTAGTTGTCGCTGTGGTAAAATAACTTTATATTATGCGGAGGTGAGACGATGAAAGCAAGCTATAAAAAACTCAGGAAACTTCTTGTAGATAAAGATATGAGTAAAGCTGATCTTCATAAAGCAAGTGGCCTATCATCAAGCACCAAGACCAAGCTTAGAAAAGGTGAAGATGTTTCAATGGAGGCTCTTCGTAAAATCTGCACTGTCTTAAACTGCAATATAGGCGACATAGTTGAGTTTATACCGGACTCTGATGAGTCCTGATTTTGGGACTGGGAAAGGTATATGATAAAATAGGCGGATTAGAAACGGAGACATGGTGATGGATCAGGCGCATTTATATAACGGCAGCTTAACGGCTGAGCAGTTCCTCTTCTATGAGATCAGGATCGCCGCGAAATATTACATTGACGGCAAAACCATTGAAGAGGCAATCGAGATAATCAAAAGGGACAACCTATTTCAATACCCCACAGAGCGTCAGGTTTCACGGCTGACGAGGGCTTGCTATAAGCGGCTGGATGCGCTGGGCAACGAGCAGCTTGTGCATGAGCTTGCATCCGCGCCCAGCGAAATAGCGAAGCAGATCAACCTCTACGCAATTATGAAATATAACCGTTTGGTCTGGGAATTTATGATACAGGTCATCGGAGAAAAATACAGCAATCAGGATTTCAATTTTTCACGGAAAGACCTGAATGCGTTCTTTACCCGGCTTCAAGCACAGAACGATTCTGTCTCTGCATGGAGCGAAAATACGGTCAATAAAATCAAAAGCGTGCTGGTACGGATGTTGGTTGAAACGGAGTACCTTGACGGAATTCGCTCTACTACTCTGAATCCGGTTCTGCTCTGCGAAGAGCGAGAAGAAGGAATCAGAGCCAACAACGATTATGAAGCACTGCCAGCATTTAATTGTTTTCGATAGGAGGCGGTCACGGACATGATAAAAGAAGAGCTGGATCGAATCAAAGACCGGATTTCTGATCCGAATTTCCTTGCCAATAAAGGCTTGAGCAATGAGGTGGGCATCCATGTTTTCTGCTATGACCCCAAAGATGAAATTGTGGTTCAGGATTATATCCGAAGGTTAAAGGCAGAGGCAAACACACCGTATCGGATTATCGAATGTGACCTTTATGAGATATTCCTTTCCCTGCTGGAGGACAAGCGCGTCTTGCATTCCGTTCCCGGTTTGGAGGACAAGCGCGGAAAGGACTACCTTCTTAGCCAATTACAGAAAATCGCCACCCCGGAAGCGTTGCTTGCAAGAATGGACTACTCTCCTCATGTGAAAGGACAGGACGTTTTGTTCATGACAGGGATTGGGAAAATCCACCCATTCATGCGCTCTCACAAAATGCTGGACAGTATGCAGCATCTATTTGAGGATATTCCGATTGTGATGTTCTATCCGGGTAGCTTCAACGGGCAGACGCTCATCCTTTTCAACGAGTTTCTGGACGGTCACTATTACCGAGCTTTTAATCTGCTGTAACGGAGGCAAGAACCATGAAGATACAAAATATGTTCCAAAAGGACATCAACCGAGATATTAACGGTGTCATTAAGGTTTCCCAGAATGACGACAACAGTCTGCGTCAGGAACTGAGTGAGTATATCATCACGAAGGAGCTGCGCAGGCATTTCCGCACATTCTTTGATAACTACTCAAAAGCCATAGACTATCCCACCGATAAAATCGGCGTATGGATTTCCGGCTTCTTTGGAAGTGGTAAATCTCACTTCTTAAAGATTCTATCCTACCTTCTTGAAAACAAGGGAGTCTGCGGCAAGAAAGCAATGGACTATTTCGCAGACAAATTTGACGATCCCATGATGTATGCAACTGCGGTCAAGTGTGTCTCGGTACCTACGGAGTCCATTCTGTTCAATATCGACATTGAAGGTCCGATCACGAAAGATAAGACCGCTGTTTTGCGCGTCTTTGCCAAGATGTTCTATAACCACTGCGGCTTCTATGGGGACGATTTGAAGATTGCCAAGTTGGAACGCTTCATTGAAAAGCAGGGTAAAACCGAGCAGTTCCGCGCCGCCTTTGAAGAAGTCAATGGCGCACCGTGGGTGGAAACGCGGGACTCCTTCGCCTTCTTTGAGGACGATATTGTGGAAGTATTGCAATCTGTTCTCGGCATGAGCGAACAGGCTGCCCGGAACTGGTGCAATGGTGAAGAGACAAATGAACTGAGCATTGCCCAGCTCGGCGCGGACATCAAAGAGTATGTGGACGGAAAAGGAAAGAACTTCCGTCTGCTGTTTATGGTGGACGAGGTCGGTCAGTATATCGGTGACGACGGGGATCTGATGATCAATCTGCAATCCCTTGTGGAAGAAATCGGAACCCGCTGCATGGGCAAAGTTTGGGTGATGGTCACGAGCCAGGAGGCGATTGCCTCGGTTGTCCATATCTCCGGCGATGACTTTTCCAAGATTCAGGGACGCTTCAACACCCGCCTCAGTCTGTCCTCTTCTTCCGTTGATGAGGTCATCAAAAAGCGTGTGCTGGCAAAGACCGAAGAGGCTGACCAGCTTCTCCACATGGTGTACGACAAGGAACACGCTGTCTTGAAAAATCTCTACACCTTTAACAATCCGGTACTGGACATCAAGGGCTTTGCGGACAGCGCGGAGTTCTCTGCCACCTTCCCCTTTGTGCCGTATCAGTT